>NZ_JADWMP020000002.1:0-287921 GCF_015767295.1 Shewanella sp. DW31
TCTATAATCGCCCATGCTTTTCGTTTCCTCTTACTTGTGGTGAATAAGAAGTCTCTTTTAGCATGGGCGTAATTCAGACTATAGCCTCAAGGAACAATCACCACCGCCAGAGGCGGTGGTTTTGGGATGACAATAAACGCCGCTGAATGTCATGCAATTGCCACGACTCACCTACATCTTAGAAAACGATCGTTTTATTGCCGTACACGACCACTTGTTCGTTGAGCACTAATTGCAGCGCTTTACTCAATACACTCTTTTCAACATCGCGCCCAGCACGTGCCATTTCTAAGGCGCTATAACTGTGGTCGACGGGAATCACGTCTTGCTTGATGATCGGCCCTTCATCGAGGCAATTATTCACAAAATGCGCCGTCGCACCGATAATTTTCACCCCGCGCTCCCAAGCCTGACGATAGGGTGCTGCGCCGATAAAGGCAGGTAAAAAAGAATGGTGAATGTTGATGATGCGATTAGGATATTGCGCCACAAAATCTGGAGTTAGCACCCGCATGTACTTAGCCAACACCAGATAATCTGGCTCATATTGCGATACCGCGGCCAACAGTACTTGCTCGTGTTGAATTCGGTCCAAGCCTTCGTGGCTCACCAGATGAAAGGGGATGTTAAACTTCTCTGCCAATTCACGTAGTGCATCATGGTTACCCACCACAGCGGCAATCTCGACACTTAAACCACCGTAATAGGCTTTCATTAACAAATCGCCTAAACAGTGCGCTTCCTTTGTGACTAACACCACAATACGTTTTTTACCTGCGCTAACTAACGTCATATGATTTTGCGTAGGCAGTACGTCACGCAGATCCTGCAATAACTGTTCGCTGTTAAAAATGCCCTCTAACTCAGTTCGCATAAAGAAACGCCCTTGGGCATTATCCACAAACTCACTGTTTTTGATGATATTCAGTTTATGAGTAAAACAAACACTGGTGATTTTAGCGATGAGGCCTTGGGCATCAGCGCAATCCGTCAGTAAGATTTTACGCTCTATGGATGGCGAAGTATTACCGCGAGTTTCAGTCATTTGTTGCAAAGTTGGCTCTCCTATATTGTCCCTACATCGAGTTTGCCATAGCAAATCATGCTGAACAGTATGAAAACCCTATAATGCGAAAATAAAAATGATATTTCAGAGGCTTGAATCAATAAAATGTAAAAATTAAGCAGTTAATTTTGTAAAAACACAATCCTAGCGGCGAGTATCTAAGTAACGCTGCAATACTTTACGCAAAGTTTCGGCCTTAGTGCCGTAAACCACCTGCACACCTTTGCCCATAACGATCACGCCCTTAGCACCCAACTGACTCAAACGCACCTTATTGACTAACTCAGGCTTGTGCACGCTCAAGCGTAACCGTGTCAAACAAGCATTAAGTTCAACGATATTTTCACGCCCGCCGAGCGCCGCAATAATCGCCCGTAAACTTTCTTTGGGTCCTTTGCTGTCGTTATGCTCAAGCCTACCGGGAGTTTTCAAATTAAAGGCTAAAATACTCAGCCTAAACAACAGGTAATATATTATGGCGGTTAAAGGCCCAAGGAAAATAAACCAGCTGGCATTACGGGACAATGGAAATAGCAGCGTAAAGTCCACCAGCCCTTGGGAGAATACTATGCTGTGGTGAATATCCAGCATAATACAGACAAAATAAGCGAGCCCAGTGAGTAAGGCGTGAATAATAAATAGAATCGGCGCCACAAACATAAAAGCAAATTCGATAGGTTCAGTCACCCCAGTTAACCAACTTGCCGCCCCCGCCGAGAGCATAATACCCGCCACGCGATTCCGCTCTGAGGGATCTGCGCAGCGCCACATTGCCAGTGCAGCCGCCGGTAATCCCCACATTTTAATCAGATAACCACCGGCAAGGTTTCCTGCCTGCGGATCGCCCGCTAAATAGCGCGCCACCTCACCACGAACGACTTCATGCCCCAATAACTGATATTGGCCCACCTCTAAGTAAAAAGGCGCATTCCAAATATGATGTAAGCCAAGGGGAATAAGTAACCGCTCTAATGCGCCATAAACGCCAAAGGCGATGGCGGGTTTTTGATAAACCGCCCAGTCGGATACGAGCTCAATCAATAAAGCTAAGGGTGGCCACACATGGGCGAGTACATAACCTAGGCTCATCGCTAGGGGAATAATAAGTAAAGATGCACTGCGACGTCCCTCGAAGAAAGAGAAAATCGCAGGCAAGCGAATATATTGACTCCAACGGACTGCGAGGCAAGTAATACCACCGAGCATCATGCCACCTGCAATCCCAGTATCTAAGGTATCCATTCCTAATAAAGGGTGGGTTGGAAGTCGATACAAATCGGCCAGTGCGGCTAACGTCGCCGTCATCACTCCATAACCAAACACTGCCGAAAAGGCGGCAATGCCTTGATCGCGGCAAAAACCAATAGCGACAGCCACGGCAAATAACATCGGCATAATGGCGAAAATGAGTTTGCCTACCGCCAGCATCAGCACTGTCAGCTCTTCGGGCATAAAAGGAATCGGACTAACAGTTAAGCCGAGCATAACCCCAGCTGCGGGTAAAATGGCAATAGGAATAAGCAGCGCTTGGCTTAAGCGCTGGGCAAATTTAAACCACTGTAGATTGACGAAACTACCTAAGCGACGAGCTCGGTTTTGACGACTTGATTCCAGCGTTCTAGCCATTTTATCGCTTCAACCTCAGGTTCCATGGTTTCACAGGCATCAATTTCGAGTAATTCCACCAGCGGCTTAGCGCCAAGTTCACTCAAGAGTGCATCTACAGACTTACCTGCACCGCAGAAAGTCTCATAACTTGAATCACCTAGAGCTATCACACTGTATCTAAGCTCAGGTAAATAGGGTGCTAGATATTTAAGATTATGATACCAAGACTGAATATCATCGGGTAAATCCCCTTGTCCGGTCGTCGAAGTCACCACCACTAACAATTCATCCTGAGGAGGAATAAAGCTTGCTACCTCATTAGGTTGCCACAATGTGACGTCATAACCTAAAACTTGCATTTCTTTCTCTAGGGTTTCAGCGGCAAATTGTGCACTACCATATACAGTGCCAAACACCAGATTCACCTTTTTCATGATACACTCCACATCGCGTTGCAAACCTTATTAGGCTGACCTTACTTTATTGTTCAGCGTATGAGCAAGCTAAGGCGCAAATTTTTTATAAATCAAGCCATTGAGCGTGAGAAAATATCTAATGCGACAGTCCACCCGCCAAAAACACCTCAAGCAGCACCACAAAACAACCCATATTCGACGTAAAAACTACTTCCACTCCGCCCAGCAAAATCTCATATCGCCACTTGCACTCACGTCTGGATTCTCAACCTTAGCCGTTATGATGCAAGAGCTGCGGCCACAAACAGCACAAACGCCACAACTCCTCGATTAAGCAATCCACCTCGTTTTAAATTCGATGACTTTAGTTTCAATAACAAAGCAAAGTGAATGCACTTAATTTTATTCACGCGGCTAAGTTGATATCACCATATCAAGCATTGGCCGCTTGCTGTTCACGCCTCTTGGGCGATGAATAACTCAGCTTGCTGACTCAAGGTCGCCTCGTCCCAACCTAGCTCGGCAAACACGGTTTCCCACTCGGACTCGAGCTCGGTTTCTATGCTGAGCCGAGTTTGAGTTATTGGATGTGTAAAGGTGAGTTTTTTTGCGATAAGCCACAGGCGATTAATACTGAAATGCTCACGAAAAAATGCATTTTGCTTACCATCGCCATGGGTGGTATCACCGACGATGGGGTGGCGTAAATGTGCCATATGCCTTCTAAGCTGATGCTTACGCCCCGTTTTTGGACTCAAGCGTACCAGTGCGAATCGGCTAGTGGAATATCGACCTGACGAATACGGAATTTCAGTATTGAGTAATGGCTCATAAGCCGTCACAGCCTCCTGCGCGGCTTTGTTAGGATCGGCATTCTTATCGCCTAATTCATCCAACTCAACCTTAAGCGCATAGTCTAAAATACCGCTCTCATGCATATTACCGCGCACTAAAGCCAGATATTGTTTTTCAACCGTATGGGAGGCAAATTGCTCACACAGAGCATTAGCCACTTCACTACTCTTGGCAAACAAGAGCACGCCGGATGTCGGCCTGTCGAGACGATGTACAGGAAACACATGACAGCCCACTAAATCACGGGTCAGCTGCATGGCAAAAAATCGCTCCCGACGCGCTAAATAACTGCGGTGGACCAATAAGCCTGCGGTTTTATGAATTGCCACTAAATGCTCATCTTCATAAAGAATTTCAATCTCAGGCGCCTGCTCTTCTGAATCATCCTCTTGGGATACATTCACTGCATTTTCAGGCGTTTCAAGCCAGATATCATCTTGATTCATTTAACAACATATCCAATTCATTTAATAGGCTAATTAAAGTTTGGCGCGGGGGCATATCCAGCCAAACATGTTCAGCCATAGGGGCAATCGCAATTTGCGTCGGCAATGGCGCCCTCGTTTCGATTAAAGTCTGCATTCTAGGCAGCAAAATAAACTGCAGCCACTGCTCAAGGGGCATAAGATCACAGGCAAAAGGTGCTGTGCTTGCCATTGCTGCGGCAGAAGGCGCTTGCTCAGACCACAACTCTGCCGCTTGCAGCGCGTGGGTAATCTGAGCCAATTTAGCTTGGGTTTGACTGTATAACATAGCTTTCAGATCCATTCTCATATTAGCCATTGTGATTGAGGAACTTGCCACAATCCACAAGCCGAATAGGTCGATTAAAGTGCCGCAATCATACCATCCAGACGCACTTCCCCCTATAATGGCGCCAATTTATTGAGCCTCTTTGATTGATATGGCAGCCAAATGACTGAAATTACTACTTTAAGCCAGTTTTTAACCACAGCCAAAACCCAGTTCCAAGTGTATGATCTTGGCCGTAGGGTGCAACATATTGATATGCTCGCGTTTCACCAAATCGAATCTCTGTCAGCCCCTTATCCTTATCCCATTCAAGGGCATGCACAATTTGCTATTGTCTTTTGGGATGCAAGCCAGCAGCACTTTATTTGGTTTCTAAAGCTGGCGTTAGATGAGCAAGGATTACTGTCGCCCGCGCCTCGCTCACAATTTATCGAAATGATATTAGCGGCATTAGGGCAAGATCCCACTCAGCCACTCAGTGATGAGCAGCAAGAACGACTCGCGAATAATCCGTTTAATTTCAAGCCAAGCCAGGAAAAACTTGCCGTATTTAACGCACTCGTTCGTAAACAACTTGGCCAACGCGCTTCATCACAATACGAGTTTGCCGTGCAATATCTGTCAGGCCAAGTTGCCCCATCACAATGGCAACATATTGGAATGCAAGGCATAGCTGATGTGTGTGTACGCGCAAAAGAATTTGATCATGAGCAGCACTTGGTATCGAGTTTTGATACAGCCGCCATCGAAGTGCAAATCGCCCTATGCCAATGCCTTGAACACTTACTGATTAGCGACACACTCGCCGATAAGATTCTCGCGAAACTTCAAGACGCAGCGCCAGAACACCAAGCCTATTTCCTTCGCGCTTTGGCTTCTAGCGCCAAACACAGCCAAAAAGCGTTTGCGCATCTACACGGCCAATCCTCTTTAGATACCAATGCCCTCATCAGCATTGCCGGACGTAACTGGTCGGTATTAAAACAAAATTCAAGTCGCAGTCTTTACTTAGAAGCTTTAGCACTGCAGCCCCAAGCCTTTTTTAATCAGGTCTTTGCTGATATTGTGGCTATTCCTAGTTTGCGCAATCAACTACTAGGCGAATTAAGAAATCCCAATCGAAGTGTTCAACTATCACAAGCCATAGGTGGTTTGTTTAAGGCAGCTAGCAAATGATGTCAGATTTACTGTTAATTATTGGCCTCGTCGTGATTGCCGCATTCTTTTGGCAACTACGCCAAATGGCAGAGTTGAGCCGTATTTTTGCCGAAAAAGAATGTTGGCGACAAAAAGTTCAACTGTTAGCCATTGCCATGGAAACTGCCCGCCCTAGCATTGGCGGCACGACGGGGATCTGCTGGAAGGCGAAATATTTATTTGAATTCAGCACCGACGGCATTAACCAATATCGTGGCCATATTTGGATGCAAGGCAAGAAAATTCAAAAGATTGAATGGCCTATCTTCCCTGAGCCCGAATGGCATGAAGCCCCAACGTCACAGGGTAAGTTTGGCGGGTGTGGTACGCAAAGTGGTTGTAACTCAGGCAAATGCCATTAAGCTTTTATCGACAATGTTGGCTCAAATAAAATGTGAGCCAACATATAGAGCAAGACATCATTCTTTTTTATCGTAAATACGGCTAAAAAATAACTCACTGTCAAAGTTAAAAAAGAAAGGGCGCGGCCCTAAAGCCACGCCCTCCTATTCTCTGTTAAGCTATCCCGCTATTTTTGTGCTCCCTGCACCATCCATGCGTCAATCTGCGTCCTGCTTCATCCCTGCTCAATCCTTGAGGTCCCTGTACTCATGTACTTCCCTATCTCTTGGTCATCCAGTCCCAAGCTTGCTCTTTCCTGAGCGGTTCCATCATCATCCATGAAACGGGTATTGCATCCATTCAATTTAAATTGCACTCCATGTGCCATTGCCATCCTATGCAATGAGTCTATCAATCCTTGATAGTCTCCCTTCCTTGGTATTGGCTCTCTTTCATCCTGAAAGGCCTATATCCCTATCTTTCCTTAAGTCACATTCCTTAGCCACTGTTCGATCATCCTGATCGCCAACATCCTGTTGCCCGTAACTCCTTCTACAAGATGAATTCTACGCCAACCAACAAAAGTACTCATTGCGGATTATTTAAAATGTTAATGAAAATAGTGAGCTTAACTGATGAAAAATAAACTAACCAACTGATATAAATAAAAATAATAACCAACCCAGAGACATAGCCACTCTTTGGACTTACAAATTACTTACATACTTGTGAGAGATCTCTTACACGGAGGATGGCAATTCGAATCAAAAGCAAGCAAAGCGCTAGATGTTCTCCCCTGAAGGACTTATACATAAACCGCTATCGCTCAAAATTCGACAAGCATTCGGCGCATGACCAAAACACAGTCAACACAGTCAACACAGAGTAAATCATTGGGCAATAAGAGAAGTAAGACTGGTAAACATGTTTTACGGCAAGATGTCTTTAAGCAGCGTGAAGATAAAGTCTGTGTGAATAGCGTTATAGCTTGGTAAAACCAGATTAATGCGGAAAATGAACCAAAGAAAAGGGCGCAACTAAAGTGCGCCCCATTTATCCTTTGTAAGCCGTCCTGCTCGATTTGTGCTCCCTGCACCATCCATGCGTCTACTTGCGTCCTGCGTCGTCCCTGTAATTCCTTTTCGTCCCTGTGTATCAAACTTACGTGAGATAACACTCAGTCCCTTGACCTGTAAATCCTTTTTACAGAGCCTGTCACTTCCTATGACGTATTCCTATTGCATCCTGCAAAATTTATTTTCCATAGATTAGTACAAGCTGTTCACCCTTATACTTTATCCTTATCTCGATACATCCTGTTTCGAGTTCATGCTTAATCCTTAAGCGTGTCCTGTATTCTTCCTGAAATTCATCATCCTGACGATACAACTCACTGTCCCTAATCATCCTTGAAAAGCAATCCTGCTTTTCCTTAGCATATCCGAGGCGAATGACAGCTTTCCTACCGTCAGCGATTTCAACCTTGAAATCTTAATTCGTTGCTTCTTGCGTCCCTTTGGCCTGTTTCGCTTTCCTTGCTATCCATTTGCTTTGACCATGAGTGAATTCTACGTTAACCCTAACGTTTTTGTTCGGCTCAAAGAACGGACTACAAAATTAATTACGGACCAACCAAAGAAAAATAAATACAACCCAATGATTCTATTTAAAATTAAATACAGAAGGACGAAAAACAATCAAAAAGAAAACATTATGTCCTACAACGTTTGTAAGCGATCTCTCACACGGGCATGGGCATCTCACTCGGGCAATTTTTTTTAACGTTTAAAAAAGCGGCGGATCATCTGCGCAAACATCACCCAATCTGCCATCAAACTGTAAAAAGGATACTGAAATGTCGCGGGTCGATTCTTCTCAAATACGAAGTGTCCCACCCATGCAAAACCATAACCAACAATAGGAATAAACCAGCATAGCCACCAGGCTTGTGAAACCAAGGCAATGCCAATCAGCAGCAGAACTAAACAACTGCCAACAAAGTGTAATTGCCGACAAGTCGGGTGCTGGTGTTGGGATAAATAGAAAGGATAAAAATCGGCGAAACGTTTATAAGAGTTAGTCATCTTGTTGAACCGAATAGAATAAAAGCTGGCCATGGACACTGCCGATACTCAGCTCGCCTATGGATACAAAGTCATGCTGAGTAAACAGTTGCAAGTGGTTCTCCTGAGCGATAAACACACCAATGCCATCCAAATCAGGCTGCTCATCACACCAACTCACCACAGCTTGCACTAACTTATGTCCAAGTCCTTTGTGCTGTTCATTTGGTGCAAGAGCAATAAACTGCAAAATACCGCAGTGCTTACTGGGTAAAAGTTCAATAATACTGGACTCTTTGTTCATTAGCGCTTGAGTCGATTGCCAACCTGTACCTAACAACATCTTTAAGCGCCAGTGCCAATAACGTCCTTCACCTAAAGGCACTTCTTGAGTAACTACACAGGCTAACCCAAAGAGTCTTTCATGGTCGAATAAACCAATGAGGGCTTGTTTTTGTTGCCATAACGTATTGAGTTCTTCCCTGATTGCGGCGCGCAATTTTTGCTCATAAGCGGCTTTGTCTGAGGTAAAGAGTGAATCGACAAAAAAAGGATCATCATGGTAAGCGTTATAGAGAATAGAAGCGGCAATGCGTAAGTCTTCCGCGGTCAAATAGACTGCGCGGCAGTCCTCCAGAATTTCATTGTCCATCGTTAGCATTCCTTGACTTAGCTCACACTTTTTATGCGTAACTGTTAATCTACCAAGGAAACTAAAAAGTGCAAATTTTAATCATAGATTGCATTTTTCAATCAGGCGCTTACTCTAAACGAAGGCACTATACTGAAAAGGAAATAATGATGGATACAACTCCAGTAGACTTAAGCCACTTGTTTGAGCAACTCGGTTTAGACAGTAGCGACGAGGCCATAGCGCAGTTTATTGCAACCCATGATATCGACCATCACATCCATTTAAGCCAAGCGCCCTTTTGGACCCCTGCCCAAAAGAGCTTTATCATTGAAGGTTTAGAAGCCGATGCCCTCTGGACTGAGCCCATTGAGCAATTAGACACTCAGCTACGTAAACGATAAGACTCGTTGGTTCAGATTTTACCGTAAGCCGTTTCGCCCCAACCCACTAAGGCATTGTTGCTCAGCACGATAGGCGTGCATTCATCCTTAGTGGTTTTTCCATCGCCATTATTACGCTGGGTACGATAAAACAACACTAAGACTTCTTTATTGGCTTCACCTTGTTGAGCACTTTGTTGAATATAGGCTTCACTAAAATCAGCGGTGCCCATTAAGATCATCACTTGGTCTTTAGGCATACCTAAGCTCAGTTTGGTTAAGTTAGTGCGATTTTTATCCTGCACTTTCTCCCAAGATTCGCTGCTATCCCAGCCCGATTCTCCATCACCGACATTGACCACGCAGCCGCTAAGACCTAAGCTTGCGAGCCCTAAAAAAGTGATGGCGATAAGTTTGTTATTCAATTTATGGTTCATCTTGTGACATCCTATGTAATTATTATTGAAGCTTAAAAATGGTATTTCGGCTGGACAATAAGCAAAATAAATGCCACAAGACAACACACTGTTTTTAAATGAAAAAATTAATTATTATTTTAAAATTGGTTTAAACAATTCAACAAATTAAGGAATTTTGCTAATTATGAGTCCCCTTGACCAAGTATTAGCGGCCGCACGTTCGCTCGAAGCCTGCGGTAAAGTACCGAGCCTTGCCTTAATTAAAACCCGTTTAGGTAGTAGCCTACCTTTACCTATATTGATCCAAGGCTTACAGCAATTTAAATCTATGCCTAAGGCGGATCGCGAGCGTTTAGCTGAGTTGCAAACTATCAGCCCTACAACTGACACTCCCGCAACTAACGATACCTTAACCCTTGCAGTGCTCGCCGAGCGCCTGCAGATGCAACAGGCGTATTTTGAACGTCATGCTGAGCAGCAAAAAACAGAAATAATGCAATTAAAAAACGAACTGCTTGAACTTAAACAACGCATCAACTTATTAGAAATCCAAGGAAAAACAGCTTAATGTTTGTTACTGAACTGCGCTTCGAATGCTTCGCCGACACCACGATATCTGCCGCCGAGAAGGCCATTAATCAGCTCCTTGAAGCCTATCGAGCTAATGGCCAAATCTTAGGACGAGAATTTGCGGTCGCCTTTAATGACGGTGAGTTTAGAGTGCGTTTATTGATGCCAGAGAAAAGCAGTTTAGCGCACAAATATCACAGCCCTTGGGTCAAAAAAGCCTTAGTAGAATTAACCGACGCTAAACTACTCGCGCCGCGGGAAAAGTTTATTGGTCAGGATATCAATTCTGAAGTAAGTAATACCGAAACACCCAGCTGGCAACTGCTATACACCAGTTTTGTGCATATGTGCTCGCCCCTACGCAGCGGCGACAATTTATTGCCCATTCCCCTGTACCGTATACCCGCAACCTTTAATGGCGATCATAAACGTATTATCCGTTGGCAGAGCGAATGGCAAGCCTGCGACGAGCTGCAAATGGCAGCGGCCACCAAGGCAGAATTTGCCGCGCTAGAGGAATTATCGAGTTCTGACAGTGATTTATTTCGCAGAGGTTGGGATTTGCGCGGTCGTATCGAATATCTCACTCAGATCCCGACCTATTACTACTTATATCGCGTTGGCGGCCAAGATTTAGCCACAGAAAAAACGCGACCTTGCCCACGTTGTGGCAGTCATGATTGGAAACTCGATGAACCTTTATTGGATATGTTCCATTTTCGCTGCGAGCCTTGCCGCATAGTGTCGAATCTGTCTTGGGATCATCAATAACATCTGTTTATCCCTTGCAGAACTCAACCTAAGATAAGCCACGCTTAGGTTGAGTTAATACTTAGGTTGATAATAAAAATGTCGCTCACAGAAGTTAACGTTTACCGAAAAGGTTTTGCCACATACGTTTAAAACTGGCGAAAATACCAGGATGTTCTAATGCGGGCATAGGTAATTCTTCATGTTTAACGGGTGGTGCTATCCGTGGCGATAATGCTTCGATAAACGCAGTCAAACTCGAGGACAATTGCTCAGATTGCACTTCACCAGGGATTTCAATCCATACGCTACCATCACTGTTATTGATGGTGAGCATTTTATCTCCCTCATCTAACAGACCGATAAACCAAGTCGGTGACTGCTTCAGTTTTTTCTTCATCATCAGATGACCAATCAAGTTTTGTTGCAGGCAGTTAAAATCGTCATCATTCCAGACTTGCAGTAACTCCCCCGTGCCCCACTTAGAGTCAAATAATACTGGGGCGGAGAAATAATGACCGTAAAAATCATTGATCTCTGGCCATAAAGTTAACTCCAGTGCATGCTCTACATTGGCGAAACTGCCTTCAACTTTGCGTTTCACTGGCTGCCAAGAAACAGCCTGTTCAAGATCGGGTTGAAATTCGCCTTGAATACACACAGAAGGCTCACCCTGTGGGTAATAACGCGGTAGTTCACCTAAACTCGTTAAGTAAGCTTGATGATAGTTTTGCAAAAATTTATCGAGTGCGGGCAGACAAGACACTTAAGCACAATCCAATTTCAGGTATAATGTGCGCCTATTTTGACATGGAAACAGTATTGATGACACAGAATCACGATCCCTATAGTGATGCGCAAGCGCTTGTTGGCCTGACTTTAGGTAAAGCCACCGACTACCAAGCCGAGTATGATGCGTCGCTGCTGCAAGGGGTTCCACGCTCACTAAACCGTAATGCTATTGCACTCACTGGGACGTTACCGTTTCATGGTGCCGATATCTGGACGGGTTATGAGCTGTCTTGGTTAAATGCCAAAGGTAAGCCTATGGTGGCCATAGCTGAATTTCATTTAAGCTATGAAAGCCTGAATCTGATTGAGTCGAAATCGTTCAAACTGTATCTCAATAGCTTTAATCAAACCAAGTTTGATAGCCTAGATTCACTGCAAAAAACCTTAGTGCAAGACTTAAGTCAGTGTGCTCAAGGTGATGTTAGCGTTAAGATTATCGAGCCCAAAAGCTTTGGTATTCAGCGTATTATTGAGTTACCTGGCACTTGTATTGACGATCTCGATATTGAAGTCAGCGATTATAGTTTTAATCCTGATTACTTAGTTAACAGTACAGACGATAAGCAAACGGTCGCGGAAACGCTTAATTCAAACCTGCTGAAATCCAACTGTTTGATCACTTCGCAACCCGATTGGGGCAGCGTGATGATCCGTTATCAAGGCCCTAAAATCGATCGCGAGAAACTGCTGCGCTATTTGATTTCTTTCCGCCAACATAACGAATTCCACGAGCAATGTGTCGAGCGAATTTTCGTCGATTTAAAACGTTTTTGCCATTGCACTAAATTGACAGTTTACGCCCGCTACACGCGTCGCGGTGGTTTAGATATCAACCCTTATCGCAGTGACTTCGAGCAACCTGGTGAAAGCCACAGACTCGCAAGACAGTAATGACCTTCTTAGGCGATTAGATTAACAATCTGAGATAGAAAATAAGGTTTAAAAACTGCAACAAAGCTCTGAATCGCTAGCCCTAGCTGCTCGCTAGATTCAGAGCTTTTTTATTCACAGTGTTTGCACTCGCATTAAGCAATAAACGCCGTAGCCATTGGTGGCTCGGGTTTTGGGTATATTTACTGCTCCACACCATATACAAATCAATTGGCTTTGTTTTCAGGGGCATAGGTAAAATCTGTAAGCCGAACATCTCAGCGTACTGACTGGCGTACCGCAAAGGCGCTATGCCTATCGCCTCACTTTTGCCGACAGTTGCAAACATACTCAATAAAGATGATTGCTCACTGTACATTTTGCGCCTTGGTAACACGCCTTCGGTAAACAAATCCCCTGCAGTCAAATTAAAACGCCGCATATTTAAAAAGACGTGTTTCTCCTCAAAATACTGCCCATGGGTGATAGCACCTTGAATACGAGGATGCTGCAAACTGACGATACAAACGAGGGTTTCGGTGAAGAGTAATTTGCTCGAGAGCAAACTTTGCTGCGCGGGCTTAATGTCTATGGCAACGGCGACCCGCTCAAGCAAAATATCGCGATATAGCTCATCCTCCTGCGGCGGCGACTCGCGGAAAATGACTTCAATATCCGCATTCTGTAATAAAGCCTGCACGCCTGATTGCAGCGCTTCGATAACCGACTCATTAGCATATACATAAAAGCGCCGCTGGCTCGAGTTGGGATCAAAATGCTCAAACCCCAGTAATACGGTTTCAATATCCGCCATGGGCTGCTCAAATTTACGGTACATCTCCCGTGCCACCGATGTAGGCTCAATTCCCCGTCCAACTCGATTAAACAGCGACTCCCCGACCCAAGCCCTGAACCGGCTTATCGCATTGCTCACGGAAGACTGTGTTAAATCTAACTCCTGTGCCGCTTGAGTGAATGAACGAGTACGGTAAACCACCATAAACACGCGTAATAAATTTAAATCTAATGGCTTTCGTGTCGGCATAAAAGAGTGCACTCATTCACTATATAAATATTACAACCCAAGCTAACTCGAGTAATCTAAATACACAAGCTGGCTATACTCAAACCATCGACGACACTATCCCACTTTTCGGTAGGTAAAATAATGCAAAAATCTTTGATGACAATGAGTATTATCGCCAGCTTCTCTTTAAGCGCCGTGGCCGCTGAACACGAGCATGAACATATTAGCCTGCACTATCAGGGAAAGCCTGCCACCGAGCAAACCATTGCGGTAAATAAAGCCTCAGCAGCAAGCCTTAATTTTGCTGACAAAAAAGCCTTTGAAGAGTTTTCTAAAAATCTTATTGCTGAACTAGATGAACCAACAGCAGCCATTTTACGTGCCGATTTCAGCTTTATTGGCGACAAAACCCCAGACACAGTAAACCCTTCACTTTATCGCCAAGCTCAATTGAATATGGTGTCTAACGGCTTATACAAGGTCACAGATGGCATTTATCAAATGCGTGGCACAGACTTATCGAACTTAACCCTTATCCGCGGTAAAACGGGTTGGATCCTTTATGACGTGCTGCTGACCAAAGAAGCGGCAAAATTATCCCTCGAATTTGCGCTAAAACACTTACCAGAGGGCAATAACTTACCCGTAGTCGCAATGATTTATTCCCACAGTCATGGAGATCATTTTGGCGGCTCCCGCGCCATCAAAGACATGTTCCCAAACGTCAAAGTCTATGGTTCCAATAATATCACCAAAGAAATTGTCGACGAAAACGTGCTTGCCGGTAATGCCATGAGCCGCCGCGCCGCCTATCAATACGGCGCAACATTAGAGCGAAACGATCAAGGCATTGTCGATGCCGCACTTGCTAAGGGATTATCCAAAGGCGAAGTGACCTACGTTAAACCCGATGTCACCTTAAATGCCAAAGACAAGTGGGAAACACTCACCATTGATGGTATCGACATGGTGTTTATGGATGCCTCAGGCACAGAAGCCGCCTCGGAAATGACCACCTATATTCCCTCAATGAAAGCATTGTGGACCGCAGAGCTCACCTACCACGGCATGCACAACATTTATACCTTACGCGGGGCAAAAGTTCGAGATGCGATAAAATGGTCTAAGGATATCAACGAATTACTGACCCATTTTGGTAATGATGCACAGGTTATATTCACTGCCCACTCAGCCCCCGTATTTGGCAATACTGATATAAACCATTACTTAAGAATGCAAAGGGATAACTATGGCCTAGTGCATAATCAAACCCTGCGTTTAGCCAATAATGGCGTGGGTATTCAAGATATTGGCGATGCGATTCAAACCACTATCCCTAAGGCTGTACGCGATACTTGGTACACCAATGGTTACCATGGCACCTACAGCCATAATGCCAAAGCCGTGTACAACATGTACCTTGGCTATTTCGATATGAATCCCGCCAACTTAAACCCACTACCGACAAAAGATGAAGCGACGAAATTTGTGGAGTATATGGGTGGTGCCAAAGCCGTAGTGAAACACGCCAAAGCCGACTATGCCCAAGGCGAGTACCGTTTTGTGGCCACCGCACTCAATAAAGTCGTGATGGCAGAACCTAATAATAAAGAGGCAAGACAATTACTTGCCGATACCTATGAGCAACTGGGTTATCAAGCCGAAGGGGCAGGCTGGCGCAACATTTACCTCACTGGCGCCCAAGAGTTACGCGTAGGCATTCAACCTGGCGCGCCTAAATCGGCCTCAGCAGATATTTTAGGAGAAATGGAAATATCGACCCTATTTGACTTCCTCGCCGTAAAAGTCGATAGCCTCAAAGCTGCTGAACTTGGGCTAATCCGGCTTAATGTGATTAACCCCGACACCCAAGAAACGCTCTATGTTGAACTAAGTAACGGTAATTTAAGCAATATTAAGGTTGATAAACCGATGGAGGCCAATGCCAATCTTTATATTGATAAACGCTATATTACGGGGATTTTACTCGGAAAAGTCACACTTAAAGAGTTACTGGCTAAGGGTACTGCCAAGTTAGAGGGTGATAAAGATGCCTTCGGTAAGATAGCGTCGACCTTAGTAAAGTTCGATGAAAGCTTTGAAATCGTCCCACTACCAAGCGCGAAATAACCAAATCAACGCCCTGAACCTTCAGGGCTTTTTTATGGAAAAATTACACTAGCACTAATCATTCTGACACTTGGCGAGTCGTGTTCTGTAAGCAAAAGAGTGAAGTACGGATAGCCATTTGCACGACATGTTCTCTCATGCAATCTTTAAAGGCCAGATTAACAAAGCAGAATTAATTCGCTGACTCTGGCGTTGGGACTGAAGTTTTGCACTCAAGCAATAACTGCTGAAAATGCGCGCCTAAGTCTTGCTGGGCAAATTGCTCGCTCGCGGTCACCATTTGCTTAAGGCTTTGTAAGGCTTGATCTAAACCTTGTTGCTCGATAAGACTTTTAGCATAAGCTGCCGCATCGGCGCCCTTTTGTAGCAAGCTCGCGACCTGATCAAAACTGATGTCTTGCTCCATTACTTTCTGTAAGTCACCCAGCAGTTCTGCCACTTTAGCCGACTCCATCAGTGAGCCTTCAACATTGACTAACTTACCCAGCGGATCTTGGCTGAGTTTTTCAGCCACACAGGCCGAAACTGTGCCTGCTGCCGCGCTTTGAGCCACAACATCTAAGCCATTGGCACGAATTTGCTCAACCACTTGCTGCAACTGTGGATCTTGGGCTAACCAAGCCTGCTCCAATTGCTGCTTTTCATCGCCACCAAAATAACCACAACCAGATAGCAACACCATCATAGTGGCAGGTATTAGGCACTTAATCCGTTTCATTGTTAAACCTCATTTATTTCATTCAAATTCAAAATATTATGGGCGTGACTATACCCAGCAATGTTTAACCTAAGATGAATAAGACCAGTTAACCATAATCTGCAAGTAAGGCTTCTATGCTGCTCAGTTGCGCCGTTAGCATTATGGAAATCTCGGTGTTACCAGCATGCCCTAAGCTCACGGCAAAACGGTACTCCTCGGTCAAACGCCCAAAATAGGTTTGCCAATACAATGAACTTGCATCAATGGTTTGCAGCGGGATATTAGGATAGACACTCAGCAAAGGCGCCACACCATAGAACGGCATCAACGCTGCATCTTGGCATCTAAGCTCAACCGATCCGGCCACCAATTGCTCGAATGGCTTTAGATCAAAGCCGAAGGATTTAAGCGACTGCGCTAAACCTAGGCCAGTCGCCTTAATATAGGATTCCTTTAACGCCCATAAATCGAAAAAGCGCTGCCGCTGACTCGCTTCATCGGCGAGAGTGAGCAAGGCTGACGTTTCTTGGGGAGAAAAATAATGATTTAGGATTGGATAGATATCCGTCTTCGGCCGCAATCTTTCAATATCGACCCCAAATAAACCAGTCTCAACACCATGAAACTGAGTCACACCAATCAATAACCAATCGCCGCTATGGCTTAAGTTAAACTCAAGCCCCGTTTGCTGTTGCAATTTTGCCGTTAAACTCGGCTTGCCCTTAGCGCCATATTCAAAACACCACTCGTGTGGCGATAAATCCGCATAGCGAGATAACACGGCCCGCAACGCTGCCCTGACCTGTAATCCCTTCATTTGCGCCTTCGGATCGCGATAACGCGCGACCTTAGCGAGTTCATCATCACTTAACCAAGACTGAGCGAGTGATGTTTGCGGCAATGAAATATCGCTCAGAGGAATAAAAAATAGATCCACATTCACGCCGTTTTTGCTAGATGTTCTGGAGTCGGTCATTTGAGGGCCTTGCAGGACAAAGCCTTGCGGCTGATGGTTATCATTGTCTGGCTTTTTGGAGAGCACTTAGCAACATTCTTATCTCGGTATTGTCTAGGTTCATCGTTATCTGAGTTCATTATGCATCTTAAATAGTTTCAACTAAGCCCGAGTTCAATTCTTAGCAGCACTCTAATTAGAGCAATTCTTAGAACGACTCTGAACGCCATCCTAAGCGCAAATTTTTGCTGCAATTGCGCCAAGATTTTGCGCCCAAATTAACAGGTTTAGCCGCACAGTCTCATTCATGACGAAAGGGACGTAAGCCAATATTGGGCTATTTTACCCCGCTAACTCAAAAAAGCGGTCTTTATCGCCCCTAAAAATTTAATTATTCCACTATCAAAGTATTAAAAAGCCCAAGCGGTCAACGAAAACCCAACATAACGCACAGAAAATACCATTACTCAACGAAAGCCGATAAATTCCAGTCCCAGATGATTGTATCGACCCGAAACCTCAGGTAATCTGCATCCCCATTAAGTGACACAGATGATAAGCACAGGTTTTACGATGAGTGTCACTATGTTCTTCAAGAGTGCCACAGCTGACTCAGCCAAAATGGCTTCTCAGTCCCAATAGATTATGTCGGATGATAATTATTATTAATGGCAGCTCGCGACTCTCAATCTAAAGCGCCGTCTTACGCCCCCAAGAGCACGACTCAAGCGGCGAAAAAAGACAGCGCACCTCGGCATCGAAACGCCACCACCACGCCTGAAATGCGACTATTTATCCAGCAATCGGATCTGAGCGTCAGCCAGCTGGCAAAAATTTTAAATATCACCGAGGCAACGGTGCGTAAATGGCGGAAGCGTGAGTCCATTAGCAATAGTTCGAACACGCCCCACCACCTCAATACCACGCTCACGCCGATGGAAGAATATGTGGTGGTGGGATTACGCTACCAACTCAAACTCACCTTAGATAGATTACTTCAGGTTACCCAAACCTTTATTAATCCCAATGTGTCGCGCTCCGGCCTTGCCCGTTGCTTAAAGCGCTACGGCATATCGCGGCTCGATGAATTTGAAGCACCGCAAGTCCCCGAACGCTATTTTAATCAATTGCCTGTGACGCAAGGCAGCGATATCCAAACCTATACGGTCAATCCAGAAACCTTGGCCAAAGCCCTCGCATTGCCGAGTACCGACGGCAATACTGTGGTGCAAGTGGTGTCACTCACCATACCGCCGCAGCTCACTGAGCAAGCGCCAAGCTCAGTACTATTAGGCGTAGACACGGCAAGTGATTGGATTTACCTCGATATTTATCAAGACAGCAATACCCAAGCGACCAATAGATATATCGCCTATGTCCTCAGACATGGGCCGTTTCATTTACGAAAGTTGCTCGTTCGCAACTATCACACCTTCTTAGCCCGTTTTCCCAGTGCCCATGGCACGCCAAAGACAAGCGCGGCTGGATCCCAAAACAAGGTCACCGTATCCAGGTCGACCCGTGGAGACTCTTTATGAGCCATACCCCTTCTGTACCTAATTCTGCGACTGAGTCAAAAAAAGATAAACGACTCAACAAACGTTTAAAAGATATGCCCGTTGCCATCGTCGGCATGGCCAGCATCTTCGCTAACTCGCGTTATTTAAATAAATTTTGGGATTTGATCAGCGAAAAAATCGATGCCATTACTGACATCCCAGACACCCATTGGCGCGCCGAAGATTACTACGATGCCGACAAAAGCAAAGCCGATAAAAGCTACTGTAAACGCGGTGGTTTTTTACCAGAAGTCGACTTCAATCCAATGGAATTCGGTCTGCCGCCCAATATTCTTGAGCTGACAGATACCTCGCAACTGCTGTCGCTGATTGTCGCCAAAGAAGTGCTTGCCGATGCTAATCTGCCCGCCGATTACGACCGTGACCGTATCGGCATCACCCTAGGCGTGGGTGGTGGTCAAAAAATCAGTCAGAGCTTGAACTCGCGCCTGCAATATCCAGTGCTTAAAAAAGTATTCAAAAGCAGCGGCCTGAGCGATGAAGACAGCGAAATGCTGATCAAAAAGTTCCAAGACCAATATATCCACTGGGAAGAAAACTCTTTCCCAGGGTCCTTAGGCAACGTGATTGCAGGCCGTATCGCCAACCGGTTTGATTTTGGCGGCATGAACTGTGTGGTCGATGCTGCCTGTGCGGGCTCGCTTGCCGCTATGCGTATGGCGCTAACTGAACTGACCGAAGGTCGCAGCGACATGATGTTAACCGGCGGTGTCTGTACTGATAACTCGCCGTCCATGTACATGAGCTTCTCAAAAACGCCAGCCTTCACCACTAACGAAACCATTCAACCCTTTGATATCGATTCAAAAGGCATGATGATCGGCGAAGGGATCGGCATGGTCGCGCTTAAACGCCTTGAAGATGCCGAGCGCGATGGCGACCGAATTTATGCCGTCATCAAAGGCGTTGGCGCCTCATCTGACGGTAAGTTTAAGAGTATTTATGCGCCGCGCCCTGAGGGCCAAGCTAAAGCTCTCGAACGCGCTTACGACGATGCGGGTTTTGCCCCGCACAGCATTGGCTTAGTTGAAGCCCATGGCACGGGTACTGCCGCAGGTGATGTGGCTGAATTTAATGGCTTAAAATCAGTATTTGCCCAAGGCAACGACACAAATCAACATATCGCGTTAGGTTCAGTAAAATCCCAAGTGGGCCACACTAAATCCACAGCAGGCACTGCTGGGGTGATCAAAGCCGCGCTAGCGCTGCACCACAAGGTATTGCCTGCGACCATTAACGTTAGCAAGCCTAATCCAAAACTGAATATCGAAAGCTCACCATTCTATTTAAATACCGAAACTCGCCCATGGTTCCAGCGCGCCGATGCAACGCCGCGCCGTGCAGGTGTAAGCTCCTTTGGTTTTGGCGGCACGAACTTCCATCTCGTATTAGAAGAATACAAACCTGAGCACAGCCGCGATGAGCAATATCGTCAGCGCAGTGTGCCGCAGACACTATTGTTTGCCGCAGCCAATAAAGCCGCGCTGCTTAGCGAGTTAAAAGCTGCGCTGAGCCAAAGCGTGAACACAAGCGCAAATGCGAATAAGAGCAGCGCTGCGAGCCTGAACGCTATCGCTCAGCAATATCCGCTGCGCCCGCTGGCAGACACAGATGCCCGTTTAGGTTTTGTGGCTAAGGATATCGCTCAGCTACAAGCTCAGCTAAATCAATCGATTGCGCATTTAGAAAGCGGGCACCTAGAAACCAGTGCAAGCGAGGCGTGGCAATTACCTTCTGGTATCAGCTACCGCTCCCATGCCTTGGTCGCTAAAAATGAATCAAAGAAAGTAGCTGCCCTGTTTGCAGGTCAAGGTTCACAGTACCTGAACATGGGCCGCGAACTCGCCTGCCATTTCCCTGAAATGCGCCAACAAGTGACGGCCAGCGATAAAGTATTTGCTCACCACGGTCAAACACCGTTATCGAACATCCTTTACCCTATTCCGGCATTCGATGCCGATGCGGTTAAAGCCCAAGAAGCGGCGCTGACCAATACCCTGTTCGCCCAAAGCGCCATTGGCGCAATTTCAATGGCGCAATATTCGCTATTAACGCAAGCGGGTTTTGCACCCGATATGGTGGCAGGTCACAGCTTTGGTGAATTGTCAGCCCTTTGCGCGGCAGGCGTGATTTCCAATGAAGATTACGTCGAACTGGCCTTCGCCCGCGGGCACGCCATGGCGCAAGTGCCGAGCGATACCGCGAGTAAAGCCGCAGACACTGGAACTCAAACTGACTTAGGGACAATGTTCGCCATCATTCTTAAACAAAAGAATGACATCGATGCGCTCAATAGCTGTTTAGCCCAGTTTGATGGCGTTAAAATTGCCAACTACAACGCGCCGACGCAATTAGTCATCGCAGGTGGCACAGAGCAAACTCAGCTGGCCGCTAAAGCCATTAGCGAACTGGGCTTTAAAGCGATTGCCTTGCCCGTCTCAGGCGCGTTCCATACCCCATTGGTTGGACACGCACAAAAGCCATTTGCCAAAGCCATTGATAAAGCTAAATTCAGCGCACCTTCTGTCGCACTTTATGCCAACGGCACGGGTCAATTACACCCAACCGATGGCAAAGCGATTAAAGCAGAATTCAAGCAACATATGCTGCAATCGGTTCGCTTTAGCGAACAACTGCAGGCCATGTATGACGCTGGCGCCCGTGTGTTTGTTGAGTTTGGCCCTAAAAACATACTGCAAAAGTTAGTTGAAAATACCTTAGGCGAACACTTAAATGAGCTTTGCCTTGTCAGCATGAACCCGAATCCTAAGGGCGACAGTGACAGTCAATTACGCTTAGCCACAGTGCAACTCGCGGTAGCCGGCGTGGCGTTAACTGAGGTTGACCCCTATCAAGCCGTCACGTCACAAGAGATTGCCGAGCGTGAAGCGCCATCAGCAATGAACATCAAACTCACCGCCACTAACCACATTAGTGCTGCGACCAAAGCTAAGATGGCCAAATCCCTCGCCACAGGCAGCGTGACTAGCCAAGTGCAATATGTGGATCGCATCGTTGAAACGGTTGTCGAAAAAGAAGTCGAAAAAATTGTTGAGAGAGAAGTCATCGTCGAAAAAGTGGTTGAGAAAATAATAGAAGTGGAAGCGAATCAAGTGGCAGCTGTTGAAATGAAACAAACATCCCCAAGCGTTGCGCAAGGCTTAAGCAATCAGCAGCAAGCGACGGCGCAGTTAAACCCAAGCACACCTAACGTCAGCAGCGATGCGTTAACGGCATTTTTCAGCGCACAATCTCAAGCGGCGCAGTTACATCAACAGTTTTTAGCTATCCCGCAGCAATACGGCGATACCTTCACGACACTGATGACTGAACAAGCCAAGATGGCAAGCCTTGGCATTGCAATCCCTGAAAGCCTGCAACGCTCGATGGAAATGTTCCACCAGCATCAAGCGCAAACCCTGCAAAGCCACGCCGAATTTATGCAACTGCAAAGCAGTAGCTGCCAAGCGGCCTTGGCCATGCTAAACAATGCGCCGATTAACTTTACTCCAGCAGTTGCAAGTCAGCCACGAGCAACTGCGCCGGCTCCTGCACCTGTTGCTGCAACGACAATGCCACATAATGCTGCACCAGTAGCGGCTCAAGCTGTTGCGACGAGACCCGCGGTTAGCACACCTGTTGCGCCTGTTGTGCAAACCGCTCCCGTTGCTTATTCACCTGCTGTGACTGTACAAGTTGCGCCAGCAACTCCTGCTGCTCCAGCATTAGTCATGCCTGCTGTAGTGATGCCAGAAGTGACACCTGCGGCAACAGCAACGAGCGGTTTAAGCGCTGCGTTAGTACAACAAACCATGATGGCTGTGGTTGCCGATAAAACAGGCTACCCCACTGAAATGCTAGAGCTTGGCATGGATATGGAAGCCGATTTAGGTATAGATTCGATTAAGCGCGTTGAAATCTTAGGCACAGTGCAAGACGAACTGCCGGGCTTACCTGAACTCAGCCCAGAAGATTTGGCCGAGTGTCGTACCTTAGGTGAAATCGTTGACTATATGAACAGCAAATTGCCTGCGGCTGGCCAAGTTGTAGTTTCTACAACTGCGCCAACAGCTCCTGCCGCTAATGGTTTAAGCGCTGCACTTGTTAAACAAACCATGATGGCTGTGGTGGCTGACAAGACAGGCTATCCGACTGAAATGCTGGAACTTGGCATGGATATGGAAGCCGATTTAGGTATCGATTCTATTAAGCGCGTTGAAATCTTAGGCACAGTACAAGACGAACTGCCGGGCTTACCAGAGCTCAGCCCAGAAGATTTGGCTGAGTGCCGTACCTTAGGTGAAATCGTTGACTACATGAACAGCAAATTGCCAGCGGCTGACCAAGTTGTCGTTTCTACAACAGCGCCAACAACTCCTGCAGCCAGCGGTTTAAGCGCTGCGTTAGTGCAACAAACGATGATGGCAGTGGTAGCCGACAAGACGGGCTACCCCACTGAAATGCTGGAGCTCAGCATGGATATGGAAGCCGATCTCGGTATCGATTCCATCAAGCGCGTTGAAATCTTAGGTACAGTGCAAGACGAACTGCCCGGCTTACCTGAACTCAGCACAGAAGATCTGGCCGAGTGTCGTACCTTAGGCGAAATCGTTAACTACATGCAAAGTAAGCTTACACAAAATGACAAGCTGCCAACTGCGGGATCAGTTATCGTAGCAACTCATGTGACAACTGCCGCGCCTGCCGCCAGCGGTTTAAGCGCTGCGTTAGTACAACAAACCATGATGGCTGTGGTGGCTGACAAGACAGGCTATCCGACTGAAATGTTGGAGCTCAGCATGGATATGGAAGCCGATCTAGGTATCGATTCGATTAAGCGCGTTGAAATCCTAGGCACAGTGCAAGACGAGCTACCAGGCTTACCAGAACTCAGTCCAGAAGATCTGGCCGAGTGTCGCACCTTAGGTGAAATCGTTGACTACATGAACAGCAAACTACCTGCGGTTGGCTCGATTTCAACTACAACAGCAGCGCAAGTCACTGTTACCGCTACAACAAATAACGGTTTAAGCGCTGAAAAAGTCCAACAAACCATGATGGCTGTGGTGGCCGACAAGACTGGCTACCCCACTGAAATGCTAGAACTCAGCATGGATATGGAAGCCGATCTAGGTATCGATTCCATCAAGCGCGTTGAAATTTTAGGCACAGTGCAAGACGAGCTACCGGGTTTACCTGAACTCAATCCTGAAGATCTGGCCGAGTGTCGTACCTTAGGTGAAATCGTTAGCTATATGCAAGGCAAGCTAGGCCAAAACGCGGTAAGCCAGAATGCCGCGCCAGTTAGCGCTGTCGTTCAGCCTGAACCTACTATCGATTTACCGCCACACAGTGAGGTGGTGCTAAAAAAGTTGCCAGCGGCGGCTGAGCTAGCGCAACTATCGCCACAGCAATCGTCAAAGCAATCAGCGCAACAAGGTCTGCCACGCGTTTTTGCTAAAGATGCCTGCATTATCATTAGCGATGATGGTCACAATGCTGGCGTACTTGCCGAAAAATTGCATGCTCAAGGTCTAACGGTTGCGGTTGTGCGCTCGCCTGAAAGCCTTGTGGCCAGTACATCACCGCTCAATAGCCACATTACCAGCTTCACATTGGCGGCGATTGACGATGCCAGCATTGGTGCAGTAATTAATGAGATCAAAAGCTTAGGTACAGTTGCAGGCTTTATTCATCTGCAACCACAACATAAAACCTCAGCCGATGCGAAAGGTTTAGTGTTGTCCAGTGCCGCCAAGGCATCCGTCGAGCAAGCGTTCTTGTTCGCCAAGCACTTACAACCGTTTTTAACAACAGCAGCGACCGCCAATACTGGTAGTAGTTTTATCAGCGTCAGTCGTATCGACGGTGGTTTTGGTTATCTTAACCACAGCCAAATTGCCCGCAGCGAGTTAAACCAAGCAGCATTGGCAGGTCTAACGAAAACCTTGAGCCACGAGTGGCCAAGCGTGCATTGCCGCGCCTTAGATATCGCGCCAACACTTGATGCCAAGCAACTGGCCAATGCTGTGATCGCTGAGCTCTTTGCAACCGATAACGTATTGGAAGTCGGTGTTAACCAAGGCGCAGCCCAAGCACTTGAGCGTGTAACCTTAGTTGCTGGCAAGGCTGATACCCGCCACAGCGCGGCAAACTTGACGAGTGCAGATAAAATACTGGTGACCGGTGGCGCAAAAGGCGTGACCTTTGAATGTGCGCTAAGTTTAGCCAAACGCAGCAAGGCGCACTTTATCCTTGCTGGCAGAAGCAGCCAACAAGCCATTCCCGCTTGGGCACAGGGTAAGAATAACAGTGAACTTAAAGCCGCAGCTATTTCCCACATTCAAAGCTTGGGCGAGAAACCCACGCCAAAACAAGTGGATGCCTTAGTATGGCCAGTTCAAAGCAGCCTAGAAATTGCAGCCGCACTGCAAGCCTTTACCGCTGTGGGCGCGAGCGCCGAGTACTTAAGTCTCGATGTTAACAATCCCGATGCGATCGCCAGCACGATAGTGCCGATCACCGAGTTGTCGCCTATTACTGGCATCATCCATGGTGCGGGCGTACTCGCCGATAAACACATCCAAGACAAAACCTTAGATGAGTTAGCACGGGTGTATGGCACTAAGGTCACAGGTATAAGCAATCTACTTGCTGCACTGGATTTAGATAAATTAAAACTGATTGCCCTATTCTCTTCGGCGGCGGGTTTTTACGGCAATACTGGCCAAAGCGATTACGCTATGTCCAACGACATACTCAACAAAGCCGCACTGCAACTGGCGCAGCAACTGCCAAATGCCAAAGTGATGAGCTTCGATTGGGGTCCGTGGGACGGCGGCATGGTGAATCCTGCGCTGAAAAAGATGTTTATGGATCGCGGTGTTTATGTGATCCCGCTAAAGGCAGGCGCTGAGTTATTTGCTAGCCAATTACTGAGCAACACAGGCGCACAATTGCTGGTCGGTACTGATATGCAAGGCACAGTTCCAAGTGACGAGCAAGCAACTCAAGGTAGCAATCTAAAAAAGCCTGAAGCGGATCTGACCACTGACTCGTCGGGTCCGCATGCTTTGCCTAACGCTGTAAAACTAAAGCGCACACTGGACCCTAAGGCAATGATCTTTATTGAAGATCACTGCATTAATGGTAATCCCGTATTACCGACTGTGTGCGCGATTCAGTGGATGCGTGAAGCCGCCTTTGATGTGCTCAAGCAGCCTGTCAAAGTGCAAAGCTACAAGCTGTTGAAGGGCATTATTTTCGACACTGCCGTGTTACAAAATGGAGTGTTAGAAAGTGCAGCCCCCATCACGCTAGAACTTGAACTTGCACCGATTGCGTTAACGGATAAAGCCGCGAAAGATACTGACGAGTACTTGAGTGAACAATTCAGTGCCTTAATCAGCTTTGAAGGTCGTCCGCAATATCAGGCCATCCTAGTCGTTGATGATGCTGTTGATGACGCGGCAAGTGATAACTTAGCCACTAACAGCAAAGCAACTGCTTTTGACGCGCACAGTTTGGCAGGACTTTCTGCCATCACAACCGCGAGCAGCCTTTACAGCGACGGCACGCTTTTCCACGGCCCAAGACTGCAAGGTATTGAGTCGGTGGTGAAGTTTGACGATGCGAGCTTAGTCGCTAAGGTGAGTCTTCCCCATGTTGCGTTAGCGGACTGCGGGAGTTTTGTGCCCAATCTGGCCCCTAAAGGCTCACAAGCCTTTGCGGATGATTTGTTGCTGCAGGCTATGCTGGTGTGGGCGAGACTCAAATATGGCGCGGCGAGTTTGCCATCAAGCATTGGGGAGTTTATTTCCCATGCGCCGTTTGCCTTTGGCGATAAAGGGTATCTAGTGCTCGAGGTTGTAAAACACTCAGGCCGTGCCCTTGAAGCCAATATCACGCTGTATCATCAAGATGGTCGTTTAAGCTGCGAGATGAACAACGCCAAAGTCACCATCAGTAAAAACCTTAACGGTGCATTCTTAGCCAATAAAGTTGCGAATAAAGTTGCTGCTAATCAAACCGCTGCGAATAAAGCCATTGAAAGCGTGGAGGCAAAAGTCGAGTGAATTTAGCCCACACTTTAGCAACTCTACATAGCGGCCAAACTGAAACGTCGATAGCAGACACGGCTATGACTGAAAAGCTTGCCAAGCCACTGCGTATTGCAGTGTTGCTTGGCGACGCGGTCAATCTTGACTCTCACTCAGCCCAAGTATTAAAGACGTTTGCGGAACGTGAAAGAGTTCAAATTTGCGCTGCCGATGCCAACCAATCAACAGTACATGAACCGTCAGTGCATGAGCAAAGGTCGCTCACCGCCTTGTTAGGCCAAGCAACAACAGCCATTGAGCAAGGCAAGCTGGTTGAACTTAAATTCAATGATGGCAATCTGCCCCAGTCTCTGTATTTGCTTGATGGTTTATGCGCCGCCAAACTGCGTCTTCACGCCCACGCGTTTATTGCTGGCTTTGCCGCTGGCAATCAAACTACAGGTGTTGCAAATGTAGCGGCTATTGCAAATACGGCGTTAGTGGCGGCAAAGCGCAGCCCAGCTCAAACCGTTCAACATCAGACTGTCGCCAACACTCTCAACGAGGCATTTGTTGCGCTGCGCCAAGGCGTAACCGCCTTCGCAGCGCGAACACAAGCGCCGCTTCATGGCGCAACTGATATTAAAGAGGCAAACGGCACAAATCATCAAGCAGGCTATTGGTTTAGCGACCAACATCAAGCGCGGGTTTTGTGTCTAAATCTTGTCGCAAAAACGTCAAGTAAAACGGATGAGTCTCGAAATCTAAGCCAAAGCCTAGTACTGACCCAAGGCACACAAGTTGTGGTGCCCAAAGCTCTTGTTGATGAAAACCGGCTGTTTGTGCCGATAAGTGCTGACAATATTGATTCACTCATCGCGCAAGTATTGCAACTAGTTAATACAGTCGAAAATGGTGCAGGCACCCAGGAAAATAGCGTAGGCTTTCTCGCGGAATATCTCAAACCTTGGTTTGAACGCTATGATGCCAACGCACCACTGGCATTAGTCTTGATGGCGGCATCAATTGATGACCTCAAACTTGAAGCCAAAGCTATGCTTTCGGCGCTTGAAAATGATGCAGTGCGTCATCATGGTCAACACTTTAAAACGCCAGCGGGTAGCTGTTTCACCGCTAAGCCGCTAGGGGATGCGGGCCTGACCTTTGTATATCCCGGTGTTGGCACGGTTTACGCCAATATGTTCAATAACTTGCATGAGTATTTCCCCGCGCTGTATCACCAGCTAGAACGTGAAGGCGATTTAAGCGCCATGCTGCAATCATCGCAGATTTATGCCGCAGATGTAAAAACCGCAGCAAGCATGAGCTTAAGCCAGCAAGCGATTAGTGGCGTGGGCGCCAGCTACCTATTCACTAAGCTTTTAACCCAAGTCTTTAATATTAAGCCAAAAATGGCGCTGGGTTACTCAATGGGCGAAGCCGCCATGTGGGCCAGCCTAGATGTGTGGCAAACGCCCCATGCTATGATCAAGGCCACCGAAAATAGCGATATTTTCAACCATGCCATTTCTGGCGAGCTAACCGCAGTGCGCCGAGCATGGCAGCTTAAGGATAATGAATCCATAGTGTGGAACAGCTTTGTGGTGCGTACTGATAGCAATGAAATCAAAGCATTACTGCCAGAGTTCCCTCGCGCTTACTTAGCCATCATTCAAGGTGATACTTGCGTTATTGCCGGCTGCGAAACAAGCTGTAAAGCCCTGCTTGCAAAGTTAGGTAAGCGTGGGATTGCCGCCAATCGCGTCACGGCAATGCATACCGCGCCAGCCCTGTTAGTCCATGGGCAAGTACAAGATTTCTATACTCAAGCAGTGAAACCTGAGGCACTGAAACCTAAGGCGCTGGAACCTAAGGCGCTGGAAGCGGCAGCACATGGCTCGCCTATTCGCTTTATTAGCGCAGCGCAAACTGCGCCAGTAACCGTTGATAGTCACAGCATTGGCCGCGCGATTGCCGATACCTTTTGTTCGCCACTCGACTTTAGTGCACTCATTCAAAATGCCACTGAGCAAGGCGCAAGGCTATTTGTCGAAGTGGGCGCCGATAGGCAAACCAGCACACTCATAGATAAAATTAGCCACGCCCATGCAGGCCAAAGCACGGCGAACGAGGCAACAGTCGCCATTGCTTGCAATGCCAAGGGTGCCGATGCGATTACCTGCTTACTCAAGTGTTTAGCTCAGCTAATAAGCCACAGAGTGCCGCTTTCGCTCACGCCGCTCATTCAGCCATTAAGTGCTAACAAAGCCCCTTTATCATCAGCAGTATCACCAGAAGGAGAACCCCAGTGAGTTCTCAGCATTCCCCTACTATTGATAAAACTAACGTGCCTACCATTGCGTCAAACCGCGCATCAAAAAGTGCGTCAAAAATTGCGATTGTCGGTCTTGCGACTCAGTATCCTGACGCCGATAATCCACAAACCTTCTGGCAAAATCTGTTGGATAAAAAAGACTCTCGCACCCAAATCAGTCGCGAAAAGCTCAATGCCAATCCCGCCGATTACCAAGGTGTGCAGGGTCAGTCTGACCGTTTTTACTGTGATAAGGGCGGCTACATCCAGCACTTTGAGTTTGATGCCAAGGGCTATCAACTGCCTGAGTCTGCCTTTGACGGTTTAGATGAAAGCTTTTTATGGGCACTCGATTGCAGTCGTAAAGCCCTTCAAGACGCAGGGATTGCACCAAGCGATGCCGTACTGGCGCGCACAGGTATCGTAATGGGAACCTTGTCGTTCCCCACGGCCCGCTCCAACGAATTATTTTTGCCTCTGTATCATCAAACCGTTGAAAAGGCGCTACAAAACAAACTTAACCAAAGCGCATTTCAGTTGGCTGATTTTGGCAACTCAGTTAACGCTCTCAATGCCAATAACCAAGCATTAAACGTCGCCAATGGCGCGGTTGCCCACACAGCCTCAAAGCTGGTCAGCGATGCGCTCGGTTTGGGTGGCACTCAGTTGAGTCTGGACGCCGCCTGCGCCAGCTCGGTTTATGCACTCAAACTCGCCTGCGATTACCTAACAACTGGCAAGGCCGATATGATGCTTGCGGGCGCAGTATCGGGCGCCGATCCCTTTTTTATCAACATGGGATTCTCAATTTTCCACGCCTACCCAGATCACGGTATTTCAGCGCCCTTTGATAGCAACAGCAAAGGCTTATTCGCTGGAGAAGGCGCTGGGGTGTTAGTCTTAAAACGCTTAGAAGATGCCGAGCGCGATGGCGATAACATCTATGCCGTCGTTAGCGGCATTGGTTTGTCGAACGACGGTAAAGGCCAGTTTGTATTAAGCCCCAACAGCAAGGGCCAAGTACAAGCCTTCGAGCGCGCCTATAATGCGGCAAACACACTGCCTGCCAATATCGAAGTGATTGAATGCCATGCCACAGGCACGCCGCTTGGGGATAAGGTCGAACTCGCTTCGATGGAACGCTTTTTTGAGGACAAACTCGCAGGCTCTGCAGTGCCGCTGATCGGTTCGGCAAAATCCAACTTAGGCCATTTACTCACAGCCGCAGGCATGCCGGGGATCATGAAGATGATTTTTGCCATGCGCTCGGGTCGACTGCCGCCAAGTATTAACTTATCAGCGCCGATATCCTCGCCTAAGGGCTTATTTAGCGCTAAAAATCTGCCAACAGAATTACATGCTTGGCCCGATAAAGCTGGCAATGACCGCCGCCACGCAGGTGTTTCCGTGTTTGGTTTTGGCGGCTGTAACGCGCATTTATTGCTGGAATCCTATGCTGCCAATACAAACAAAAAGAGTGAACAACCGGCTGCTACTGTAAGTTATCAGCACACGCCATTAAATATCATTGGTTTAGCATCGCACTTTGGGCCTTTAACCTCCATTAATGCACTGGATAACACGATTCATGCTCGGCAAGATGCCTTTATCCCGCTGCCCGCTAAACGCTGGAAAGGCTTAGATAAACATCCTGAGATCTTAGCTAACTTTGGCTTGTCTTCTGTACCGCAAGGCGCATATATCGACCAGTTCGATTTTGACTTCCTGCGCTTTAAAGTGCCGCCCAATGAGGATGACCGCCTGATCTCCCAGCAACTGCTGCTGATCAAAGTGGCCGATGAAGCGATCCGTGATGCCAATCTAAAACCCGGTGGCAAGGTGGCCGTATTAGTGGCGATGGAAACTGAACTGGAATTACACCAGTTCCGTGGCCGCGTAAATCTACACACCCAACTGGCAGACAGTCTTAAAAAACAAGGGATAACACTCACGCAAGCCGAGTATCTCGCCCTTGAAAAAATCGCCATGGACAGTGTGCTCGATGCCGCCAAACTGAACCAATACACCAGTTTTATTGGCAACATCATGGCGTCACGTATCGCATCCCTTTGGGACTTTAACGGCCCTGCCTTTACCATTTCGGCGGCGGAGCAATCGGTCTCCCGCTGTATCGATGTGGCCGAAAACCTCTTGTCCCAAGAATCCTTAGATGCCGTAGTGATCGCCGCCGTCGATTTAAGTGGCAGTCTAGAGCAAGTGATCCTCAAAAATGCCGTATCGCCAGTGGCATTTAATGCGACTGACACTGGCTGGAAAGTCGGTGAAGGTGCAGGCGCATTAGTGCTCACGGCAGCGCAATCAAGTGCAGCCCAGCCAAGTAATGCCGCTGACAATGCTAATGCCAATAGCAGCTATGGCGACAGTTATGGTCACATCAGCGGCCAAGTATTTGGCGCGATTTGTGACATACAAGGTAATAGCAACACTGCGCGTATTTGCGATGACTTGCTAACCCAAGCCAAGGTGAATAGCAGCCAGATTAGCTTGATTGAAACCAGTATTGCGGTTGAGCAACTTGCCGATTCAGAGTTGGTACTCAATACCCTGCTGCCGAGTGTGAGTGAGCGCAGCCAAGCCGCTGATACCCTAGGCCACAACTTTGCCGCTGCGGGTATGGCGAGTATTTTAAGCGCGCTGCTTCAGCTTAAAAATCAGGTGCAGCTTAAAAATCAAGCGCAACTTAACAAGCATTCTTCTCAAGCTCAGCAGCACGCGCTCGTAGCGACGTTTAGCCAAGGTAAATGCTCGCAGTTACTGCTCAGCCAAAGTGCCACGCAAGCGCACAGTTTGCGGCAAAGGCTTGAACAAGACTTAACGCTTTCAGAGCAAAAACACTTAATAAAACAAGTGACGCTCGGTGGCAGCGATATCTATCAGCATATCCTAGATACTCCGATCGCAGGCCTTGATGCTATACAACAAAAAGCCCAAGCCATGACGGCATTGCCAGCACGCAGCCAGCGCAAACATTTGGCCCAAATAGCGAGCAAAGACACGAATAGCTTTGCAACAAGCAGCCCAACCACGGCTCAACAAAAAGAGACATTAAGCAGCATGCCAATGAATGCCCTAAGCACCAATAAAAACGCCACTCAAGCAGAGCTAAAAGACGCGGCATTTTTAAGCAATCAGCAACTCGCCCGTGAAGCCCATTTAGCCTTTTTACAAAGCCGTGCTGAAGGCTTGAAACTGGCCGATGCCTTGATGAAAGCCCAACTTAAGGGAGAACTGACATCAATTGGCCAAGTTGCGCCGGTGGGGCAGCAAGCCATAGTTCAGGCATCTACGACAGCGGTTCTTCCACATCCTGCACTTTTTCCCAATCATGCAAAAGTGCCTGAGTACACGCCGCCAACACCGATAAGCAAGCCTTGCATTTGGGATTATGCGGATTTAGTCGAGTACGCCGAAGGTGATATTGCTAACGTCTTTGGCCCAGATTACGCCATTATCGACAGCTACTCGCGTCGTGTACGTCTGCCAACCACAGACTATTTGCTGGTATCTCGGGTAACAAAATTAAACGCCCAGATGAACCAATATCAGCCTTGCACTATGACCACAGAATACGACATTCCTGTGGACGCACCGTATTTGGTCGATGGCCAAATCCCTTGGGCCGTGGCGGTCGAATCGGGGCAATGCGACTTGATGCTGATCAGCTACTTAGGTATCGATTTTGAAAACAAGGGCGAGCGCGTTTATCGCCTGCTCGATTGCACCCTGACCTTCCTTGGCGACTTACCGCGCGGTGGCGACACCCTGCGCTACGACATTTCCATCAATCACTTTGCCCGCAATGGCGATACCTTGTTGTTCTTCTTCTCCTACGAATGTTTCGTGGGTGACAAGCTGATCCTTAAAATGGATGGCGGCTGTGCCGGCTTCTTCACCGATAAAGAACTGGCCGACGGTAAAGGCGTTATTCACACCGAAGCTGAAATCAAAGCGCGTAACCTCGCCTTGAATAATCCGAATAAACAGCGCTTTAATCCGCTGCTTGATTGCGCGCAAAACCAATTTGATTACAGCCAAATCCATAAACTGCTCGGCGCGGATATCGGTGGCTGTTTTGGCGGTGCACACGCGGCGCATCAAGCCCAATATGGTTTGCAGCCCTCTTTATGTTTTGCATCTGAAAAATTCCTGATGATTGAACAGGTCAGCAATCTTGAGGTGCATGGCGGCGCGTGGGGCTTAGGTTCAGTTCAAGGCCATAAGCAGCTCGAAGCCGATCATTGGTATTTCCCATGTCATTTCAAGGGCGACCAAGTGATGGCGGGATCGTTAATGGCCGAAGGCTGTGGTCAATTACTGCAATTCTTTATGCTGCATATTGGTATGCACGCCAGCACAGAAGAAGGGGGCGTCAAAAACGGTCGTTTCCAACCGCTCGAAAATGCGTCACAAAAAGTGCGCTGTCGCGGTCAAGTTTTGCCGCAATCTGGCCTGCTCACCTATCGCATGGAAATCACCGAAATAGGTATGAGCCCGCGCCCGTATGCTAAGGCGAATATCGATATTTTGCTCAATGGCAAAGTGGTCGTGGATTTCCAAAACCTTGGAGTGATGATCAAAGAAGAAGCCGAATGCACCCGCTACCTCGCGGATAATGATGCCAGCACAGCTAGCAATGCGGCTAAGGCGACTACGCCGCAGGTTTCGACAACAGCCGCATCATTAGCGGCGCCACTGATGGCACAGTTGCCTGATTTAACTGCGCCAACCAATAAAGGCGTAGTGCCGCTTAAGCATGTGCCTGCGCCGATTGCGCCAGCGGATTCAAAGTACGCCAACCGCGTGCCCGATACCCTGCCGTTCACGCCGTATCACATGTTCGAATTTGCCACTGGCGACATCGAAAACTGCTTCGGCCCCGATTTCAATATCTATCGCGGCCTTATTCCACCGCGCACGCCTTGCGGTGATTTACAGCTCACGACTCGCGTCATTGCCATTGACGGCAAGCGCGGCGAGCTGAAAAAGCCCTCTTCATGTATCGCCGAATACGAAGTGCCTGCAAACGCTTGGTATTACGCTAAAAATAGCCATCACGCCGTGATGCCCTATTCAGTGCTGATGGAAATATCACTGCAGCCTAACGGCTTTATCTCAGGCTATATGGGCACCACCTTGGGCTTCCCCGGCCAAGAGCTGTTCTTCCGTAACTTAGACGGTAGCGGTAAGCTGCTGCGCCATGTGGATTTACGCGGCAAGACAATCGTAAACGACTCACGTTTGTTATCGACTGTGATTGCCGGCAGCAACATCATCCAAAATTTCAGTTTTGAATTAAGCTGCGATGGCGAGCCTTTCTACCAAGGTAAAGCGGTATTTGGTTATTTCAAGGGCGATGCACTGAAAAACCAGTTAGGCATAGACAACGGCAAGACAACTCAGCCTTGGCATGTGCAAAATGGCATAGCGGCCGATAGCCAAATCAATCTGTTAGATAAACAGCATCGCAGCTTTAACGCGCCAGAAGGTCAGCCGTATTATCGTTTAGCGGGCGGTCAGCTTAACTTTATCGACAAGGCCGACATAGTGAAAGCCGGCGGTAAAGCAGGCCTTGGCTATTTATACGCCGAGCGCACCATTGACCCGAGTGATTGGTTCTTCCAATTCCATTTCCATCAAGACCCTGTGATGCCAGGCTCATTAGGGGTTGAAGCCATTATCGAGCTGATGCAAACCTATGCGATTGACCAAGACCTTGGTGCGGGTTTTAAGAGTCCTAAATTTGGGCAGATTTTATCGGATATCAAATGGAAATATCGCGGCCAAATTAACCCATTAAACAAGCAGATGTCGCTGGATGTGCACATTACCAGCGTGACAGACGACAATGGCAAACGCATCATTATGGGCGATGCCAACTTGAGTAAAGATGGCCTGCGAATTTATGAAGTTAAAGATATCGCCATCTGTATTGAAGAAGCTTAATGAGTTTACGCTATTAGAAAGACGCTAATCTCGAATAACAAATAACAAATAACAAATAACAAATAGTTGCGCCGCCTTGGCTATCCACATCGCACAGGGCGGCACTGATAACATGAGAACACCTATGACTAGCCATACTCTAGATCAATTCAATAGCAATAATGAAAAACTCAGCCCTTGGCCGTGGCAAGTCAACGATGCCGAGCTGTGCTTTGATATCGACGCATTAGGCAAAAAACTCAAAGATTTAAGCCAAGCCTGTTACTTAGTCAATCACAGTGAAAAAGGCTTAGGCATAGCGCAAACGGCCGAAGTGACCACAAGTGACAGCCAAGCGCCACTAGGCTCACACCCCGTCAGCGCCTTTGCGCCCGCCCTTGGCACCCAAAGTTTAGGCGACAGTAATTTTCGCCGCGTACACGGGGTTAAATACGCTTACTACGCCGGCGCTATGGCAAACGGTATTGCCTCGGAAGAACTGGTTATCGCCCTTGGCCAAGCGGGCATTTTGTGCTCATTTGGCGCGGCGGGGTTAATTCCATCCCGCGTTGAAGCGGCCATTACTCGCATTCAGGCGGCGCTGCCTAATGGTCCTTATGCTTTTAACTTAATTCACAGCCCAAGTGAGCCCGCATTAGAGCGCGGCAGTGTTGAGCTGTTCTTAAAACATAAAGTGCGCACGGTCGAAGCCTCGGCATTTTTAGGGTTAACGCCGCAAATCGTCTATTACCGCGCGGCGGGTTTGAGCCGCGACGAACATGGCGAGATAGTCATTGGCAACAAAGTCATCGCCAAAATCAGCCGTACCGAAGTCGCGACTAAGTTTATGGAGCCTGCGCCAGCTAAAATCCTCCAGCAACTAGTGAGTGACGGCCTTATCAGCCAAGACCAAATGGCGATGGCGCAACTCGTGCCCATGGCGGATGACATCACGGCCGAAGCCGATTCAGGCGGCCATACCGACAATCGCCCACTCGTCACGCTTTTACCGACGATTTTGGCGCTCAAAGATGAAATCCAAGCTAAGTATCAATATAAAACGCCCATCCGTGTGGGCGCAGGCGGCGGCGTCGGTACACCCGATGCAGCATTAGCCACCTTCAACATGGGTGCGGCATTCATCGTCACAGGTTCTATCAACCAAGCTTGCGTCGAAGCGGGCGCCAGCGAACACACCCGTAAGTTACTCGCCACCACAGAAATGGCCGATGTGACTATGGCGCCTGCCGCCGATATGTTCGAAATGGGCGTGAAATTACAAGTGGTTAAGCGCGGTACTTTGTTCCCGATGCGCGCCAATAAGCTTTATGAGATCTACACCCGTTACGATTCGATTGATGCCATCCCTGCGGACGAGCGTAAAAAACTCGAAGAGCAAGTGTTCCGCTCATCACTCGATGACATTTGGGCTGGCACAGTAGCCCACTTTAACGAGCGCGATCCTAAGCAAATCGAGCGCGCACTGGATAACCCCAAACGTAAGATGGCGCTGATTTTCCGCTGGTATTTGGGTCTATCGAGCCGCTGGTCAAACACAGGCGAAGTCGGCCGCGAAATGGATTACCAAATTTGGGCAGGCCCAGCGCTCGGCGCATTTAATGCGTGGGCCAAAGGCAGTTATTTAGATGACTATAAGGCCCGTAATGCGGTGGATTTAGCCAAACATTTAATGGTGGGCGCAGCATATCAATCCCGCATTAACCTGCTGTTATCCCAAGGCGCGAGCATTCCAGTTAGCCTGCAACGCTGGAAACCATTAAATCGTTTTTAAACGTATTTAGCTCATATCATCTTGTATTATAAGATCATAATATCTTCAAGCCGACACAAACTCACAGTGTCGGCTTTTATTTGTCTTTACTTATGAACGACATCAGCTCACAGTCTTTGATTCAACGTATTAGGCTGAAACTCTTACCGAAGCTTAGGTAAAAATTGCCTACCCCTCTTTTAATTCACTCACACCATTTTAAATAAAATGATTTAAATTATATTTAAAATCAATTAACTACTTAAAATTTTTAAAGTTGGCATTAAGATCGCAATCAAGTAAGAGCCATTAGCCGTTACCTTACAAGTGACACAAACGGTCATGAGAAGGATTAATACAAGGGCAGGAGGTTATTATGCTAGGTTGGACATTAGTATTTCTAGTTGTTGCCGTGATTGCCGGGTTGTTAGGATTTGCTGGGATTGCTGGCGCAGCGGCGGGAATAGCGAAAATCATTTTCTTCATATTTATTGTGTTATTAGTGATTTCTCTGCTGATCAATGCCCTTAAGGGTAAATCACCGCGACTATAATTTTTTTTAGAAAAGGAGATAGATATGAAACCATTTACCCTGATGACAAGTGCAGCATTCGCATTATTACTCGCCCTAGGTTTAACGGCCTGTAGTGATAACAAAGCCGAAGACACGGGCGAAAAAATCGATGAAGTAATGACTGATACAGGTAACGCCATCGAAGATGCCTGTGAAGAAGTCAAAGAAGGTGTTAAAGCTAAAGATACTAAGTGCTAAACAAACCTGACTTTAGGGTGGCAATAGACTCGTCTACTGCCACCCTTTTGGTTTAGACTCGCTCATTTCTGCATCTCTCATCTCGACATCTATCCATTCAAGTGCAACGATTTTAACCAAGAACAATGGCATTGGAGGACTTGCATGCTAACGAAGATCCACATCAAATATTTGTACACTGCAGGTGCAGTATTGTTAGCCTATTTTGCAGTAACAGACACTTCTCCCCTGCTCACTTTCATTTGTGCATGGACAAGTCTGTCACTGTTTTTAGTCGGTTCCGCCTATTGGTTTAATCTCGCCAGTATTTTTAGAAAACGCCAAGATGGCACTATTCCTTGGTATATTCGTTGGGGTTTTATTCCCTTTTTATTAGGCTGTCGACTCTATAACCACTGGGCCAGAAAATACGATTCAGTACCGCCCATGCAAAGGATTGATGAACATCTGTATCTCGGCTGTAGACTCTTTTCCGCAGATCTGGAAACGATTAAAGCCAATAAGATCACTGCCATTCTGGATGTCACCGCTGAATTTGATGGCTTAGATTGGTCGCAATTTGAGGATCATATCGAGTATTTAAATATTCCCATCCTCGACCATAGCGTACCGACCAGCGCCCAACTCAATCAAGCCGTTAACTGGCTGCACCGCCAAGTGCGCGCCAATAAACAGGTACTCATCCACTGTGCTATGGGTCGTGGCCGCTCAGTGCTGGTACTCGCCGCTTATTTGGTTTGTAAAGATAAACAACAGCACTTCGCCGAAGTACTGCAGCAGATAAAGCAAATTCGCAAAACCGCTGGCTTAAACAAATGGCAATTACGCGCGCTCGATCGCATGCTCAGTCAAGGGAAAATTAACATCCACAAAGTGGCGTGGATTATCGCCAACCCAGTCTCTGGTGGCGGGAAATGGCAAGAATACAGCGAGCAAATCCAAGATGAACTCAAAGCCTATTTTGACCTAACGTTAAAACTCACAACAGCAGACGAAACTGCAAATATCTTCGCCGAGCAAGCCCGTAATGCAGGTGCTGATATCATTATCGCCTGCGGTGGCGATGGTACTGTGACTGAAGTGGCCTCTCAAATCGTTGATACGGATATCGTCTTAGGCATCATTCCTCTTGGCACAACTAATGCCCTCAGCCATGCCCTCTTTGGTTTAGGCAGTAAGCTTATTCCTATCTCTCAGGCGCTGGATAATATTATTCAAGGGCATTGCCAAGCCATTGATACCGCGCGTTGTAATGAGGAGTTAGTGTTGTTGCTTGTAGGCATAGGGTTTGAGCAACAAATGATTGAATCCGCTAATCGTGAGCGTAAAAATGCTCTCGGCCAGTTTGCCTACCTCGATGGCTTATGGCGCGCAGTGAATGCCGATATCACTTTAACCATCCAGCTCAGCTTAGATGATGCAAAACCCACAACATTAACGACCCATAGCCTAATCGTTGCCAATGCCGCACCGTTTACCAGCGTGTTGGCGCAGGGCGATGGCGAACCAAACATGACCGACGGGTTGCTCGACATTACTTGGTTGGATGCTGGCGATGAACCCAAAGAGCAGTTGCTTAGCCTCGCTGAATTAGCGATTGCGGGATGGGTAAAAGAAGGCAATAAGAGTGTGCGAGATCAACAAGCGAGTGCAAGTAAAGTCCATCATGCCCATGCTAAAAAGGTCACCATCAGCAGCCAGCCTAAGTGTAAATATGTGATTGATGGTGAAGTATTTGAGCCTGCGGATCTCACTATTGAAGTCCAGCCAGCATCTCTTAAAGTGTTTGTTCCTTATCAGGAAACCACTGAGCAAGATGAGTGATCGTTGTGGAGGACATCCAGCCTAACTTTTTAGGCTGGATGACTGAGCATTTATAGAACGAACAAAAAATATAAAATATTCAACAAAATAAATATAACCAGCAGAACCAGTACCCGCATGAAATTAAATTCACTACCTTTGGGAAGTGATTTTTGAGTAGTGTTACTAAAATCCTGCAATTTACAGTCTATCGCCTGCGCGCATTGCTGTAGAACTTGTTGTAATTCCTTTCTATCAGTACTGTCACCCAATATCAATTGAGCACCGTTGGGCTGGTGCAATTCTAAATAAGCCAGATAATGTTGGACAGTATCTTCCGCTTGGCGATTGCGACTGATCTGATGCCAGCGGGTGATTTGCAGCTGATAAAGTTGCACTGCTTTGATGTCCGGAAAGGCATAGGAACGCCACCGCCACAATCCCATATACCTCCCATTGAATAAACCTTTACCGAGCCACAATTGCTGTTGCTCGGCATCTAACCAACACTGTTGCTGAACAAACGCAGTCGGTAACACGGGTAACAATAGAAACAGTGTTACCCAGCCGAGAACGAGCTGTAGTATCGGATCGGGTTGTAAATAGGTTACTCTGGCGCAGAGTAAACCAAGCAGTAATAACCCAGCAGCAAACAGCCATAATAGAGGTCGGTACTGAGTACTCAGAGTTTGAATATAAAATGCATTTTTAGAAGGTTGATTGAGTTTCACTGAACTTGTTCCTTGTTCCAAAAATTATCTCACCATTCAATATTGACCTGTGCCAGTCACAATAAGTGGCATTGATAGTTTGCACAATCAACACCTAACTCATTTCTAGACGCTTTCGAGTTAAACCAAAGACTGACATCAACGTAAATAAACAGTTGCGATATAACTCATACTGCAAATATAAGCTGCAACTTTGCTGTTGCAGCTAAGGTGTTATTGACCCGCAGCAGTATCCTCACCGGTCCAGAGTCGCATGATACGATAAGGCGGTTTGGCTGTTTCGGCTTTTCCATTAAAGGCTTTTGCTTTATGCAATTGATTCACTGAAATATATAACCAGCCTGTTTCACCAAATTGCACACTATCTGGAAAATCCAGTAGTGGAGAACTGACCGCTGTTGTTAGTGTGCCTTTGTTATCTAGCATGGAAATGGCATTGTGGTTCAAATTGGTAAAGTAATGATTACCTTGTTTGGACGTTGCTGCGCCATCTGATACAGGCTTGGCTCCGACTAATTTTACCGTGGCGATAATTTTATCATTATTGCCTGTTTGTAAAGCTGCAGTCGATAACTGATACCAGTGAGTGCCATTCATTGCACCATAATAGAGTGTACTTCCGTCGGCAGATAAACTGATTGGATTGACCGCTACACTGGCAACTTTGCCATTAAACAATGTTGTTTTGTTATCTATGTTCATTACTGCATCCGTTTCGGCCTGCAGCGAGCTATGACCTGAAAAACGTATTGTATGACCATCGTCGATACGCACCGCTAAGAGGCCAGGGTTGGCGATATCGGCTAAATAAATCCAGCCTTTTTGAGAGTCGACAACCAGATCCTGCATAAAGCTGCCTTTAGGCGCGAGAGCTTGTGGTAGGACGATTTGTTTATATAGACTGCCGTCCTTAATGTTGAATCCCCAAATCCTTGTCTGGCCTAATTCTAACCCCATATCTGCGGTCCAGAGGTGTCCAGCTTTGTCCTGAGCAATACCTAATAAGGTATCAAATTGAGCAGTATTGGCTGTCGATGTTTTTTGCAAATCCATTGAAGGCCAAGCTTTATAAGCGTTGGTCTCACGATTAACTTCAATCAATTGCAAACCTGATGGTGTATCAAATGGATGTACTGTGGCAAAAATCCGACCTTGTGCAGTGACGCTGACATTGCCAGGTCGTATTGGCAATTCAGCGACTGTTTCAAGACTTCCTACTACTGGGGTGGCGTTTACAAAACTACTGGCTGTCAAAGAAAGCCATAATGCTGTTGTTAATAAGTGTTTCATATTCTATCTCCGCTTTTTCTGTTTAAGGGCTGTAGAATAGGAGTTATTATTTACAAAAAAAAGAGTATAAAGTTTAGCTCTGTTTCAATATTAATTTGATAATTAATATTTATTCAGCAGTCGTTTCACCGGTCTCGACTTGCTGCTCGTACTTGCTAAGCTTGTTGTAGAGGGTTTTAACGCTGATCCCCAGTTGTTCGGCGGTATCCGTTTTATTACCTTGAGTGGTTTCTAGTGCTTGATAAATAGCGATTCTCTCTAAATCATCTAAGCGCATGCCTTGGGGGATAACAACTTGTTCACCACCACATAAACCCACTTCATTCGTCTGAGGTAGCTGTAAATGGCTGGGTAAAATATCCTGATCGGCCAGAATATAGGCTCGCTCAATTGCATGTTTTAATTCGCGCACATTACCAGACCAAGGGTACTTAGCAATCATCTGAATACAGTCTTCAGCTAAGCTCTTATTCTGCTTTTCGGCCACGTTACGATAGGCAAGAAAATGCTGCGCAAGCCCAATAATATCCTCGCCACGTTCCCGTAAGGGCGGAACGCGAATGGGAAACTGAGCCAAACGAAAGTACAAATCTTCTCGAAATAGCCCTGCCTCTATCGCCACTATGGGATCACGGTTAGTCGCTGCCACAATACGTACGTTTGCACGTTGCACTTTGTCGCCACCCACAGGACGATACTCGCTATTTTCCAACACTCTGAGTAACTTCACTTGATGATCAATCGGCATTTCAGTGACTTCATCGAGAAACAAGGTCCCGCCTTCAGCCTGTTCAAATACGCCTTTGTGATCGCGATTCGCCCCCGTAAATGCGCCTTTGACATGGCCAAACAGCTCACTGTCGACCAATTCTGGGCTTAATGCACCACAGTTAATCGCAATAAAAGGCTCGTTCACCCTAGGGCTGGCAAGATGTATGGTATTAGCAACCAGTTCTTTCCCGACCCCACTTTCCCCAATAATCAGCACATTACTGCCTGTAGCAGAGACGCGACGAATTGTGCGGTATAGCTTGTGCATAGGAGCTGATGAACCAACAAGCAAACCGTACTGGTCTAGCTCGCTAGCAAAAGGATGTAGTCGATTAGGCGATGATGCTAAATACTGTGCAAAATCAGCAAAAATTTCGCTGATTAGCGGCATATCGTAAGGTTTGCGAAAGTGGTAACCAGCAAAATGAGACATTAACTGATCAAGATTAGGATTTGGCTGACCATCGGAGAGAAAAATAAACTCAATATTTGACATGGCCGCATTATCTAGCAGCACAAGGTAATCTTCACGACTAAGACTGGATAACTCAATAATGGCAACATCGACGTGATTTGCCCCAAGCTGCTCTATCCAAGGCAAGTCATCGACACTGCGTAGCTTATTAAAGTCAGCAGCGCCAGCAAGTTCGATGATTGCTTGCTCGGCGCCAACATCCTGCAAGTGATAAAAAAGTGTCAGTCGAGCCATGCGTATCTACTCCCTGTATGAAAAACTACTGTATGTCAGCCATGAAATTTTAACAACAGCAACGGTAATAGTTGCCGATGTTCTAAGATGATATCTCGATGAACTGAGAATATCAGTCTAAAAATCAGCCTGTTAAAATATCATTAAAAACGAGAACAGAATATGCATGGTAGCTGAACGAAACGAAATCAATTTACCCAAGCAGTTAAACAATCTATGTCGAACACTGGCATTAGGAGGCCCATAATGAAGTCTAATGTTGTGCAACATCAGACTGATATCCGCGCCGATATCATGTTGATCGATGAAATCATCAAGCTGAATCAAGAAGGACTCACATTTTACAACCAAGCGAGGAGGTATGTCGAAGACTATAATCTTAAGCGTGTTTTTTCCGCCAAAGCTAACATCCACCAACGAATGTTAACTCGGTTTGAACAGCTGAGACGTTTGGCTGACGAGCCAATTAATGGCCTAAGTCACACCGTGTCCGTCACTTATACTCAAGCAACAGAATTGCTGCAACAGTGCCAAATCTCGCAGGCAATGACCGCTCTTGTCGACATAGAGCAGCAAGTGCTAATCCAAATAAAACAAGCAGTAAGGCAAGCGCATCAGCCACAACTTGCAAACCAACTTGCAGAGGGTGCCGCTTGGCTGCAAATGAGTTACGACGGTACGGGATCGCTCAATCACCATTAATTCCCTGTCGCTAAGTGAGCCATATTTAACCGACTCCCCTCCACTTTTACTAAAGACATAATACCGCACTGATGAGTGCGGTTTTTTATGCTCGAATGATGGCTCAGCATGCCAGAAAAAATTACATTTTGTCGGTAAAAAAGACCGACCAAAAGGAAAATGCTAAGGTATAAAAACGCCAGACAAAACAATTAAAACATTAAAAATCATTACGTTAAAAACATTGGCACGATTGGTGCGTTATCTAGCTTCGAGAAAACAACGGAGGATATGATTATGAAAACTACAACAGCATCAGTACTAGTGGCTTTACTTGTCGGTTCAATCAGTTTAAATGTGGCTGCCGCCCAAGATTGGAAAGGCGGAACCAAGGATGCGTGGATCGATGGTAAAGCAGAAACCACTTTACTGCTCAACACGAATCTCAATTCCTTCGACATCATTACAGATGTCAAAGATGGTAAAGTGACATTAACAGGTAAAGTGGAAAGCAGTGTGGATAAAGCCCTCGCCACAGAGCTCATCAAGAGCTTAGATGGGGTGAAAGATGTCGATAACCAACTCACTGTGATGAATGAAAAAGAAGGCACCAGTGAAGTTGTTGCCACCTTAACTGACTCTAAAGTTGCCACAGTCATCAAAACGCGTTTACTGTTTTCAACTGACGTATCCGGCACCCAAATTAATGTGGATGTTGCCAATGGCATAGTCACATTGAAAGGTGAAGTTGCCAGCGATGCAGAACGTCAACTAGCACTGAAAATTGCCGAAAATACCGACGATGTGAAAAAGGTCGTTGATAAAATTAAAGTGGTTAAAAAAGTGTCTTAACTCTCGCGACAACGGCATTTTTTAAATTAAACGTATTTTAAGTAACAGCACGCCGATCTAGACTAAAGGTTCGATAGTGCTTTATGAAAAAAGAATCAAAAAAACCAGCCTCAGCTGGTTTTTTTTATGTCCATTTTCAGACTCAATCGAAAAGACTTACTCGCTTAAATTAAGAGGGGTGAATTAAGATGACTCGAATGATCATAAAGGAGAAGAGTTACAGAAAACTGAGCTAAAACACAGGCGTTATTCAAGCTTCAAAGCCAAACTAAGCTTCAAAGCCAAACTGGAATGCATAAAAATGTTGGCCATTCTCAATATTGATGGTCATAGTGCCAGTTAACCCCTGCAACTCCCCCGCCCCAGAATGGGGTACCACTTCTAAGATCAGACGATTTTGTCCATCGGTCATAATGCCAAAATGTTGTAATACAAAACTGCCCTGCTTACCGCACAAATTACCAACCACTTGTTCAATGGCCACATAGCCAGCTGAGCCCTTGACTGACGTCATAGCACTGAGCATTTCCCCTTTGCTGCGCCCCTCAAGCTCACCATAAAAGGTTTTATCTAAGCCCATACGTCCTAACGTCACACCACCAATGCCAGTAGCATAGGGGCTATCAGGAGTGAGCTTAACATCAAATTTCCCAGTGATTTTGCTAACTTGCATGACACTCTCCTTGTCGAAATCTTATGCTGACCTATTACCTGCTAACGCTTGCTATTGAAGCAAACATCACCCACAGACCGAAAAACAACTTAGCATAAGCCTGCGCAGATCCATAATGGCATTTACACGCTACTTATGTAGGCTAGTCTCACTCACTATCATCTCTATGGTTTTGACTATTTCAGGGCTTTCAGACATGGGTTGGTCAGACGCTCTATCACGATAAGTCACAGCAATTTTAAATGGGGCTTCAAAAGGATAAACAGGTTCAATACTATCCACCTCGATTCGATCGCCAAGCATGACACTGCCTAAGTGTTTCAAGCTATTGTGTTTAAAATCCAGATTAAACAATCCAAGATACCAAAATACGCCTGAACCTTGAGTCGTCACAATAAAGGGCGCCACAAAGGGCATAGTTTGCATTTTAGGATCATCTTGAATCGGTGCGTCACTTTGGGTGTCCGGCTCTAGAGCGGGATCGAAATTTAACGGTGTAATGCGTAAGTAATCAAGTAATGCTCGACCTTTTACCTCACCATCTTGGTAGTCGCCCATAGCAAACTCTGTTTGTTTGATCTTAATAAAATGAGTCAATGCAACGGACTTGCCGCCCTCAGGCAGCGTTATTTCAACAGGATTGGCGGTATTTAAGCTAAAGAGTTTGAGCATCACTTCCGATGCATTCGCCACAGGCTTTACCTCAAAAGGTGTCACAGTTTCGATCTCATTCGCCTGAGCCTGAGTTTTTTCATGCGCCATGGCTTCATCGTATTGCATGACCTTACCATCTTCCATCACCATATAAATATCATCATTGGTCATGTTGAAACGGTAAATACCCGCAGCAAGTAAGGCTAATACCACTAAGGTTGCCGCTATGGTTAATTTTACAAACGTACTCATCTTCTCTCCCCAATCGCGCTCGTTATGCGCTACTTTTCTAACACCGATAAACTTCAAATCAATGTCGGAGCAGTATTACAGATACTGAGTTAAAGCGAAGTGGGTAAAGTGTAAAAAATGCCGCTATTTTGAATTTTGTCAGGCTAAGTTCAGCAACATGCCTTTTACTCGACCAATATGATGGGCTGAGTAAATACTCAGCCCAATACATCACTACTTTTCATTTTTCCACAAGGCTGGGGTTTGGCTTGGTTGCCAATTGCTTTGGGAGAAATGCGCTTGCACTAAGGAATAGATTTTATCTTGATAGGACACAAACTCAGGTAGTTGATAATTATGCTGTTCCTGCCAAGCAGGGGCATAGTTATCTAGCGTATCAAAACGATATCCTTGACGTTGAGCTTCTTCAACAAAACGCTTAATTTTAGGCAAGTTGATGGTTGCACCTTGTCCTCGGTGAGCATTCTCAAACAGGAAGTCGTGGGTCAAGATCACCACTTTACCGTCGTGCAAACCATCGCTGCAATCTAAGTTCTGCGTGCGACTGTTAAGAGGGTTCATTGTGGTGCCCGCACAGGTGTTGATCACTTGATTGACTTTTGCCACCAGCTCAACCCCATCGGTCATGGATTCAGCAGGAAAGGCAACGCCCCAATCCTCAGGTCCCCAGTCTAGATCCCAGCCAAATATTTTATAGTCACTCTCGGCGAGCATGTTTTGAATTTGCACCGCAACTTGCGAACTGTTGGTCGAGGTTTCTGCGGTACAAGCAAAAGCGGGGTCCCAAGGCGGCACAGTATCGGATGTCGCACACAAGCCGTCGCCTTTGAGTTTACTGGTCACTCGCCAACCATTGGTGTAAGGCAAACGTGCCAACTTAGTCATCTTGTTATTGGGATAACTGGCGGCATTAGGAATAAGCTCAACCACTTTGGCCGTGTTCGTCACAAAATAGGTGAAATCGGTGGCCGCATCTTGATAGGATTTTACCGGCCAGAGTCCAACTTGATTACAATATGCCGCCCCAGATTGCACGCCATCAGTGCAGTTATGCAGCATATGATCGTAACTGTGGTTTGCCAGAATATGACCATCGTCTAGCAAACGTTGTAGGGCGACAGCCGCTAATGCCTCGTTTTCATCTCCTTCGCCATACATATGAAACGCATTAATAAAGAACGTCGCCTTAATATTGGCATCCTTTAACGCATCTAACAGCCCTAAGGTCGCGTCAATTGGACCATCATCAAAGGTAAGGTAAATGGTTTTATCGCTGGCGTAGGCCGCACTTAAGCCAGTACTCAAGCTCGCAACACAAAGCCCAACTGCAACGGCTATCGATTTCAGTTTCATGATTTCATCCTATAAATAATGTTTAAAGATGAATAAGTTAGTTCTCTTTACGCACTGGTTAATTCATAACCTGTAGACAGCGAGTTCACTCATCCGTTTAGCTTATCTATAGTGAGTAATCCCGCTGGCATTAGTTATACCATCCTAGCAACAAGCCATACTTTTCTACGCTAAGTCGATAAATCCTGCCTTTGCACCAGTTATACCAATCACATTAAATATCTAATCAGTTCAGAGCCTCACAGGCATTTCAATCCAAGGCGCATTGACGCAGAAATGGTTATTCATGCAACACCGGAGTGGGATGCCTGTGTGGCTCCCGAAGGGCGGCTGATGTTCACTACATGGCAACGCGCTTTATACTGCGTTTAAGGCTTTCGACAGAGCACCACTATGCCTTCAAGCCTTCGCCTTGTCTAAAGCGCGTTGAATTCCCGCTGAATGAACAGATATTTAATACGATTGGTATTAACTATCCCCCTTACCCAAGGCTTCAAAGACAATAGAAAAATACCAATCCTAGTGTGAAAAGTACCGCATCAACAATTCGATAACAGGTAAGTTAACTGGAGAAAAAAACAACACAAAAGCACTACAGGGATGCAATAACATGTCAGAAGGTCAACTATTTAAGAGCTCTTTGCTCGCATTATGTATCGCTAACGCCTTGTTCGGGATGAGCTCAACCGCAGTCGCAGCGGAGCAACAAGAGGCAACTGCAGAAAATATTGAGGTAATCCAAGTACGCGGCATACGTCGCTCGATTGAAGCTTCTATGAATACCAAACGCTTCGCCGACTCCACGGTCGATGCCATCACCTCGGAAGATATCGGTAAGTTTCCCGATAAAAATATCGGTGATGCGCTGCAGCGAATTTCTGGGGTGACGGTCGATAGGCAATACGGTGAAGTGAGTGGGGTCACCATTCGTGGTACAGCGCCAGAACAGAGTCGTATTTTGCTGAACGGTCAAACCGTTGCGAGCACCTCTTGGTATGATCTTGGTCCTGCCACTCGTACCTTCAACATGGAATTATTGTCAGCCGAGCAAGTCAGTGCGGTTGAAGTCCACAAAACGCCAACCGCTAGCCTTGAAGAAGGTGCGCTGGGCGGCACTGTCGATCTCAAAACCCGTAAGCCCTTAGATCTCGATGCTCACACATATCAAGTGGCAGGTGAGTTGAGCCAAAGCAGCCTGTACGATGAAACAGATCCGAGTGGATCTTTCGTCGGAAGCTGGAAAAATGACGATGAAAAATTTGGTATTTTAGGCGCTTACTCAGTAGAAAAACTCACCAGTGGTCGGCATGTATTAGAATCGCTCAGCGGTTACTATGAGTACTTTTCCGCCGATCCTGCACAAAACCAAGAATCAACTGTAGGAGCATGGGGGATTGGCTCACAAGCATTTAGGGCCGAACGTGAACGGACCAGTGCCCAAGTCACACTGCAATTTGCACCGACTGAAAAAACAGAGTTCACCTTAGATTACTTTAATTTTGAACTCGATATCCCCCACGTAAACCATAACTTCTTAACCGTTGGCGCCCGCGGTTCGGGCTCAACCAACGTAGTAAATAACGCCCAAGGCGGCACAGCATCGGCAACAATTCTGCCAGCGTATGCGTCGATTATTTATAACCCTGTTGTACGCCACGCGGTCAATATGAAATCTGACGTACTCAACTTAACCGGAAAATACGTCGGAGACAGTTTTACGGTAAGTGGCGTCATTGGCCAATCGACCTCAGATGGCGGCACCCAAGGCGGCTCATCTTCTTGGTGGATCCCTGCGACGGATCAAGGCGGTAAAATTGGCGATCCCGCCTTCCCTAACGGTCAAGGCAGTGTCGATGGTGGCTTTAGTTACGATGCCACGGGTCCCTACCAAGTGGTACTGACGAGTTTAGATGCCAACGATGCCAGCCAGTTCAAGCACGCTCAAGAGGCAAACTACGAAACCACAGTGCAAGATCATAAAGTCACCTACGCACAGTCTGACTTCGAATATCAACTCGATCATGATTTTATTAATAAAATTGCGGTCGGGATTAAGTACAACACCAGTGATTTCGAGCGTAATGCCTTCAACCGTAACCCCGCAGAAATCCTAGGTTTCGTGCCTAATGGCAACCTAGCCAACTGGAGTAATGGCGTACTGTCTGGCCTGCATTCCCAGAGTGGCGGCAATGTACTCGACTCCTATGCCAAGTTAGATGAAGACAAATGGTGGGCGTTTATCAGCGAGAAATACGCCAATGGCGAGTTAGTGGAAGTCGCCGATCTCGGTAACACCTTCTCTGTCGAAGAGGATATGTTGGCCCTGTACGCCCAAGCGGATTTTAGCGGCGAATTCTATCGTGGCAACTTTGGTTTGCGTTACGTTAACACAGACCAAACCTCAACTGGTTTTGCCGATGGCAAGCCCTACAATGAATCCGTCAATTACGATAATTGGCTACCGAGCATCAACGTCGCCTTTGATCTGCAAGAAGATTTAATCCTACGTGCTTCGGCCTCTTCCGTGATGGCACGTAACAACTACAGCGACCTTAAACCCGGTTTAGCCATAGCGAAAAACTTTGGTACTGCGACCGGCGGTAATCCCAATTTAAAACCCTATAAGGCGAATCAAGCTGACCTTGGCATCGAATGGTACTTCACTGAATCTTCTATGCTGTCGGCAGCCTTGTTCTACAAAGATATTGATAACGTAGTGTTTGTCACTGAGTCGACTCAGTACATTGAAGGTTGCGGCGCGTCAGAATCCGAGTGGGATAAATGCCGTGTCACAGCCCCAGCCAACGGCGGTAGCGGCTCAGTGACTGGGCTTGAAATCCAGCTACAACATAACTTTGAAAGCGGTTTTGGCTTCTTAACCAACTACACCTATGTTGACAGTAAAAGCACTCGCCCCGATGGCACAGAGCAGATGATTGAAGGCGTATCAGAAAACTCCTTCAACGGCTCACTCTTCTACGAAGATGATCTGTTCAGCGCCCGTATCGCCTATAACTGGCGTTCAGAATACTTAGGCGTAGGTAATATTCAAAACGTGTTAAACGACAGCTATCAACAAGTGGATGCCTCGATTATTTGGCATGCAATGGAGAACTTAGATATCTCACTCGAAGGGGTTAACTTAACCAATGAAGTGGTGCAATCCTATGATGTTAAATACGGATTAACCCAAAACACCATCGAATTTGGTTCACGTTATTTCGTCGGTGCCAGCTACAAATTTTAATCTTGAGTCACAGCATAGCCGACCTTAGGGTCGGCTTTTTGCGTTGATAATGCAGAGGTATAAACCATGAAAGTGAAGCAAGCAATCAGAAAAATCATTATCTTAGGTGGTGGCACCGCAGGTTGGATGGCAGCGGCTGCCCTCGCGAATAACCCCGTATTTGCCGCCATTGAGCTCTGTTTAGTGGAATCGGACAACATAGGCACCATCGGCGTTGGTGAAGGTTCAACGCCACACTTGAAACGCTTTATGGACAACTTAGGCATTAGCGAAAAAGATTGGATGGAGCCATGCCACGCCAGCTATAAAACCGGCATCGATTTTATCAACTGGAATGGGGACGGGCAGCAATACTTTCATCCCTTCTATTGTCAAATGGATGTGAAACCCGCTGAAGTTTTCTTTATCAACGCCAATGCGAGGCGCCGCGGTCATGGCAGCGCAGTAAAACCCGATGCGTTTTTCTCCAGCGGCGTACTGGCCAAACACAATCTCAGCCCTAGGCCGAATAAAGCGTTGCCCTACGCTAACGAATACGGCTATCACTTCGATGCCACTGAACTTGCCAACTACTTAAAAGAATACGCTTGCCAACGCGGCGTAAAACACCTCATCGGCGATGTCATTGAAGTTTCAACAACCCAAAATCAACATATAGACGCCTTGATGCTGGCGAATGGCGAACGACTTAACGCCGACTTTTTTATCGATGCCAGTGGCTTTAGCGCTAAGTTGATTCATAAAACCCTAGGCGTACCCTTTCAATCCTTCGCCAATGAACTGCTCAACGACAGCGCCGTCACTGTTCCTGCATTAATGGACTCCACTCAAACACAGCAAACCCAAACGCTGCAAGCCAAAGCACAGCAAGCCAAGTACCATACCCGCGCCACGGCGCTCAGTGCGGGCTGGCTATGGCAAATCCCCCTCACCCACAGGCTTGGCAATGGCTATGTTTATAGCAGTCGCCACCTCAGTGCCAATGCCGCGGCCAAAGAATTATTGCACAGTGTTGATCTGCCTGAATCAACCCAAGTACGGTTTCTCAAGATGCGGGTCGGTGTCAGTGACAAGGCTTGGCACAACAATGTACTGGCGATAGGACTCGCGCAAAGTTTTATCGAACCGCTCGAAGCCACGTCGATCATGATGACCCAATTCACCCTTGAAAAATTTATGTCGTTATTCGAACGCTATCAATTGAATAAGCAGGCAGAGACCTTAAGTCGACAAACACTCAATCAGGCGGTAATGCAGTTAGTGCTCGGCATAAAGGATTATATTCAGGCCCATTATGTCACCAGCCAGCGCAACGAACCCTATTGGTTGGCGGCGAGAAAAGTCACCATTTCCCAAAGGCTGACGCAACTATTGCAAGCTTGGTATCAAGGGGAAGACTTTGATTTACTGCTTTACCAATACGATCAGCAACTCGCCTACTTTCGCCCTTCTTGGTATGCGCTGTTAGCGGGAATGGATTACCGCGACCCAAAACTGAAGCGCCCATTTGAGCCGATTTCAGCGGAGATCACGGCGCAAGCGATACGCTACAGCCAAACCTTAGTGGAGCAGTATTTTCAGCCTAAGCATCCGTGATAAGAATGGTTAAATTGCCCTTTGTTTACTGCTAAAGCACTGACGAAAACGACTCGGCGTGACACCTTTAAATTGAATAAAGCGCCGATTAAAATTGGATAAGTTATTGAAACCACACTGATCGCTGATAGTTGATATCGGACTTTGATTTGACAGCAGTAACTTGCACGCCTTAGCGATCCTGAGTTGATTGATAAACTCAGTTAAGGTTTTCTCGGTGCGCTTTTTAAAGAAGCGATGAAAGTGATTGGTGCTCATGTGCGCTAACTTTGCCAAATCCTGTGCCGACAAGGCCTGAGTGTAATTGTCATAAATATGCTCAATCACTTTATCGAGCTTTTTCACGGTAAAGTCGAGTTTACTACCGTGGGTAAACAAGGTGCTCGACAAGAGTTCTTGCTGACTATCCTGTTGTAATAACCCTAATAATTCCAATAACAAAATATAGCGTCTGAAAGGATTGGCCGTCTCCATTTCGATAAACACACTATGGGCCTTACGCGCCGTTTCCTCACTAAACAACACACCCCGTTTGGCATGGGTCAAAAGTGAATGCAAAGACGCTAACTCACGTTGCTCATTCACAATTTGGTGTAGCCAGACCGCTGGAATTTGTGCCACATAAACAACTTCCTGCACCCTCGCATTCGAAGTGCCGTCTTTTAGCGCATTGCTATTTGATATCTCGTCAGTTGAAACACTAAGGTTCGCCTCGGATTGCCAGCCGTGGGGCATATCTGGGCCGATGATCACTAAATCATAATCGCCATAGCGGGCAATATGGTCGCCCACATAACGCATACCATAACTGTTGAGGGTTAAGCAGATTTCGTACTCGGGGTGATAATGCCAATTGAGATCCATGTGGTCCCATTCATAACGAAAGTAACGCCAAGAGCTATTTTCATCGGGGATCACTTTTTCACACAGAGGTTTCATCCATTAAACTCCAGTTGCTCATTCCTTTACCTTAGCTTCAATCAGCTCTTATAGTTCAACGCCATTCACTCAAGCTAGCCGTTATGCCAACCTGTTAAATTATTCAATTACTTAGACCTTATTTTTAATGCCAGCCTTGACCTATCAGCGCGGTGAAATAGCAGTGCCACGCGCACTATTGTCTATAGCAAGCCAGCCTCACAGTGATACTCAACTCTGCTACTCCGATACTATTCTATCCAATGTTAATTAAAGGTAACTATTTTACAAGTAAACACTTTATCAGCAGAGGCTAAAACACGGTTTTACCTATGCCCATCCGCAGCAGCTATCTGCTGCCCACTATCTACAGCAAGTATTTACAGCACCTGATGTAAATCAGCCCAATCAGCGCAAACACGATTTGACTATGTGAGAAAAGTATCGACAGAGGCACCATTCGTATCACCACCAAGGCGAGCGTCAAGCCACAATGAATTTCACTTAATTCAATTGGCTAAGCACATGAAACACAAACTCATCATTCTGTTTGTTCTCTGCACTTTCTTTGTGATTTCTTTGATGACCAACAGCATGGGGCCGATTTTCCCTGCGTTAATTGACAGTTATGCTATCGGCCTGACGTTGGCGGGGTTATTTCCCTTTGCGTTTTTTATCGCCTACGGCGTGACATCGATTCCTGCGGGGATTTTGGTGGACAAGTACGGTGAAAAGCGGGTGATCATCTTAGCCTTTAGCCTCGCGTTTATCGGCGCCGTGACTTTTGTGTGTCTGCCCACCTTTAGCATCGCCATGTTTAGCCTGTTTTGTATTGGCACTGGCATGAGTTTATTGCAGGTGGCAGTGAATCCCTTATTACGACAAGCTGCGGGGCCAGAGCATTTTGCCTTTTTCTCCGTACTGGCCCAACTTGCCTTTGGCGGCGCCGCGACCTTAGCGCCGCTGGTGTATCAGCATTTTGTCGCCTTAGATCAAGCCAGTGTTGCATCAGCCAACTATGTGCAACAGCTATTGCCCGAGAACATGAGTTGGCTCGCCATGTATTGGTTATTCGCCGTGGTCGCGCTCGCCATGGTGCTCTTTGCCAGCCTAGTGAAGATGCCCAAAGTGAATAAACTGGCAGATGAGTCGGCAGGTGCCCTCGAGACCCATTTACGCCTTTTCAAAGATAAAACCGTTTTGAAATTCTTCTTCGCTATCGCCGCCTACGTTGCGCTTGAGCAAGGGCTTGCTAACAGTATCTCAGTCTTTTTGCTGCAATATCATGGTCTTGACACCTTAAGTGTCGGCGCCAATGTGGTTAGCGATTTTTGGTTTTACATGACGCTCGGCTGCCTACTCGGTTTGCTGCTACTTAAACTTATCGACAGTCAGATCTTGCTGCTCAGTTTTTCCCTTAGTTCACTGGTTTGTTTTCTGGTGGCGATTTGGGGACCGAGCCAACTAACATTAATTTGTTTCCCATTGGTTGGCTTTTTCATTTCTATCATGTGGTCGGTGATCTTCTCGTTGGCGCTCAATTCGCGCACTCAAGATCATGGATCATTCGCCGGCATTCTCTGTACCGGCATTATCGGCGGCGCGTTTATCTCGCCGATCATTGGTGTTATCAGTGAGCTGTCCGGCGAATTACGGTTCGGGATGTTAGTGCTGCTAATCCCTATGGCTTACATAGGTTATGTCGCCCTAACGGCTCGTCCCTTGATTAAAAACACCACCCTATTTTCAACAAAAGCGGCCTCAAAGGATGCCGTTCCTATGGCAACAAACAACACGAGAGGCAACAAGCTATTATGAGCGTCCTATGTTTAGATCTTGGGGGAACTAAACTGATGTTGGCACAGGTGGAAGGTAAAACCTTACTCGACACTTGGCGGTATCCTGTTCCCGCCGATGGCAACTTTGAACAATTATTCGATTTCCTCGTGACCTGTATCCACAGTCACCTCACGCCTGAAACCAATGGTGTTTCCATCGGGGTGCCCGGTATGGTGGATATGCAGAGCGGCACTTTACTCGAAGTGCTCAACATCCCTGCGCTGACGGCAACGCAGTTAGCCCAGCAGCTGCAAAATACCTTTGAAATGGATGTTGTTGTGAATAATGACGCTAACCTCTTTGCCCTCGGCGAAGCTGTACTCAACAGTAATCAAGACATGCTCGGGATTACCTTAGGCACTGGCGTAGGCGCTGGGGTGATTTTTAATGGTCAGCTGTATTCGGGTAAACATTGCGCCGCAGGTGAAATCGGCAGTTTGAGTTATCGCGATGGCATTATTGAGCACTACTGCTCGGGGCAATACTTCACCGTTCATCATCAAATGAGTGGCGAGCATTTGTACCAAAAAGCCTGTGAAGGTGACAGCCAAGCGCTACAAGCCTTCGTCCATTTTGGCGAACACTTGGCACACATGATCGCCCAAACCTTACTAGTATACGATCCCAAAGATATTATCCTTGGCGGCTCAGTCAGCCAAAGCTTTCCCTTTTTTATTGAAGCGCTTAAACAGAAATTGCAAAGCTTAGTCTATGGCCCGCAACTGACAGACTTGACGATTTCAGCCAGCCAACATCACAATGCAGCCCTCATAGGTGCCGCGCAGTGGTTTTTACAACAAAAGGACTCAGCTAAGTGAAAGGACAAATAACACAGAAAGGGAAAATACAGTGGCAGAGGATTAAGACGGCCTTTGTCAGCGGCGTCATGGCAGTGCTTCCCGTGGCGTCGGTGCTTTCAATACTTGCTATGCCATCAGTACAGGCCGCCAATGCTGTGCAGGAGGCAAATCATGTCGCGCTGAATCAATTGGCCGATAAGCTCCAATTAAATTATCAGCTAACCGCTAGTTATCTTGAAACCTGTCCCGCTAAAGAAGCCCAATGCTATCGCTCCGCCATTGAGCTAACCCTGCCCACTCAGTTATCCAACGACAAGTTATCCAGCGAAGAGCTAAATCATGGCGACTGGCAAATTTATTTCAGCCAATTATCGCCCGTTTATTTCGTCGATGCGGGTGACTTTAGCATTGAGCATATCAATGGCGATTTACACAAAATCACTCCTAAAGCCAGTTTTAAGGGTTTCGTCGCCGATCAGGTTTATCGTATTGATTTTTATAGCAAAGGCAGCCAAATCACCCGTTCCGAGTTTATGCCAAACTTCTTTGTCGCTATGGGCGATAAGGCGCAGGTCATAAAGAGCACTCAAACAAGGCGCGATAAAGAAACAGGTTTAGCCGAGCAAGACTACCTGGCGCCTTTTAATGCAGAGAAACAATTCTTACTGGCAAAAAACGATGCAACCCCCTTTGCCGATGGCCAATATTTAGCAGAGCAATATCAAGCCTTAGCCGCAGACAAAGCACCTGACATTAGCGGCAAACTCATCCCCACGCCACTTCATAGCCAAAGCCTAAACTCGGTGCCTTTATCCCTTGCCAAAGGTTATCGACTCACGGCTGCGACTGTCGATTTTAAAGGACGGCAAGCGGCATTTGATTACCTCGATTCTTTAGGCTTTTCGGCCAAGGACAAAGGCACGCCGCTATTATTGCAACTCGATACTCAAGCTCCTAAAGTCGCAAGCACTGAAGCCCATGATAGTGAAATTAAAAACAGCGAAGCCTATCGGTTAACCATAACGGCTGAGCAAATCAGTATTCGAGCGAGCAGTGAAGCGGGACTCTTTTATGGCCTACAGAGCCTAGCAGGGCTGATCAGTTTAAGTGACGATCAACTGGTCGCCATCGATATTCAAGACCAGCCTCGCTACGCCTTTCGCGGCCTACATATCGATTTAGCCCGTAACTTTCACTCGCTCGATTTTATTAAACGCATTATCCCACAGCTCGCCGCCTATAAAATCAATAAGCTGCACTTGCACTTAGCCGACGATGAAGGCTGGCGTTTAGCCATCCCCGGCTTACCTGAACTGACCGATGTGGGTGCAAAACGCTGTTTCAATTTAACCGAGCAAAGCTGTTTATTGCCACAACTGGGCAGCGGCATAGCGGACGTAAACCCCGTCGATGGCTACTTAACCGTGGCGCAATACCAAGAAATATTACAACTGGCTGATGCTCACCATATCGAAGTGATCCCTTCACTGGACATGCCGGGGCATTCCCGCGCCGCGATAAAATCCATGGAGGCGCGTTATCACCATTACCTCGCCAAGGGAGACAAAGCTAAGGCGGAGGAGTTTTTACTGACTGAATTTGCAGATAAAACCCAATATTCGTCGATTCAGTATTACCACGACAACACACTCAATGTGTGTCTGCCAAGCACCTATCACTTTATCAATACTGTGATTGATGAAGTTAAAAAGATGCACCAAGCCGTAGGCATTCCTTTAGTGCATTACCACATAGGCGCCGATGAAACCGCAGGCGCTTGGGTAGAATCCCCCGCGTGTATCGCAATGAAAAAACAAAAAGCCGATGAGTTAGCCGGACTGCATTCGCTCAATGGTTACTTTATCGAGCGAGTTGCGAACATGTTGGCAGAGAAAGGAATTATTGCCGCTGGTTGGAATGATGGCATGGGTGAAGTGCGCCCCGAAAACATGCCCGCCCAAGTGCAATCTAACGCTTGGTCGCAGATTTCAAACAACGGCCATCAAATCGCCCATAAGCAAGCAAATCTTGGATGGAAGGTCGTTATCTCAACGCCAGAAGTCACCTATTTCGATTTCCCCTACGCTAGCCATCCAGATGAGCGCGGCAATCATTGGGCCTCGAGGGCAATAGACAGTTTTAAGGTGTTTAGCTTTATGCCCGATAATCTGCCTGTACATGCCGAGCGCTGGCACAATAGCTTAAATCAGCCATTTGTGTCGGACGATAGCCACAGCCAGCTCAAACCGGGACACAGGTTTTACGGCTTACAGGGGCACCTTTGGAGCGAAATGGTGCAATCGGACGAGCAAGCAGAATACATGTTATTCCCGCGCATGGTCGCCCTCGCCGAACGGGCATGGCATAAGGCACCATGGGAATTAGCCTATGATTATCAAGGTAAAATTTATAGTCAGCAAACTCAACATTTTGCCCGCCAACTCAATGGCCAAGCCGAGCAAGTCCTCAAACAGGATTGGCAAGTTTTCGCTGCGGTTTACGCCAATAAAGTGCAACCTAAGTTAGCAAAAGCAGGAGTTTTCTACCGCATAGCACCGCCTGGAATACGTGTTGAACATCAGCAGTTAGTGCTCAATAGCTTATATCCCAATGCCGAGTTGGAATACCAACTCGACTCAGGACCTTGGCTAAGCTACCGCCAAGCTTTCAAGCTTAATGATGTCAAACACATCCGCGCCAGAGTCAAAGATGGCGCGCGTTACTCTCGCCCATCGACTTGGCAAAACACCCTCTAGTCGTTTCTCGCACAATGTCGGCCATCGTATGTGATGGTCGATACGTTAATTGACTATTAATACCACTGGTCGATGGGTTAAGCATGAGCTTACATTGAAGCTTTTCAATAACAGCGCAACTCAGGCTATAATCTCGCTATTCGCGATAACACTCTCGTGATAATACTTTATCAAGCCTAAGGATCCGCCAACCGATGACAACTGCTTCTACTAGCCCCTTTGCCGTGTTAAACCAAAGCACAGCGACCTCGTTCAATGAGCAGAAAAATCTGATTAAACGGGTATTTAAAGGTAAGCCAGTGCAATGTCCTAGCTGTAAACAGACACTTAAAGTCATATTGCCTGAGCAGGCAAAGGCAGAACAAGCCGCAGGCATTTACTGTGCTAAAGGCTGCACTGATATCGAACTGGATATGGAAGCCGTCGCGGGACTCTAATCATTCCAGAGCCAACCCACACTGGCATTAGCCTCACATCGACGGCCAAGCGACGATTACAATAGTCACTGTAATTCACCGTTATAAAGTAAATATCTCTCTAATTATCAATGAGATTATTTAAACTGATCACGGCAGTTGCTTAAGCTGCCCACGAAAATAGTGTCGATAATAGCCCACCAAATTACTGCCAATAAAGAGTACCTCCATTAACACTGCCACAGGCGATCCCACTAAGGCATTGTGAACGAGCCAAAAACTGGTTCCGACTATCATAAGCAGTCTGAGATCTTTATCCCTTTGACAGAATGCGGCGCGGGTTTGAAACAAGGTGCCTATACAACTGATCACAGTCGTTACCCCATTAAAGGTCACAATGCTCATCACAAGTGCAGCAATAGAGAAACACCATAGGGCTACTTTTGAGGTGGTAAAAATACTGGTGAGATAACGCACTGTGGCTATGCCCATTAAGCCTGCGGCAGTCCATTGCTCCAGCAAACAAAAATGAATTGAAATCAAGATGCCAGACACAAAAAGGCAAGCGACTATCCGCTCCCGCGCCTTAAATTGAAACGAAATCAGATCGAAGATAATGGCTATCGCCACCAAAATTTGAGACAAAGTAAACGCTGTCAACTTATTAAGCTCCTTCACTTTAAGCAATAATGCGCACTCAAATTGAAAGCCTTACAGACTTGAGCGCGCAACTTAAGGCGCAGCATCATGGGAATCGCACTTTAGCGCATTAACTTAAGTTAACTGGGAGCAAAAACCGTTAAAGAGAGTCTTGAAGTCGTCGACGCATACGCGACAAACTGATTGCCGTAATGCCAATATAATTAGCTAGCTGACCTTGGCTTAACCGCTCAAGCCAAAGTGGTGAATGTTCGCGTAAATACAGATAACGTTGCTCAGGTGTGTGCAGCAGTAAAAAGGCTTCCTTTTGTTCTTTATACAATAATTGCTGTTTAAGTAACCCAAGTTGCACTGACTGCAGCGAAGTATCATCCAACACGGACAAGGGCATTTGGATAAGTTTACAGGCGCTTAAAGCTTCTAATTGGTAACGAGCGGGAATTTGCTTAAGCCAACTGACATACAAAAAACACAGTTCACCCTCGAAATAAAACTCCTTACAGCGCTCTGTGCCCTCCTGAGTATAATGGCAAGCGCGCACGATACCATCCACAACAAAATATGCCTGTGACTGCTCATTTCCTTGACCAAGAAGTACCTCTCCCGCCGGCACGTTCAACGCTTTAAACTGTGGTAAGTAACGTTCAACAGCAGCTTGACTCGCCCCTAACGCAATCAAATATTGTTGCAGTGGCTGACAAATTGGCACCTGCAATACAGCAGTCTTTTTTACGTCATCAGGTTCAATCATGCGAGCTACTCAGCGATTTATCACTAAACACTTAACCACTGCCATTCGAGTAAGGGTTCAGCACTCGCTTGCAAGCCACGGCTCAGCGTGACGTTAAATACACTTTTAGCGGGAATGCTTCCCACCCCCTTAGGCGTGCCTGTCATTACAATATCGCCCTCATCTAAACTGATAAATGCCTGTAGCTCGGACAATATAGTCTGAGGTTTGTAGATCATTAAATCGATATGCCCCTCTTGCACCAAGTTATCGTTGATACTCAAGGTGAAATGCAGCTGTGCCTCTGCATCATCAATCGCCACAAACGGACTGAATAACGCTGCACCATCGAAGGCTTTTGCTCGTTCCCAAGGTAATCCCTTAGCTTTTAACTTAGTTTGCAAATCACGTTTTGTGAGATCTAAACCGACGGCGACGCTACTGAAACGGCCATTTTGAAACATAAAACACAGCTCGGTTTCATAATGCAAGGTTTCCCCTTGATGCTCAGAATGAAGCACAGTCGAAATAGCCGAATTGGGCTTTAAAAATACCACCATATCCTCGGGAATTTCGTTACCTAATTCATGGATATGCTCAACATAGTTACGCCCAATGCAGAGAATTTTTGTCGGTACGATAAGGTTTTCACCTAACACGACTGATTTCATCTTTAATCCTTTTCAAGATAGGGTTGAAATAATTTTAAATAATAAAACCAACTAGTTAACCTAAATTAGATCTAAACGTTCAATTGAACTAATCACTGTACTTATGACGAACTCTGCTACACTTAAATCAATATTTCAACGAAAACAGCGATCTAACCATTAATAAACCCATTTTACAGGGACAGTCATAGAAGAGGTTTTCGCACTATGTTAACGCTTACCATAAAACAAAAAATCATCTTTAGTTTTAGTGCAATTGGCGCGCTGCTCATCGCTGGTAGTAGCTTTTTCTACTATTCACTCTCCCAAGTACAAACTGCCTATCAAAATATTGAAACCTTAGCCGTACCCGTGCAAAAGCAGAGTAATAGCTTACAACTAGTGCTATTAAAAATGTCACGCCTTGCCACCTTGGCCCATAGTCAGCAAGACACTGCCGCCTTAACCAAAAGTCAGCAAGCATTTACCGCGCTGCAGAAGAAATATCAAAGTATCGAAAATGAGTTAATTGAGCGAGTTGCAGATCAACCTAAGATGCAAACATCCCTGAACGAAGCACAGGCAAGATACCAAGCCTATTTGCAGCAAAGCCAAGCCATGTTTAGCGCTAAACTCGCCAATGAACAAGCAAAACGGCAGTACCTGCAACTCTTTGAGCGCTTTAACCATGCCAAGACCAACGCCAGTAATGCGATGATTGATCTCGAAACTCTTTCCATCCCCGATAATCCCACTTTACTCGAAGAAATTGTCGGCACAGGTACTCGCATTGACGACATGCTCTATACGCTAGCCAACACTATGGGGGAACTGATCCACACTCAAAGTTTGGATGTTATTCAATCGCACCAACAGGATGTCGGTATTTTACTGGGGAACCTCACCACTAACTTTACCTTTTTAAAACAACAAACTGATGGGCTTGATACCTTAGGATTACTGCAAACATTCGAGCAAGAATATGCGATTATCAATACCTTACTCGCAGCGCCTGCCGAACTTTATAAAGTGCAGGAAGCCGTAGTTGAGGCACAACGACAAGCAGAGCAACATTACCTCGATGCCGATAAAGAGTTTAATGCGAATAATCTCGCCTTAGATAAGTTAATCAACTTAGCCGACCGCCGATTTACCAGCCTGCAAACCATCGCCAGTAATGATATTCAACAGGGTCAAACCTTAGCGATTGTACTAGCACTGGTATTTATCATCATGGTGAGCTTTATCTCTTTCTTCACCTCCAAGGCCATGCTGAATCCCTTGGCCTTAGTGAACGGCGCACTCGCCAGTATCGCCCGAGGGGATTTATCTAAACGCATTCATAAACGTCATAACGATGAATTTGGTGCCCTAATCGATAACATGAATACCTTGAGTGACGATCTTGCCAAGCTGTTAACCAATATCAGCCAAAATGCCCATTCATTAGACAGCTCTGCCACCCAAACCAATGAGCAAGGCCAGCGCATCGCCAATGCCGCAACGGCGCAAATCAGTCGAGTCGATGAAACGAAAGCCTTGGCAGAACAGATGTTTACTAGCTCAAATCTAGTGACAGAACAGGCCAGTGAGTCGGCGAGACAAATCAGTCAAGCTTCGAAATACGGTAATCAAGTGAAGCAAATTGCCGATGATAATCGCAATAAAATTGCCGAACTGAGCGCCCGTTTAAGTAGCTCAGTTGAAGTCATGTCTCGCTTGAGCATTCAAAGCGATAATATTGGCAGCATTTTAACCACCATTAGCAGCATTGCCGAACAAACCAATTTGCTGGCACTGAACGCCGCCATTGAAGCCGCCAGAGCGGGGGAACATGGTCGTGGTTTTGCCGTCGTAGCCGATGAAGTGCGATCACTTGCCTCACGCACCCAAGCCGCCACCGCCGAAATTCAAACCATGATCACGGCCCTGCAAAAAGAAACGTCCACGGCAGCCGATGCAATTACTACGGGGCAAAATCAAGCAAATGAGTGTGTCGGACAAAGCCAAACCCTGCAGGATGCTATCGCTCACATAGAAAGCACCTTACATACCCTCAATAAAATGAGTCTAGAGATCACCCACGCCGCCCACGAGCAGTTAGATTACAGCCAACGGATTGAGTCGAGCATGAGTGAGGCGGCACAATCTGCAGACCAAAATGCCAATGAAGCCATGGACATGGCCAAACGCAGCAACGAAGTCACTCTGCTTGCCCATTCACTCACCAGCTCAGTGGAGCGGTTTAAACTGTAGAGGTGATGGGACCTAGGTTCTAGATTCTAGGCATATTCCATCAGGAATTCATCGAGTTGTTCGTTGGCAATTTCAATTTCGTCACCTTCGAACTGGGCGATATGAAACATACCCTCACCTTCGTTAGTCACAGGGATATTACTTATTCCTATGATAATACCGTCGGTTGGCGCGCGAATGGCCACACTGTCACCGCCGTGGGGACTAACGATATGGGCAATGATATAACCCTTAGTCACCCGCTGGCCAAGTTTAAGCTTCATATTCACTAAACCATCGGATTCACTGCGAACCCAATAACTGCGAATAGCACTGACACTCGCGCCTTTGTTACTCACTCGCCCTTTAAGCATATCTAAACTGCGCATCACATTGAGCACACCTTTGAGGCCAGATTTTATCGACAACTCGCTAAAACGTAACGCCTCTCCAGCCTCATATAAAATGCAAGGAATGCCCTGTTGATTAGCATAACCTCGCATAGAAACACTGCGCGCTTTAGAATGCATAATAAGCGGCGCACCAAAGGCATTCGCCATGGCGAGCATAGTCTCATCATTAGTATCACAGCGAATTTGCGGCAAATTATCCCTATGGACGGCCCCAGTATGTAAATCAATCACATGGGTTGCATGAACTAATAACTGAGTGGCAAACAGATTAGCTAAACGGCTTGCGAGCGCCCCTTTGCTAGAACCAGGAAAGCAACGATTTAAATCACGACGATCGGGTAAATAACGGGATTGCTGAATAAAACCAAACACATTCACTATTGGCACCACAATTAACGTGCCCGTCAGATTCTTGGGATTCACTCTGGCTAATAAACGCCGACAAATTTCGATACCATTGAGTTCATCCCCATGAATGGCGGCACAAACCAGTAAAGTCGGGCCAGGTTTGGCTCCGTGAAACACTTCCACATGAATATCGAGTTGCGTATCGGTATACAACTTAGCGGCAGGCAGCTTGATCCCTAATTGCGTCCCAGCTGTGACTCGTTTTCCCGCTAATTCAAATGCTTCACGTCTTTTTACCATGGCAACTCCCTTGTTCTATCAAATGTTATCCCGCGCGATTGGCTCATGTTTACCGCATTTTGCCAAAGTGATCCGCTATTGCATATCAGCCTACTCTAAAGACTAAAGTGGGATTTTAAACGAATTATTGCGGCTCAAATTGGTTCAGCCAAGATTTTAAAATCTGCAGTAACACAGGCCTATCTTCAGCACTCACGCCCGCGAACAACGCACTTTGACATTGAATATGCTGAGGTAATGCCTTATCAATGAGCGACTTACCCTCAGCAGTTAACGAGACATGGACAGCGCGGCGATCTTCCTTACTGTGCTCCCGCTCAATCAGCCCCTTATTTTCGAGTCTGTCTAAACGACTGGTCATAGCGCCAGAACTTAGCATCATGCTCTGATAAAGTTGCGAAGGCGAGAGTGTGAACGGCTCTCCCGAGCGCCTTAACGTCGCGAGCACATCGAACTCCCCCTGACCTAAGCCAAATTCGGCGTGGCATTGCAGCAGTACCACTTCGATATATTTCGTTAAACGAGCGATTCGCCCGAGCACAGCCATAGGGATCAAATCCTCAGTCACCCCTTGCTGTTGCCACTGTTCAACAATTCTATCGAGGCCATCTTCTTTGGTATTCGAATCCGCTTTCTTTTTATCCGTAGAACTCGCGTTAGTATCCGCAGGACTGGCATTAGTTAGCGTCATTTTAGCTGTCATAGGTTTATCTCAATATAAAGATTCTTTACATCATTCTTTACATCTTAGTCATTTTCTCGCAGAATTAAAATATCTTTATATCAAGATACATCTGAAAGAGATTCTTTTTGAATTGTAGTGATGTGGTTTCAACCTACTGTTGTTGAAGGGAAATCATCATGAGTATGCTAAATGCTGCTACAAATCACTTTTTCAGCAAATCAAACTCAGCTTATTTTTGGAGACAATCCATGCGATCCCCCCTGACAGAGAAAGCGAATTTATTGCTGCTCGGACTCGCGTTCATCCTTATTGGTCTAAATCTACGACCCATTCTCGCCTCCGTTGGGCCTTTACTGCCCAGCATACAAAAGGATATCAGCTTAAGTTTTACCTTAGCATCTATGCTGACATTGCTGCCCGTGCTCGCCATGGGACTGGGCTGTTTTGCAGGCTTTAGTATCGCCAAACGTTTAGGATTCAATACCGTAATGACAGGATCATTGCTACTGCTGATCGCCGCTACTGCAATGCGATTCTGGACGATAGATGCCAATTGGCTTATCTGCTCGGCATTACTGGCAGGGGTCGCAATCGCCCTCATTCAAACCATAATGCCCGCCATGATTAAGCTTAATTTCGGTGAACGGGTGCCCTTAATGATGGGGCTTTACGTCACCGCCATTATGGGCGGCGCCGCATTAGCGGCGAGTAGCGCGCCTTTTATCGAGATGAACTTAGGTTGGCGCGCGGGTCTAGGTCATTGGACTTGGTTAGGCATATTCGCACTCGTGCTGTGGCTCCTGATTAAACATAAAGCCGCATTACCGAGCCAAGCAAAAGAGCAAGCTTTGCAACTTAACTTTTGGCGTTTTCGTCGCAGTTGGCTATTGGCGATATTTTTTGCATTAGGCACAAGTTGTTATGTCTGCGTACTTGCATGGTTAGCCCCCTACGCGGTCGAGCTAGGTTATAGCCAAACTCAATCTGGATTAGTATTAGGTTTTTTAACCAGCATGGAAGTGATCGCGGGCTTAGTGTTTCCTTGGCTTGCCAGCAAGTCGACGGACAGACGCGCCATCATAGCCCTACTCTGCTTACTACAACTCATTGGCTTTATGGGACTGGCACTCGCCCCTCAAGTATCGCTATTTTTATGGGCGGGACTTGCAGGATTAGGTATTGGCGGGATTTTTCCACTCGGGCTGATTGTCACTATGGATCATCAACAAAATCCTATGTTAGCAGGTAAATTAACCGCCTTCGTGCAGGGTGTGGGATATACCATAGCGGCTATCTCGCCTTGGATTGCCGGATTAATTCGCGATAATTTCAACAGCTTTAACAGTGCTTGGTTATTACTCGGTGGCTTAAGTGTGATCGCGTGGATATTATCTTGGCAATTTAATCCGCAGGGCTATGCACGCCAATATCAAATCACCCGCTGTGTATCTTAACCATCTAATTTAAAATAAAAAAACCGCCATGTCGGCTAACGATCATGGCGGTTTTTATTGTGTTGAGCTAAATAAATCGCGCTCACACTAAGCGAAACTTAAGACTTTTTAACGAAGCACGTCAGAATCACAATACGAGTACCGTTAACGCGGCCTTCGATATGCTCTGGGTTGTTGGTCAAAGCAATGTTACGCACAGCTGTGCCACGCTTAGCCACAAAGCTAGTGCCTTTCACGTTTAAGTCTTTGATGATGACCACAGTATCGCCAGCATTGAGCACTGCACCATTACTGTCTAACGTTGGCGTAGCATCGTCACCTGCTGCGGCAACTTCGGCATCACCCCACGCTTTTAAATCGTCTTCAAGATAAAGCATATCCAGCAAATCTTGCGCCCAGCTTTCGCCATTTAAGCGCTTAAGCATACGATATGACATCACTTGAACTGCCGGTACAGGACTCCACATGCTGTCATTCAGACAACGCCAGTGGTTCATATCCATGGTATCCGGTGCCGCAATTTGGCCACTGCAGGTTTCACAAATCATGATCTCATTGTCACGGCCATCGGAGGCTGGCAGATCATAAATAGAGAGTTCAAGCTCGCTGCCACACAGTTCACACTTGCCGCCACAGCGACTTAGCAATTCATTTTCAGTCATTTTTCTGTTCTATATGCCTAGTAAAACGCGGATTATGCCATAAACTGGCATTTTTCGGCAGGGGGCTGAGGCAATATAACCCTATTTTTTATGAGCTATATATGCCTAGTCCACACAGCCTTAGTGATTAGTCTTTAAAATTCATAGGCTAAACTCAAACGAACATCACGCCCAGCTGCGGGGATCCCATCGGAGAGAAACGGCACCACTTGCAGATCCGTAAGATTTTTTACCATCAAACGCACACTTAATCCCTTTAAGATGGCTTGAGGTTCATAGGCGAGATACACATTCTGTAGGAAGTAATTTTCGCTTGGCGACTCGGCATTAAAGATATCACCGTGGGGAACATTGGTTTGCGCATCATACCAAGCGCCCTGCCAAGCGATAGAAATGTCATCTGTGATATACATGCCTAAACGCAGACGAATATCGAGCGGGGCTATGTTAGCTAAATATTCATCGTCATCTTGGCTATCTCTGAGTGACCCATTGTGCTGTCCTTGCAGCCATGAAACCGCAAGATCACTGAACACATCTTGATAGCGATATTGGGCTTCAAAATCGGCACCGTAAATATGGTAACCATCAAGATTTGTATAACCACTTTGAATTAACTGGGTTTTATCAGACTTAGCTCCGCGGCGCTGGGCAATATCATCACGACCTAAATTGGCAAACAGGGTGATTTGCGTCGACAAAGCATCCTCATTGGCAAGTACATGCTGATGCTGCGTCATTAGGCCTAATTTGAAGGCATGTAAGCGTTCGACATCAATGTCGCGACTCGTGCCGGTAATGCTGGCTTTAGCGTATTGCACGGCATAAATCTCATCCACCACAGGGGCTTGCAAGCTATAAGCGTAATCAAAGTTTAACCGAGCGTGATTTGTCAGTTGATAATCTATGCCTAATCTGGGTGAGAACCCCGAATGATGGGTTGAGCTATAGTCATGGCCCGCAGCAATATCATTGTAATCTGGTGCAATATTTGGTCGACCTATGCTGTAGATAAAGTCATATCGCAGCGAGGGAGTCACAGTTAAGTCATTAGTAAGATGAATTGCATCGCGAATATAGGCAGCATAGGTATCTTGACGGCCTTCAGGTTGGTAGTAAGGTGTGTACCAGCCAAAGTTTTTCTCGGGATTTGTTTCATAACTTTTGTTAAACACGAGCGAAGTGCGGTCGAGACTACGGTACTGTAATCCTGTGGTGATCTCATGGTCACCAATCAAGCTCAAGTTGTTAATATCAATGTAGTCACGTTTATAGTCTAGCCAAGATTCGTGACCGAAGTTGCCTACGGAAACCGTCATTTTCTCCCACGCGATATCGGGTCTTACCCAGTGGCGTGCATTCGCCGAATGGGAAATCACCACTTGGGTATCGATCAGGGGATTACTCGGCGAATAGCGATAATTTGCCGACCAAGTGTTGTCTTCATAGGTGTTGTAGGCGGTTGTGGCATACAGAGCCTGCTCGTAGGAACCGTACTTTTTGATGTTGTAGTCCGAAATTGCAGGCATAGGGCCACGGCGGTTAGCCCAAGGTTTGCGGCCCTCATCAAGATAATGGGTCACGCTCAAGGCTAATTGGTGATCGCCCTGCGCATAATCCATCTTACCTAGGTAGTTATTTTGCTCATAGCCCGAATATTCAAACTCTTCACCATTGGCTAAAGTGACATCCCCCGCATCGCGACGCGTAAGATGCAGCAAGCCAGATAGATGTGAATTCACGCGGCCATAAACGGTCCCCGTATAACCCATAGCGTCATTATTGCTGGCGTAGCTGGTTTTGACTCGAGCGCCAAGGGATTGATCATATTTAAGAAAATCATCGGCCGATTTAGTGACCACATACATGGCACCACCAAAACCGCCATTGCCCGAGCGCACATCATGGGCACCTTTGATCACTTCCACTCGTTTGATGAGGTCAGGATCGAGGAAAAATGAGCCGTAGCGATACTGCTCAAATCCCACCGGAGCATTATCCACATAAACGTTAAAATCTTCAGTCTCGCCAAAGCCCCAGATATTAATCCGCTCACCGCCACTGCGGGTACCGCCATCGATATGCGCCCCCGCCATATCATCGATCACTTCGGCGAAAGTTGTCGCCTGCATCTCCTCGATTTGTTCCATAGAAATAATCGCTTCACCGGGTTTAGCGACTGTGATGGCCCTGCGATATTGCTGCCCATGAACCTGCAGGATCTCAATCGGCTCAACCTTAGGCTCGCCCAATACCTCAGCGGCGTACAACGGCATTGAGGGCAATATACATAATCCCATAAGCGACAGATTTCTATTCGCTTTCCACTTATCACACTTAGGCAGGCAACCCATTCAACGTCATCCTATTAACAAACCAATCTAAAAATAGGGCGGCATTATAGGCACTAACGAACAAGATAAGAATAGTTCTCACTTAGCTTTACGTGTAAATAACCGACTTATTGAAAACAAGGTAGAAGCGGCACAATGCAAAAATTTAAGTGAAGATCTTGCCGAAGGATGGCAGTATTGGCACCCAACTTGGCAGTCTTAACTATCGTGTTTTAACTATAGTGTCTTAACTATCGTGAGTAAGAACGAGCGGGCGATACGGGAGGATATGTCAGCACAACTCACCTTGCTCCTCAATCGGCATTAATACTGCTTATGCTCGGTTTATCTGCATTAATAAGGTTCCCTGATAATGGCCACTCTAACAACTAAAATCCCTATTGCGACTGGTGCAACGTTCAGCGCTGCGAGCCTGCAATTTTTAAATCAACTGGCACAAAACAACTCCCGCGACTGGTTTAAAGCCCATCAGGCGGAATACGAAGAAACAGTGCGAACGCCTGCGCTGCAGTTTATCGAACAAATGCAGCCCAGTATTCTCGCCCTCTCACCTAGGCTCACTGCCGTACCAAAAAAAGTCGGCGGCAGCTTGATGCGTCCCCAGCGAGACAGCCGTTTTAGCAAAGATAAAACGCCCTATAAAACCAATGTTGGCATTCAATTTCGCCATTTTCAGGGCAAAGACGTGCATGCGCCGGGACTATATTTACACATTGCCGAAGATGGCTGTTTTATTGCAGCAGGGATTTGGCACCCAGAATCGAAAGCCTTAAATGCCATTCGCACTTGCATCGATGAGAATCCCAACGGCTATAAAAAGGCGCTACAAACCTTACAAAGTCATGGATTTAATATGGATGGCGATAGCTTAACTCGACCACCAAAGGGATTTGATAAAAACCACCCTATGCTGATAGAGCTAAAACGAAAAGATTTTATCGCAGTTAAAAATATCGCCTTTGAGGAACTCTGCCGCCCAGATGCAGCCAGTTTTTGTGCCGAGCAGTTTGCACACTGCACTCAACTGATGGCCTATCTGTGTTTTGCGCTGGACTTGGACTTTTAGAAATAGCTTTTAAAAATAAACTTTTAAAAAATAGATTTCTAAAAAACATGGCCTAGGCAAAAAACTAGGCCAATCAAACTATGTCATTTGCAGTTATGCCGTCTGATTAGCACTCAAACTACGTAAATAGTCTTGCAATACAACAAACGCATTGTCTAACAACTCATATTCGCCCGCCTTGCCTAACACTCTAATCCCTTGTAATTGCAGCACTAAAAAAGCAGCAACTTGATGTGGTTGCACATGGGCTAATAGCTCTCCACGCGCTTGGCAAACTTGTAACACTTGGGTGAATGAGGTCTGTAATCGACAAAATAATCGCTGACATTCCTGCAGCACACTTTCATCGTTAAGGCTCTTTTCGAGCACAGCATTTTGCATAAAACAGCCATACTTTTGCTCCCGCTGCAAAGCAACAAAGCGCGCTAAATAAGCTTCTATTTCAGCTAAGCCCGCTTTTTCATGCAGCAAAGTATCTGAGGCACCAAAAGAGTAGTTATCAAGGTAGAAACTGAGGCACTCGCGATAAAGATTCTGCTTGTCGCCGAAACTGTTATAGAGACTAAATCGATTAATGCCTAAATGGCCGACGAGATCGGAAATCGAGGTTTCGGCAAAGCCCTTTTGCCAAAAAAGCTCCATCGCCAATATGAGTTTTTCTTGCCGATCAAAATTACAACTCCGTGCCATAGCCTTCGACCTAATCTCTTGAATACGCGTTCACGTTCAGCTTCACCATTCCTCTTTACTACAGAAAGTTGAGGAGAAAACATTCTTGACTGATCGTTTAGATATGGCGTAAATTCTAACCTAACCGATCGTTCCGTTAAAGCCTTATATGCTCAAATCGAGCATAAAGCACTGATAAAAACTAAAGGACTTTAGATGAAACTCTACGAATTAGCTCCGACTCCCAGCGCACGCCGCGTCAGTATTTTTCTTGCGGAAAAAGGCATAGAAGTGCCAAGAGTGAACGTCGATATCCGTGGAGGGGAAAATTTAAGCGCTGAGTTTAAAGCCAAAAGTGTAAATGGCCGCATTCCACTGCTCGAACTCGATGATGGCAGCTACCTGTGTGAATCTGTTGCCATTTGCCGCTATTTAGACGAAATCCACCCGAGTGAGCGTTCACTGTTTGGTAATACACCGCTTGAGCGCGCCAAAGTAGAAATGTGGCAACGCATCATAGAGTTACAAGGATTAATGGTCGGGTTTCAAGCCTTTCGTAATTTAAGCGGTGTCTATAAAGACAGGGAAAATTGTGTCGAGTCTTGGGGCGTAGAATCACGCCAAAGGGTCATTGACTTCCTACCAACCTTAGACCAACAATTGAACACGTCAGCCTTTGTGGCAGGCGATGCATTCAGTATTGCCGATATTTCGGCTTACGTTTTTATCAGTTTTATTAAAAATTTAGACATCGAAGTGACTGATAACTTGCCGCATATCAAGGCTTGGTTCAACACTATGGCGCAGCGTCCTGCCATAGTATCGTTAACCCCTAAAAATAGCGGCGCTAATGCCTGATGATGAATATTCATGGGCACTAAAGTGAGTAGCTATAAGCGTTATAACCTAAAGGAATCATCATGATAGATTTATACACAGCCGCGACCCCTAATGGTTTTAAAATTTCCATCGCACTGGAAGAAATGGGACTTGAATATCGCGTCCACAAGCTAGATTTCAGCACCAGTGAGCAAAAACAGCCCGAGTTTATTGCCATTAATCCTAATGGTCGAATTCCCGCCATTATCGACCGCGACAACGAAGATTTTGTGGTATTCGAATCCGGTGCAATTCTGCTGTATCTCGCCGAAAAAACAGGTAAATTCCTACCAGCCGATCCTAAAAAACGCTCGCAGGTGATCCAATGGTTAATGTTCCAAATGAGCGGCGTCGGCCCCATGATGGGACAAGCCAACGTATTCTTTAGGTACTTCCCTGAAAAAATCCCCGCAGCCATTGACCGTTACCAAAAAGAAGGTCGACGTTTATTCGAGGTTATGAATACTCAACTAGCTACAAATCAATACCTTGCTGGTGACGAATACACGATTGCCGACATCGCAACTTGGCCTTGGGTGCGGATCCACGAGTGGAGCGGCATCAATATGGAAGGTCTGACCCATTTGCAACGTTGGTTAGATGAGTTAGCACTCAGACCCGCGTGCCAAAAAGGCATAATCACGCCGCCACCTGTGGAAATGAGTGATGAAGAACGGGCTAAGCAAATCCAAAAGATGGTGACGAAATAGTCACCTTCCAAGCGGTCATTGCGCGAATAGCCTGCAAATAACCCTTTGGTACTGAATGCACTATGAGTCTCAGTGACTCAACCACAAAAAGCCCCGCAAGTTGATGCTACTTTGGGGCTTTTTTTCTGCCTGTTATCGGGCAAAACTGCTACACTCTGCGCCACTTATTTTTCCCCTCTGTTACAGTTATGCCTCCTACATAAGGCGCAGCCACAGAGAGCATAATTCAGGCTAAATTTATGGGTAATCCAAGCAGCTTCTCTTCCGATAAGGCATCTAACTCAAACACATCGTCAGCGTTAAATACAGAGGCGAGCACCCCCGCGCAAAAACGTGCGCTCAGTTACGCCAGTACAATTAAGCAGTTATTCGATGAAATTCAAAGCAGTAAAATGCCCGCCGACCGTATTCTGGCAAATTACTTTAGAGAACATAAAAAACACGGCTCGAAGGATCGTAAAGTCATTCGTGAATCCTTATTTAGTCTATTTCGTTGGTGGGGGTGGTTTCAGCGAATAGGCGATCAACAAGAATCAGCGACTTATTTTGCCAGCCTAAGCGCCAGTGCGTTATTGGAAGCCCATGCCTGGCAAGATATCGCCACTGCTTGGCATGAGTTATCGCAGTCGCCTATCGATTATCAACAGGCTCAAGCACTTGCAGTTGACAGTCTCAACGACAAACTCACGCTAATGCAGCATTTATTTCCAGCGGCTAAGCTTAAATCACAGGATTTATTACCCGACTGGTTCTGGCAAGTGTGCCCTGTTGATGCTGCGCAGCAAACGCAATTAATTGAAGCTATGTCCAGTCGCCCGCCGATTTGGGGCCGCGCGCAAGGGATCACGAGTCAAGATGCGGCGGCGCAGCTGCAAGCGATAGGTATCGATGCTAGTTATGGTCATTACTTTAACGATGCCATTAACCTTGGCAGCAAGAGTATGAATCTTAATGAAATCGCCCTGTATAAAGACGGCAACATTGAGATCCAAGATTTGGCTTCACAGGTCATAGGGCAAATTTGCGCGCCAGAACCCGATGCCCATTGGTGGGACGCCTGCAGTGGCGCCGGCGGTAAAACCCTGCAGCTACGCTCTTTGATGTTGACCAAGGCTGCTGATAATCAAATACCCTCTGCGGGCAGCATCATATCGTCCGATATTCGCTCCAATGCCCTAGAAGAACTGACTAAGCGTACCCAAAGAGCCCACTTTAACAATATTAGCGTGGCCCGTTGGAAGAGTGATGCCCTGCCGGTACCTGCGGATCATTTCGACGGTGTGTTAGTCGATGCCCCGTGCAGTTGTACTGGCACTTGGCGACGTAATCCTGATATGCGTTGGTTGGATGGTGTTGAAGCCGTGGCCGATAAAGCCGCGTTACAGCTCGATATTTTAAGCCGCAGTAGCCGCGCAGTTAAAGCGGGCGGCGTACTCGTTTACGCCACATGTTCCTTGTCGCCGCTCGAGAACCAAGACGTGGTGACGGCGTTTTTACAGCAACATCCAGAGTTCACGCTCACGCCGATACGCCATCCTTTTACGGGTGAACAAACAGAAATGTTGACCGTTTGGCCCTTTGAAGCGAATAGTGATGGTATGTTTGTCGCGCGTATGCTGCGCGTCAAGTAACACTAACTCATTATTTTGTATCAAAACTTGGCGCCTTTCATTCTGGGCGCCAGTTTCAATCATATAATATAATTTCTGATGATAATTACACTTATCCTTTAATTATCATAAAGATAACCAACACACTCCCCATTAAAATCTCAGATACGGCCATTTCAGTGGCAAGATATAGCCTTTGGACAAAACTTTTCACCATCAGTGATGAAATATTTCGCTTTAGCTTCATCTCTCCTTTGGGTAAAAAGATCGGGTGCTGCGAATGGCACAGGTATTTTTGGAATTTTGACCATGTCACACTCCTATGAATTTGACGACGATGATGCGCCATGGGGCGATAACGTCAAAGGTAAGCAAAAGAATAAACGCGTGAAACAGCGCCGCAGAGATACTAAGCGACGTTACTCGGACGATAATACAGAGGTGGATTTCTACCAAAATAAATCGAAGTAACTAAATCTAAGTACCCTTGCTCTCACGGGTTTGTTTTACAAATTCGTTCTGTGCTAAACCTGCCAAATCTGAGCAAGTTGGATAATATCCAACTTGCTACTCAACCCCGTTATCCCCCCTCAAATACTTAATCATTCCAGTGTAAAATCAATGGGCTTAATTGCTTATTTGCCCTATGCTTTTTGGGCTATAACTCCCAAATCATTGGACTTACACTGAAATTTAAGGATGAACGCCATGGAAAAACAGCGCCCCGACTTTATTTATCCCCAAGGCAGTATGTTGATGCACTCGCCCTTAGTGCTAAATAAAGCCGATATGTACGGTTTTTTTCTTAAGGGGAAACAGGAAAACCTGCAACGCTCTATCGATAAAACCCTGAATCAAGTTGCCGGTAGCGCAATGTATTTTAAGGTGCTGTCTCCCTACGTACTGACAACCTTCACTCAAATTGAAAAAGCCTACTCCGCTTATCCAGAGGACAGAGCTAAGGGCTGGATCCAAGAAACGGACATCATCACTTGGGTCATGGTCGGGCGCCAAGATAGCAGCGACAGTAAACAAATCAGCCAAGTGTATTTTCAGCCACTACACATTTGGGTGAACGATGCCATGGCCTTAATTAATGGCAGAGAACTCTTTGGTTATCCTAAATATTTATGTGAATACACTATGCCAGCGGTTGGCGAGCCTCTGACGCGATTATCCCTTGAGACCAAAAGTTTTTTACATTTCTCACCCGAAACCGAACTTGCCCTGCATCCATTAATTGAAGTGAATTGCGATGCCAAACCCGAGGCACAGCTTTCAACCCTTGAAGCGATAGCTCAAACTTGGCAACTCTTTAAAGAACAAACCGATTTTATTCCAGAACTTGACCAGCTTGGCGAAGAGCAGCTATTTCATCTGTTATTTAAACCCGCTATCGATCAAGTATTTCTAAAACAGTTCCCCGACTCGTCAGGGCAAAAAGCCATTTATCAAGCCATCGTTGCCGCGCCAGCCCAAGTGAATAAAGTGCACAGTGTTACCCTGCTAAAAAATGATTTTGTCGCGACCATTTTTGATAATGCCAGCTTCCCGTTAAAAGATACGCTTGGGGTCGAGATTGGTGAGCAGCACGTTTTACTCCCTTACCATGTGAACTTCGATTTTGAAGTGCCGCCCGGCGAAGTATTAGTCGATAACTCCGAAATCAAAAAACAGAAAATAGCCATTCTCGGTGGCGGTGTCGCGGCAATGACAGCAGCCTGTTATCTAACCGATAAACCCGGCTGGCAGAATCAATATGAGATTGATGTCTATCAACTCGGCTGGCGTATCGGTGGTAAAGGGGCTAGTGGCCGCAATGCCGCTATGGGGCAACGCATAGAAGAACATGGTTTACACATCTGGTTTGGTTTCTATCAAAACGCGTTTGCCTTAATGCGCAAAGCGTATGAGGAATTGGATAGGCCAGCAAACGCGCCGCTTGCGACTTTTTTTGATGCCTTTAAACCCCATAACTTCATCGTCTTACAGGAAGAAGTTGATGGCCGTTCTGTAAGTTGGCCAATCACTTTCCCAATGCTACCAGGCATCCCAGGTGATGGCACCGAAACCCTCACCTTCTGGAAAGTTGTTAAAGTCGCCTTTGCGTGGATCAAAGAATGGCTCAAAGACATGGATGACCTGCTCGATGCAGATGAAAAAGCCATGGGAACACCTAAAAACTGGCTCGATAGCAGCTGGTTTGAACGTTTAAAAGATAAGCTAGAGGATTCAGTCGAAGACGCCAAAGAATCACTCGACGCGCTCGGTGATAAGCTTGAATGCCATTTTAATCAAATGATTGGCCGCGAGTGCGATGAGCATGTACACAGTGAAAGTGACGATGGTCTTGTAGAATCGGCTGTCGATGCCCTGCATCAAAGACTCGTGAAACGTTTTAGCGGACATTTAGATAATAATGACGAACTGCGCCACTTATATATAGCCGCCGATCTGGGCCTCACGATTCTAAAGGGCATGTTTGCCGACGATGTATTTGAAAAAGGCTTTGACGCCATCAATAACTATGATTATCGCGAATGGTTAACCAAACATGGTGCAAGCCTTAAGTACACAGTCGACAGTGCGACAGTGCGCGGTTTTTACGACTTAGTGTTTGCCTATGAGAGAGGGAACTTCGACAAACCTAATGTCGAAGCGGGCACAATTATCCGCGCTATGCTGCGTATTGCCCTGTGCTATCAAGGTGGCGTGATGTGGAAAATGCAGGCCGGCATGGGCGATGTTGTGTTTACACCTTTTTACGAAGTGCTCAAACGCCGCGGAGTCAATTTCCACTACTTCAATCGAGTTGATAATCTCGAATGTCACAATCAAAGTATTCAAGCGATTGAGATCACTGAGCAAGTAGCTCTGGCGCCGACTGTCACAAACTACGATCCTTTAGTCGATGTGAAAGGTCTCGCTTGCTGGCCGAGTACGCCCAATTATGAGCAACTTGAGCCTGAACAAGCGGCACTGCTTAAAGCCCATAATATCAATCTTGAACACTTCTGGAGCGATTGGGACAGCGTGTATGAAACTCACTTTGGCAAAGCCCTGCCGAAAAAGCGTTTAGTCAAAGGCGTAGATTTCGACAAAGTGATCTTCGGTCTATCCATAGGTTCTGTGCCCCACGTGGCGAGTGAAGTCATGGCACAAAGCCCAGCCCTCAAGCTTTGCGTTGATAAGGTGCAAACTGTCGCCACTCAAGCCTATCAACTGTGGATGAACCAAGATCTGAATGGGATAGGCTGGCCTAATTACTCTGAAGATGGCGAGGAACCCGTATTATCGGGCTTCACCGAACCCTTCGATACTTGGGCATCGATGAACCAACTACTAGACAAAGAAGATTGGCGCGGCTTAGAACCTAAAAATGCCAGTTACTTTTGCTCGGCATTGCCTGTCGAGGCCTATCCACCAAGCTCGGATGTAGATTTCCAACAACGGAAAACCTTAGAAGCTAAAGCGGGTGCTATCCATCAACTTAATACCGAAATCCATAAACTTTGGCAAAATGTCGGTGATAGCTTCCCTTGGGAATGGTTACACGATGAACAAGACCGCCAAGGTGTTGCCCGCTTCGATAGCCAATATTGGCGCGCAAATGTAGACCCATCCGAGCGTTATGTCTTATCGGTTAAAGACAGCTCGCAGTATCGCATCACGACAGATGGCACAGGGATAGACAACCTGTATATGACGGGCGATTGGATAAAGACAGGCCTTAATGCGGGCTGCGTCGAAGCGGCGACGATGGCAGGAATGCACACTTCAAAAGCGATATCGGGTCATCCTGCAGTGATTAAGGGCGAAAAAGACTTCTAAGCTCGTCCTTAAATCTAGCTAAGTCGCAAACTTGGACACTGCTCAATCCAAGCAAGATGAAGCTAATAAATCTAAGATAAAAACATAAACGGCGCAGATAAATTCTGCGCCATTTATGTTTTCTAATGTTCTAATAATACCAATCGTATTAAATATCTGTTCATTCAGCAGGAGTTCAACGCGCTTTAGACAAGGCGAAGGCTTGAAGGCATAGTTGTGCTCTGTCGAAAGCCTTAAACGCAGTATAAAGGGCGTTGCCATGTAGTAAACATCAGCCGCCCTTCGGGAGCCTCACAGGTATCCCACTCCCGTGTTGCATTGACTTAAAAGGGAATAACCATTTCTGCGTCAATGCGCCTTGGATTGAAATACCTGTGAGGCTCTGAACTGATTAGCTATTTAATGTGATTGGTATAAAACGATTATTTTAAATTTTCAATAGCTAGCTTAAATGTAGCCTCACATCGACACCGCGAGTATCTGCATACTCTTGACGACGCTTATCCATACGCGATTGATATAAGTGAGTGTCAGCAGAACGCAACCACTCATGGGGATCTGCGACCTCAGTGTTTAACGACATCCCAAAACTACACTGGCAATCTTTAAAACCATGGCTTGCTAATTCTTCACCTAAGCCACTCAAAGCACTCTGTAATAACTGGATACCAGCAGAAGGCGTCACAATCACAAACTCGTCACCACTAATACGATAAACCTTCATGTGCGCTAAGTCTGTTGCTTGCAATAACTGCACTATCAACAGCAATAATCTATCGCCTTCTTGATGGCCGAGTGTTTCATTGACACTTTTCAGACTATCGATATTCAATAGTGCTAACGCCATCGGTTGCACGACTTTATCGGCAAATCCTAATTGTGAGTTCATATATTCGTCAAAAGCATAACGATTACCGACTCGCGTTAATCCATCTAAACGTGCCTTTTCCCATGCAATCGCTAACTCTTCAATATGCGCCTTACGTTCCTCAGCAAGTAATTTCAGCTTATTCGCTAACGCTAAGGACAGTAATAACGCATCGGCCGTGCCGCCCATCAGTGTCGCCAGCTCAGCATGTTCGATAAAATCAGGGGTTAACCCCATATTTCCGGGTAAAATAATCACCGCAGGCAACAGCAAGCAAGTAAAGGCAAGAATAAAATAACGCGCAGGAGCAAAGCCTTTCATCAAGCACACATTACCGCAGGTAATCGCTAAAGCAATCCATAGCATGATCAGTACAGAGGCAATAATTGCCGTATAGGACAACAACCAAATACTGGTCGGCAGAGCCACAATACAGGCAAACATTAAATACTGACTAAGACGCCACAGCCGCGGTGAGTAACTAGGCAACTGCAGGAAGTGCTTGTAAAACATGATATTAAAAATGGGCAAACTGATGAAAAACAGATGATGCAACTCAAGGTAATGAAAATTAAATAAGTGTGCGGGCAAATGGAAAGTCAGTGCCCAGCCACCAAAATAAGCAAATACATAAAGGCCATAGTAGAGAAAGGCTTTATCAAGAATAGAGATATAAATCAAAATATTATATAAGGCGATAAACAATAATCCGCCTAAACACAGCAGCACTGCCATTGCGAGACGGTCAGACATCAACTGATGATCCGCCACACTTTGCAATGCTATCTCAGGGGGAGAGGAGTAATAACGGCTACTCAGCTTCACCACCAGCCAATAATCCGTGCCCATATTCAAGGTGACCTTACGGCCATAATCGAATAAAAACTGGTATGGAGCACTGTAGCCACTGTGGGCATGTTGTACGCTGCCGTCACTGCCGAGTATCCAATAATCTACGGATTCAATAATCGAATTACTTGCATCCACTACCCAGTTTGATTGACGTTGATTGACCATCACAGGTGTAATCATCCAATAATCGCCACCGGTTAAGCTGACCGAACTAGCTTCGTCGAGTTGCTCCATCCAATGGGGCACGGTTTCAAACCGCTCAGGAGGCTGTTGATCCGCTTTAGCATGGAACAAATACGGGGAGTCCAACGCAATTTCAGCGCTTAATACAGAGGGACTTAATGTCCACAAGAAAAGTAAAAAACACCCAAATAGAGTTTGTTTAAGTTTGTTCATCGGCTTATTTAGTTAAAGGGCCATAGATCATTTTTACAGCTATGAAGAAAATGCTAATGCTGTCAATCTTAGTCGATAGTTGGATTTGTAGGTTAACTTTATGGCTACATTTAGTTTTTTACAATCAGTTAGGCTAAATTAGTCGGATATACCATGCCTTATGATGCTATTTTAGTCTCAAAGTCCAAGCTGCGGCATGAAATTCAAGATACACCTTAATACTGACTTATTTTTGCTGGGATCCTATGCAGCCTCTACTGATGATTTTAGCCGCACAACTACTGATTGCCAGCGGTAACCTATTGGTTAAGTTGCTTGAAACCAATGCGCCTGTTTTTCAACTGGTACTCTACAGGCAATTATTTGCCACCCTGCTTGTACTGCCTTTTGTGTGGCACTTACAGGGTAATCTTAAGCTGAGTCCTTTTTACAAAGTGCATCTCGCCCGCGCACTATTGATTGGACTGGGCAACGCCATTTTTATGCTTGCTATTCTGCATCTTCCGCTCGCAACAGTAACAGCAGTGATTTATACCTCACCCTTGTTACTGCTAGTATTATCGGCCATTTTTTTAAATGAACGCATTGGTTATCGACGCACGGTCGCAGGTCTTATCGGCTTTAGCGGTATTTTGCTTATCAGCCAACCAACAGAATTTAACCTGTATATAGGTTTAGCCTTTTTCGGCGCCATGACATCAGCGTTAAATAGTTTGATTTTAAAGGCCTATTCGACCCATGAACATCCTTTTTCCATGCTCTTTTGGTCTAATGCCTTTGCGATGATATTTCTGATACCTGCGACCTTATACGAAGGCGCCGAATTTAGTTTACCAGTGGCGCAAGTGGGGCTGACTTTGGGACTATTTTACATTGCCATGACCTATCTCATCATCCATGCCTATCGACGTGCCGATGCGAGCCAAATGGCACCAGTAGAATATACAGGATTGATTTTTGCAGCCTTGTTAGGCTGGTGGATACTCGATGAAGAACTCAGCCTAGTGATTTTAATCGGGATTGGATTGGTCATTTTCTCATCCATATTGCCAAGCTACAGTGAGCTAAAGGCAAAATGGAAAAGCCGGCGAAGTTAACCTCGGCCGGCTCTTTAATTCGACATCACGATCGCAATATAGCTAAATCAATATGCCTTGTGCTTAGAAACGGAATTTACCGCCAATATACACACCATCTTCGAAAGTAAAATTGCGGGCATCATCGTATTCGAAGGCAATCTTGCGGTAACCAACATAAAGTGCCATGTTTGGCGTTATACGGTATTGCACTTTTGAGTCTAATTCATAATGACCATCAACATTGCCAAATGACAATACAGACGGCGCATAGTAAGCCGCGGCGTGCAGTGAAATATTGGGTCCCATTGATAGTGCATAACGACCACCAACAGAAACGGCACTGCCATTGGGTGAATAGTCAGACCAAAGCTGGCTTAACTGAGCACCGACCTCAAAGTGATGCACACCCGCATCATGGGTCATGTGCATTGCACCTTGAGCGATATGGCCGCCTTCATCCGCATAGATATAACCCAAAACCGCGTTAGTATCTTTGTTCAATTGCAGTTCTAACTCAGTTGAAACCACATCGTTGTTCAACCCAAGATTAAATTCTGACGCATTCACTTGCAGCGCTGCTGCACTCAATAATAAGACACTTGCTACTCTGAACTTAGCCATAAAAAAACACCTCAATAATGACTGTGGGTAATAGCCGCGGATCATACCGAATAAATAAAGAAAATCAGCCTATTTGCGTATAAAGAGGGATTATTTGCGAGGAATATACAAATGTAAAACAAGATGAAAACACATTAAGATCTAAGTCTTTTCACTTACAACACAATTAGACCGCTGGGGTACGATCGCCAACTAAAGACTGCATTATCGCTTCAGCATCGACATTAACGCTTAAAGCTAAGTAATACCAACCCACAGTATTTCCCGTGCCACGGATACTCAAATAATTACGCCAAAACTGAAAACCTGCCTTCAATAAATTAGCTTGACTCGACGTGTTCTCGGCGCGAATAGTGGCGTATAAAATCAAGATCCCCAAAGCCTTAGCCACTTCGATACGTTTTTGCGTTAAACCTTGTGCTATGCCTTGACGCCGATAATGGGGCGATACCACCAGATAACCCAATTCACCGACAGTGCCTTTATCAACAGTGCCTTTACCAACAGTGCCTTTACCAGCTTTTATCGCAGCACAACCCACTATCTCACCCTCGATAGTTTTCGCTAAGATCACCGCACGGGAATGGAAAAAGACCTGATGATCCAACGGATGAGCATTATCATCACGCCCATCAATTAATTGTGCCGCCAGCGCTAATTCTTCCGGCTTTTCACCTATAACAAACTGAATGTTATTCATATCCAGATTAAACCGTTAATGTTCCCAACATACGGTGAATGCACACCAAATTGCCGTGCATTCATCTTCCAAACTCACCCAAGTGCCCACGCTACAGATATAACAACGTCGCCATACCTAAGAAAGTAAAGAAACCCACCACATCGGTCACAGTCGTTAAGATCACTGAACCCGATAACGCCGCGTCTTGATTAAACTTCTGTAACACCATAGGCACTATCACCCCAGCTATGGCTGCAACGGCCATATTAATCAATATCGCACAACCGATCACTATACCTATCGTCGCTTCACCGAACCACCAGCCAGAGACTAAACCTATCACTATCGCCCACAAAAATCCGTTAACTATGCCAATGCCGAGTTCGTTCTTCATTAGCGAAAACAAGTTACCCGCCGAAATCTGTCCCATGGCCATGCCGCGGATCATTAGCGTTAGAGACTGGCTCCCCGCGATACCGCCCATAGAAGCAACAATCGGCATCAACACCGCTAATGCAACCACTTGTGATAGGACATTTTCAAATAAACCAATGGTCGCTGAGGCAAGGAAAGCCGTCAGTAAATTGATCCCAAGCCATACAGCACGGCGCTGAGCACCTTTCATAATAGGGGCGAACAAGTCGTCGGATTCATCCATACCCGCTGTTGCCATCAACTGCGCCTCATAATGCTCACGCACTAATGCCGTTGCAGTTCGTAGCGTCACACGGCCGATTAACTCTCCGGACTCATCAATCACGGGCAATTCAATTTCGCGGCTGTGCTCTATCGCTTCGGCCGCTTCTAAAAGACTCGTATCGGCGGATAACACACGGCAGTCCTCAGACAAAAGTGAAATCAATAATTCATCGGGATTATGTTTAAAAATATCATAACGACGCACAGTACCTTGATACTTATCCAGATCATCAACGATAAACAAATTGTCGTTACAATCGAGCTCTATACGGCGAAAGAAGCGCTGCGCTTGAGCAACTGTCGCCTTATCACTGAGCACCAACATTTGATGATCGGTATAACGGCCGATTTCATTCTCAGAGTATTGATCATAAAGTTCGAATCGTTGTCGCTGACGCTCCCCCATCTGAGCCAAGGCACGATCGGTAAAACTTTCAGGAAGATAATCACTCCACTCAATTAAATCTTCAGGGCTTAATTGCGCAAATAACAGATCCACTTCATTGTCAGGCATCCGCTTCAGGATCCCCATACGTGGATCGGCACGCATCAGGCTCAGCACAGTCACTCTGTCAGCAAATTCAACTTGCTGCCAACGCTCATAACGCTCATCCAAGGGCAAGGACTCAAGCGCTAAGGCTATGGTTCCAGGTTCTGAGTCATTCAGAATTTCACTAAACACTTCAGCCTGTTCTTCGCCTTCAACTTCAGTGAGTTGTTGAACTACTTGCCCCACATCCGCTTGCATGTTTGTTTCGTATTCTGCGTCATTTTCTATCACACAGATGCCCTTTTCTTTAGCCACAAAATTGCTGTAACTATATTGATAATTAAGTAAATTAGCAAACCCACAAAATAAATTGCACGCAATTATATTGCTGGAAATTATTTTAAGGTTTATGCTGTTTGACTAAGATCCTACGGAGGTGAACATGACTACGAATATATACAGCCAATCAGCAACAGACATTCAAGGCAACGCGGTAAGTTTAGAGCAGTATCGGGGCAAAGTACTCTTAATCGTCAACACCGCCAGTGAATGTGGATTTACACCGCAATACAAAGGATTAGAAGCGCTATATCAAAAATACAAAGATCAAGGATTAGTGATTTTGGGCTTTCCTTGCAATCAATTTGGCGCCCAAGAAAAAGCCGATGAACAAGGCATTCAAGCCTTTTGTGAATTGAATTTTGGCGTGACGTTTCCGCTATTTTCTAAAATAGAAGTGAATGGCGAACATACGCATCCACTTTATCAATACCTTAAGAAAGCCGCTCCCGGCGTATTAGGCACTCAAGGTATTAAATGGAATTTCACTAAATTTTTAGTTAATCGCCAAGGCGAAGCAATCGAAAGATTTGCATCAACGACCAAACCCGAAGCATTAGAAAGTAAAATTGCTGCTTTGCTAAAATAATTTAATCACTATCTATTTGAAATCTTGCAATTTATAAAAATTTAGATTTATTTTAATTTTTTATGGAACTTTAACCGTACAAGGCCCCTCAAATGTATTGAACAGTGAATGTCTTTTTCATGTTCATCATCTCCCTGGGGCTTCTAGCGCAGTCCCCTTGACCTAGGAATAGGTCATTAGGCAACCATTAGGTTGCCTTTTTTTATCCCTTTATTTTATATGTAATATAAATGTAACAACTAAGTGTGGGCACTCAATATCTCTCAAAAACTTTTTTTGTCTTTTTTCTGATATCGGTGAACTTAATTAAAAATGGCGACTCTGAGTATAGGTAAGGATTAACGGATAAGATTAAATGCACCTTGAGAATGAAATATGTGAAGTCGCAGTTTCATGCACTCAAATGACACAGTTTCTGTTTTATCGCATTGAGTCGAATTGGTTGGTCGTTCATCATCATCTCCCTTTTGGGACGCAATAGAAAACACGCTAGCGCACTGAATTCTATTTGTATCCCGCACTGATTTCCTTGTGGCAACCTTAGGTTGCCATTTTTTTTACTCAAATTTCAACAAGCGCTAACGCTAGCTCATAGATTAATAAATTGACACGCGTTTAATTTTTATCCCCATGATTTTAATTTAAAAAATGTAAAACTTAAGTGTAAGCACTCAGTATTCCCCAGAAAATGCCCCAGCAAATCTTTTTTAAACTTTTTGGGATTTTTTTCTGATATCAGTGAACTTAATTAAAAATGGCGACTCTGAGTATAGGTAAGGATTAACGGATAAGATTAAATGCACCTTGAGAATGAAATATGTGAAGTCGCAGTTTCATGCACTCAAATGACACAGTTTCTGTTTTATCGCATTGAGTCGAATTGGTTGGTCGTTCATCATCATCTCCCTTTGGGGACACAATAGAAAACACGCTAGCGCATTGAATTCTATTTGTATCCCGCACTGATTTCTTTGTGGCAACCCATAGGTTGCCATTTTTTTTACCTAAATTTCTATAAGCTGAGTGATTTGTCCAATTGAACTTGAATCGAAGGATGATAGCCTGCACGAGCCTTTGTATAGATGTCTTTTAATTCAGAGTGATATCCCGCAATTTGTAACTCAGCATAGAGTGGCCGCACAAATTTACCGCGTCCAATACGCACTAAATAGGCACTTAATGCCGGCAACACAGGATCATAATGATTACGAATAGCGACTCGAAACCAATCACAGGCAATTTCTGCATTAGTCGATTGGGTTAATTGGAAGGTCTCATCCAGATCCATCAATTGAACTTGACTAACGACTTCAGGTAATTGGGTCAGAAAATATTGCCAATGGTGCACTCGCCAATCTTTAACGCTTAATCGGCCCGCTGCTGTTCCCTGTAAAAAACATGCCAGCGCATCATCGACTTTATCTAAACTCATGGATGTTGGCCCGTAATAGCCCTCAGGTAAGCCTTCACCATAAATCCACGTTAATAGTTCAGCTTCAGTGATTTTATCTGCGTGTAATTGCAATAAAGTTTGTTTTGCGTACTCGACAAACACTTCGGTGGTAATGGCTTTAAACGCAAAATGATTCACATAAGTGAGTAAAAATTTATCAAACTCTACTCGCCCTAGCCTGCGCTCTAAATCATGGACAAACATCGAAGCCTTATCATAAGTAAAACGATTAAAGGCAAGATTAGGATCGTCCTGCTGCACATTAGCGGGTAAAGTTTGCTTATCCTTAGGCAAAGACGCTATTTCTTCTTTTAAGCGACCAAACTCTATTACCCATTCTAATTCTGCCTGTTCTTTGCCGTAGACAGCCTCGACAATACGGTTAGTAAAATAGGTCGTGAAACCTTCGTTTAACCAGAGATCACGCCAAGTCGCATTACTGACCAAATTGCCCGTCCAAGAATGCGCTAACTCATGGGCAACGGTTGACACTAAGCTTTTATCACCAGCAATGAGTGTGGGCGTTAAAAAGGCTAAACGCGGATTTTCCATTCCACCGAATGGGAAACTCGGCGGCAAGATAATCATGTCATAGCGGCCCCATACGTAAGGACCTAACAATGACTCGGCAACGTCGAGCATGTGTTCAGTATCTTCAAACTCTTTTGCGGCGGCCACTAACATGCTCGGCTCGGTATACACGCCGCATCTTGGACCTATAGCTTGAAAGGCAATATCACCCACAGCCAAGGCCATTAAATGGGTCGGAATAGGCTGTTCCATCTCAAAGTGAAACACACCATTAAGTGGCGTATCGGGATGATTCATCGCGCTCATAACGGCGCGCATGCCTTTAGGCACTTGCACCTTAGCATCAAAAGTTATCCGCGCCTTAGGCGTATCTTGTAATGGGATCCAACTACGGGCATTGATCGGTTGCGATTGACTAAAGAGGTAAGGTAACTGTTTACCCGCGGTTTGCTCAGGCACTAGCCACTGTAATCCTTGGGCGGACGGAGAGGTTTGATAGTGAATACAAACCTGCTTGCAAAGAAATGCAGGTAAAGTGATACACAATTTTTGCCCGAGTATGGGGTCAGCTTCATTAAGCACAAAGTCGAGCGGTTCTTCATCCATTTCTGTTAATGCATTCACCCCCTCTGTAGCATTAAAACAAGTCACAGCGAGTATGGTTAGATCTCGACTATCAAGCCAAAGCTCTGTTACATCACACTCAAGAAAATCCAAGGACAGCGTCGCTTTAGCGAAAAGACGCTGCGCGTCAAAATCCACCATGACATCCAAAGAGACATGGGTCACTTGCACTTGTTCGGTATTCGCAAAAGAATGGTAATCTCGGGTTAAATCCCAAGGGGCTACATCAGCTAATGTACTCTTAGTTGGTTGCAACACTGTCGCCTCGATATTCAAGTTTTGAGCGGTATGTTCTAAATAGTGAGTTATGAGTTACCTTGCGGTGGTGACGGGCTTGATAACTTATCACTAATCATTAGAAGGTATTATCGACTGCAAATTTACTCAGAGGCAAATCGTAACTGAGCTCTAGAGCTCCTTAGGAACAAGTTTTTTGTAACAGTTCATCTTTAGGTGTAGATACCGAGTTTGCAATAGGCTATCTCTAGCTTGCTGGATTTATCGGTAGTCACAGTAGAAGCAGCTAAAATTGAGACGTGCAAACTTGGCAAAAATCGAGTCAGCCTCTTTTTATAAAAACAAAATGCAAAATTATTTAAAATATTTCGCACTTTCCCTGAACTAATTTGATGATGCTGAGTCAGATATTATGAACCGAATCTTTGTAATGAGTTTCTTCGTTCATCATCATTCTCCTTTAGATGGTTTCTAGCGCGACCGTCCCAAGATTCCGAATTGGAATTTACAGCAACCTACTTAGGTTGCTTTTTTTATGTCTTTAATTTGGTCTAAACCTGACATCATCACACATTTAAAACCACAAAAACAAAAAGGACCTCCTAAGAGGTCCTTGATTAACAAGCCGTTTGGCTTACAAGCGAATACCTACTTGCTCTAAATCCTTAGCAACTACGCTATTAGGCACTGGCACATAGCCATCTTTCTCTACCACTTGCTGACCTTGCTTAGACAACACATAACGCAGGAATTCTTTTTCCATTGGTGCTAAGTCTTTGTTTGGTTGCTTGTTCACGTAAACGTATAAGTAACGTGATAGTGGGTAAGTACCATTAGCCGCGTTTTCAGCTGTAGCTTCGATAAACTCATTGCCTTTCTTAGCGATGGCAACAGCTTTAACACCTGCAGTTTTGTAACCGATACCTGAGTAGCCAATCGCATTCAAAGATTGAGAAACAGATTGCACAACAGAAGCTGAACCAGGTTGCTCGTTTACGTTAGCTTTAAAGTCACCTTTACAAAGCGCGTGCTCTTTAAAGTAACCGTAAGTGCCCGATACTGAGTTGCGACCGTAAAGTTGAACGTCTTTGGCAGACCAGTTACCGTCTAAGCCTAAATCGCCCCAACGTTGGATGTCACTGCTACCACATTTGTGAGTTGAAGAAAAAATGCCATCAACTTGCTCAACGCTTAAGCCTTTGATTGGGTTATCTTTGTGCACGAATACGGCTAAAGCATCGATAGCTACACGAATCGCAGTTGGTTTATAACCAAAATGCTTTTCGAACGCTTCGACTTCATTAGGCTTCATCTTACGGCTCATAGGACCGAACTGTGAAGTGCCTTCAGTCAACGCTGGTGGCGCAGTAGAAGAACCCGCCGCTTGGATCTGAATGTTGACGTTAGGGTACATTTGTTTAAATTCTTCTGCCCAAAGTGTCATCATGTTGGCTAAGGTATCTGACCCTACAGATGATAAGTTGCCAGATACACCGCTCGCTTTTTCATAAGTAGGCAGAGATGGATCAATCGATGCCATCGCAGTGGCAGAGAATACACCAGCGGCTGTTAGAGTAATCGCGCCGACAAGCTTTTTCAGTTTCATTATGTGCTCCAGTAGTAAGCTAACTAATTTGTAACTTAAGTTTCTTCAGACGCAGCCAGTATCAATCGCTACAATGACAATTCTATGTCCGTGATATGACACTTAAATGACAATGCACTATTTATCGCTTTTTTCTGTCATTAATACCAATCACATTAAATATCTAATCAGTTCAGAGCCTCACAGGCATTTCAATCCAAGGCGCATTGACGCAGAAATGGTCATTCATGCAACACCGGAGTGGGATGCCAGTGTGGCTCCCGAAGGGCGGCTGATGTTAACGGCATGGCAACGCGCTTTATACTGCGTTAAAGGCTTTCGACAGAGCACCACTATGCCTTCAAGCCTTCGCCTTGTCTAAAGCGCGTTGAATCCCCGCTGAATGAACAGATATTTAATACTATTGGTATAATAAAGACTCAATAAACCTAGAAATAAAAACAGGCCCTAATGGCCTGTTTTTAATATTTATTGTAAATATTTCACTCACACATACTATTTCTTACGTTCGATAAGATGCAAAGGGATAATAAAGCTAAAAGTACTGCCTTTACCGACTTCACTGCTGATTTTAAGCTTACTGTGATGGTGGTTAAGCGCATGTTTTACTATCGCTAAACCTAAACCACTACCACCAGTTTGCCTTGAGCGCGCACTGTCTACCCGATAAAAGCGTTCCGTTAATCGACCAATATGCTGAGCCGCAATACCTTCACCCGTATCCGTTACGCTAAAGATGGCACCCGTAGCCACACTGCACCACTGCACTGTAATTTTCCCGCCAGGTTCTGTGTAACGAATCGCATTAGAAATCAAGTTAGAACAGGCACTTCTCAGCTGCAATTCATTGCCGTGAGAATCAAGTCCAGGCTCACAATAGAAACTCAACTCATACTTATCTTGTGCCAGCGCCTTAGCTTCCTCCTTGAGTACCTCCATTAACTGCGTCATATTGACTGTGTTTTCGAGATTAATATCCGCCGCATCTTCAATTCGCGATAACATCAATAGCTGTTCGACCATAGATTGCATTCGTCGTGTCTGCTGCTGCATCAATGCTAACGGCTTGACGTTCATCGAATCAGGCTCAGCCATGCTTTGCATCATTTCGAGGTAACCCTGTAGCACAGTGAGCGGCGTTTTTAATTCATGCGACACATTGGCGACAAACTCTTTTCGCATTCCCTCAAGCTGACGTATACGAGTGATATCCCGCGCAATTAACAGTAGCTGCCTATCACCGTAAGCCATGATACGGATTTCAAGCAAACGCCTATCCGATACCGGCGAAGGTAACTCCAGCGGCTCTTTGTATTGTGCGGATTTAATGTAAGCAGAAAAATCAGGATGACGGATTAAATTATCGATTCGTTGACCATTATCCTGTGGCCACACAAAACCGAGAATGAGTTGCGCTAACTTGTTACACCATAAAATATTATGCTCTGAATCAAGCACGACAGCGGCATCGGGTAACGCCTCTGCACCTTGACGGAATCGTGCCAGCAGTGCGGCCAGTTGACCGACTCGTCGACGATTCTTCCCTTGAAGGCGATAAATACCGTTAAATACACCTTCCCAGCTCCCACTGCCCTGCGGCGGCGTGAGTTTCCTATCCCGCCATAACCAAAAGTTAAGCCGTGATAATTGTCGGTAATGCCAGCAAACTAACCCTAGCGTGCCGATAAAGAGTATCCAGAGAAGTTCCCCTACCAATAAACCTATTAGCGCGCAAAGCAGTAGATATAAACCTAAGCGCGTAAACAACCGATACCCTGAATAAGAGTCAGACATAAATAAACCCAAACATCAGGCTAAATAAGAGGAGCACAAGATAGCGTAAAAGCTAACTTGTGCCTAACAGTTATTCAGCACTAAATGCGTGTAGAGAAACGATAACCAGCGCCACGAACCGTTTGGATCAAGCGATCATGACCAGACTCTTCAACGGCTTTACGAAGGCGTCTGATATGCACGTCAACGGTTCTGTCTTCAACATACACATTGGTGCCCCACACATTATCAAGTAGCTGTTCACGGCTGTAAACACGCTCAGGATGGGTCATGAAAAAGTGTAATAAACGAAATTCGGTTGGGCCCATATCTAATACAGTTTCACCCACACTCACCCTGTGACTCACAGGATCGAGCATTAAGCCCTGTACATCAATGGTTTCTTCTAAACGAGTCGGTGCACTGCGACGCAATACGGCCTTAATACGTGCGACCAGCTCTTTAGGGGAAAAAGGTTTAGTGATGTAATCATCGGCGCCAACTTCGAGGCCTTTGACTTTATCTTCCTCTTCACCGCGGGCGGTTAACATAATGATTGGAATTTGGCGCGTAAACTCATCTTGCTTTAAGCGTTTCGCCAATTGAATACCACTTCCGCCAGGAAACATCCAATCCAATAAAATCAGATCGGGGTAAGGCTCCTTTAGCAGCGCAATGGCCGAATCAAAATCTTCCGCCGCAGAGGTGGTAAACCCATGCTGTTCCATTACAAAAGTCAGCATCTCGCGGATGGCCAACTCGTCTTCTACTATCAATATCCTTGCAGTCATAAGTGATTTTCTGTCAGTGAATGTCAACACGGCTATTATTAGTCATTTTTATTACAGATTTATGAATAAGCACGCCGCTTGAGCCATATAGTAGTAATATTTGTCATAATAAGTTTATATAACTGTTTGTTTATAGCAATAAAAAAGGAGGCTATATGCCTCCTTAATTGAGTTTTAATGCTGGATTTAGAATTTGTGTTCTAAGCCAACACCAATGTATTTGTCATCATCTGTAGACGCTTCTAACGAACGGTTCGTGTAGAAAGCGAATAGTTTAGTTGGCTTACCTAAGCTGTAGTCTGCACCTACCGACCATGAATCACCAAGTTCTTCCATATCTTGGAACTGAGCTTTTAAAGTAACAGCATCGATATCATAGGCAGCGCTTAATAGATAGCCGTTAGCACTTTCTGCAGTGACTTCAACTGGCATCGACGTTGCAGAATCAAATTTATAGGTTTGCTCTTGTTGCTGGTACATACCACCCAGTTTAATACCGGCTAACTTAGCTTGTAAGCTGGCACGAACAATCTCATATCCAGACACATCTGAGTCATAGGCAAGAGATGCATAAACGGGTGTTTTCTTCAGTTTCGCATCACCATACATGGCCGCTAAGCTAAAACCATCTTGAGCAAATTGACCTTTTACATCATTTCCTTCGGCAACATAGGTAACACCGAATACAAAATCACCAAAGGAAGGCGTAAGGTAAGTCGCCGTTTGAGCAGCGCGAACTTCACCCTTGAACAGCTTACCTAAGTCACCTGAAAGGTCGTTAAACTGATCAACATCACCTTGAGAAATTTTCAACAAGGTATCATTACGACCCACAGAGAACGAACCAAATGCGCCTTTCAAACCAACAAATTGGTTACGTGCAGTAAAGTTATCGCTTGATGCTGCACCTGTATCAACTTGATATTCCACTGTGTAGAAAGCTTCCAGCGAGCTAGACAGCGCAAAATCACCCTTCACACCAAAACGAGAAGCATTACTTTGAATAGTTGTTGTAGCATCACCTTTCTCATCATTTGATTGAGCAGTGACATTCAACTTACCATAAACAGTCAGTGGCTCAGCGGCATTAGCTGAAGCCAGAGTTGCAGAAGCTAGCGCAGAAGCAAGTAGAGTTTTACAAAAAACGTTCATCATTTAATCCTTTCGACGTTATGTTCGTCTTGGTTATTGGTTTGGAACGACCGAAAGTTTGCAATGAATGTGTTTCAATTTTATTTCAATTGTGACCATTAACGTTGGCGTGCAAAAAAGCTGACGCGAAGCCAGGCATAAAACCCAGTAAAAATGCAGGCTGCAGCTAAGCTAATTATTATGTTACAGTTTAATGAATTCTGATCTTCCGTTAAAAATCAGCTATTGAACACAGGTTTACCCCGCCCAAACTATGCCGTAAACTGCCACTTTAATTTTCAATGGGCGCCTCTTATGTGGTTTAAAAATCTTACTCTTTATCGTTTCAATAAACCTTTTGCCGTCGAAACCGAAGCGCTAGAAACTGCGTTGGCCGATTTCACTTTCTCCCCCTGCTCAAGCCAAGATGTCAGTAAATTTGGTTTCTCAAATGCGTTAGGCAAAAAAGGCAGTTCTTTGGTCCATAGCGCTGACAATCGCCATCTGATCTGCGTGACTAAAGAAGAGAAAATTCTGCCAGGCCAAGTCATCAAAGAAGCCTTAGAAGAAAAAGTGGCTCTCATTGAAGATGAAGAAAATCGTAAACTGGCGAAAAAAGAAAAAGATGCGCTAAAAGATGAAATCATCACTAGCCTACTGCCACGCGCTTTCTCGCGCCGAAGCCAAACCCACGCCTTGATTTTGCCTGAGCTAGAAATGATCCTCGTTGATAGTTCAAGTGCCACTAAGGCCGAAGAATTATTAGCGTTATTACGTAAAGCTCTCGGCAGTTTACCTGTGATCCCACTGAGCTTTAAAGCGCCAGTCGAATCCAATTTAACTGAATGGTTAAAACTTGGCAGCGCGCCATTACCCTTTGAAATGCAAGACGAAGCCGAGCTCAAATCTGAAGCTGATGAAGGCGGAATTGTGCGCTTTAAGCAGCAGGATTTGAAAGAAGACGAAGTGTTAGCTCACTTAGCAACAGGTAAGCAAGTACACAAGTTAGCGCTGCATTTCGGCCAATCGATTGCACTATTATTGCAATCAGATGCCAGCGTGAAGCGCCTTAAATTCTCTGAAGAATTTAGAGCAGGGAACGATGAAGTCGGCACTGACGATCCTATGGCTCGTTTAGATGCAGACTTTGCCCTAATGGGCAGCGAGTTAGTCGCCTTGATGCATGCACTCGTGGCCGCCCTTGGTGGACTCGAAGACGCACAAGTTTAAGCAAAACTCGTTAAGCAGACGAGAGCTACGACTCGCTTGTTAGACTGAGCCGTACAAGATAAGAAAAGGCGCCACATCAAAATAATGGTTGCGCCTTTTTTATGACGATTTTACTTAAGGTGGTTTTAAGACAAAGGCATTTAGATGCTAAAGATGAAGCCCTAACCACATTAAGCTTTAGTTGCTAACTCGCCTTTATTGTCAAACGGCCAATCAATGCCTAACCAAGTCTTGAAGAAAGCTTTTTGCTGTTTAGTCGCTTTTGCATCCCCCTTGAGCACTAGCTTACCGCTTTGCTGCTCGCCAAGGGTGAGCTGTACTTGCTTGATTTTATCGTTGCTAAATAATGTCACCTCTACACTATCGCCAACCTTAAAGTCTTTGATGCGCTTATAGAAACCCGCAGCAGTCACCTTGAGACCATTAATCGCTAATACTTCATCCCCCGCAACTATACCCGCTTGCCAAGCAGGACCATTACGCAACACTTGGTCTAACACTAAAGAGCCATGGGTACTGCTCAAGGTCATTCCCGCAAATGCCTCAGCTTTTGAATCTTTACCATAGGACAGATTTAACCCAGCCTGTGATAATAATTCTGGGAAATCTAAACTCATGGGACTATTCACATTGGCTTGCCACCAAGGTGCATAATCTTTGCCGGATAAGTCTTTAAGAATGTACTGAACATCACTAACACCATAGCCTTTTGGTACGCGATGTTCTTGATATAAACGACGGTGCACATCGCGATATGAATACTTAAGCTCGGAGTCTTGCAGCAATGAAAAATCTAAGGCTAAAGAGGTTAAGTAGCCCTCTGAGTAAATATTTACACTGTGGTTAATGGCATAATCGCCACCGATACTGCTCCACTCCCCCGCACTCGCCTCTGCCACAGATTGAGTTTCACGACCTGGATTGAGTTGGTTTTTCTCGACGCGCTTGGCTAAATCTTCGAGGAACTCTTTAACTGTTATCACTCCAGCCCGCAACAGCAACTGATCTTGAAAATAACTGGTAGAACCTTCAGCCATCCACAGTAATTCCGTCATGTTTTCATGTTGATAATCGTAGGGAACTAATCCCTCGGGGCGATAAGCCTTCACGTTCCAGGTATGGATAAACTCATGGGATGCCGTGCTAATAAAGCGCAGGTAGTCCTTGCGTTCACGGAAACTAAAGCGCGGCAGCTGAATGACAGTAGAATTTAAATGTTCTGTCGCGCCACTGGCACCACTCGTTGCATGCACCATATAAACGTAACGATCAAAAGGATAATCATCCCAAATCACCTTAGCTTGACCGCTTAAGGCTTTAAGATCTTTTACTATTTTATCCGTGTCATAGTTACCTTCCCCCCAAAACACCAATTCATAGTTTTTACCATTAGCACTAAATTGTTTATGGGTACTCACACCAGTTTCAATCGGGGAGTCGATCAACACATCATAATTAGGGGCAATAAAGGAATGAGCGGCCTTACCCGATGACATCCCAGAGTAACTTTGCCAATTTTTAGGTACTTTTAATTCTACGGATATTGGTTCAGAGCGAAATTGCGGACTGTACATGAACACACCGCTAGCATCTAAATAGGCATGGCTCGCGTCAATATGGCGCACCCTTTGGCCTAATTCATTAGCATACAATTGATAACTGACGGTAACACGGGTTGGCTGCGTGAGCGCCACTTGCCATTCACTGCTCGCGGTGCGCTTCCATTGCAGTTCATGACCTTGACTATCTTTAGCACTAAATAAGCGCACACCATCGGCCAAAGGCAATACTTGATATTTGCCCGTCCGCCACACAGGGAGATTCACCGTAAAATCGTTCGTCTTCACTTCAGGAAAAGTGACACTCACTTGGGCAATATGGTGTTCGGGTTTAATAAGGTCGATTTGGTATTTCACATCGGCCAATACTTGACCCGAAAATAATGCGCTCAATATCAAGATTGATAGTCTGTTGGGTTTCACTCTTGCTTCCTTCTGTTATTATGCTTCATATGATTTTTCCAAGTATAACAAGTCGATGTAGCATCCTCATTAGGCGCTAACAAAAGCTAACAAAATAAGTTCCTTGACTAAAGGAATGAGGAATCACAGTTCAAATGCAAAAACTCACGGTTATTTTATTTACTCTGTTGCTGTCACTGCCTTTTACTGTCCAAAGCCGAGATATCGAAGCGGATGAGATTGAGTTAAGAGAATCACCGCAGCAAATGTATGATGCGCTCAACAAAACGATTTCCTTTCCCCTCGCTTTTCAAAACCGTGACCAATTTGAGCGCGCAGCCCAAGAGCAAGGCTACAATCCACTCGAATTTGAACAGATTTTGTATTTACTGGCCCGCCTCAATATGGAGCCAAACGTTAAAACCAAGGTCGATTTTCAAAACGCAAAAAGCTTGATTGAACTCCTATCGACTGCGGCGCAATCGCCCTACGAACTTGCCATGGTCGCCATGTTAAATGGCCGTTACCTTGGCCGTACGGAACAGAAATATCAAGAAGCGATTGGTCTTTATAATGAAGCGCTCACCCGCATCAACGACAGCTATGACATCGAAGCATTAATTCTTAAACACAATATTCATGAACATCTAGGTGGCTTACATTTATTGATCCGCCAAGAAGTGCCTGCACTGATGCACTTCCACACATACCGCGACATTGCCTATAAACTCAGAAACGATTACTTAATCGCGGCGGCTGAAGCGAGGCTTGGCTTTTATTACAATTTTAACCAGCAGCTTACAAAATCATTACAGCATTATAGTGAAGCGATTCGGATCTCCAATCGTTCTAATTACCCTTCAATGAAAACCAATCTGCAATTGCAACTTTCTAAAGTATACCGTGACTTAAAGCAGTGGGATGAAGCGCTTAAAAACGCTCATGAAGCCGCGGCTGGCTTTAAAAAAATGGGCAATGACACTTATCTTTCAAGTTGTATGACAGTGATCGCTATGGTCTATGGCGAACAAGGGGATTGGCATAAAGCGATTGATTACTACCTAAATGCCCAGCAATTAGATGCAAAACGCGGTAACTACATCGCACAGGGGCTTAATTTCCATAATTTAGGACAAGCCTACTCAAATATTAAAGACAATGTTAACGCCCTAAAATATTTACTGATGGCCAATCAAATATTCAAAGAAAAACAAAGCCATCACTATCAAGTTTATAACGAACTCTTAATTGGTGAAATCGCCCAAACCAACCAAGATTGGCCGCTGATGATGGCCCATGCCGATATCGCATTAGCACTCGCGGTCGATTTAAAACTGGTCGATGAACAAAAATCCGCACTCACCCTTATCGCCTCGGCGGCGCAAAAATTAGGTGAATTAGCAAAAACCATCGATGCCCAAGCCCGTATCATTGAGCTAGGTAAAAAGCCAGCTGAGACAGATAAAGACTCACCTGTGTCAGCCTCTGCCCTTGCAGAACAACAGCTTAAACTTGAGCTCAACATGCTACAGGGAAAACTCGTTGAGACAGTGAAAGAAAGCAACAACACTCACACGCTACTGCTCATTTGCAGCCTTATTGCTGGACTCTTGCTGCTCGTGATTATTTTCATGCTACAAAATCGCCGCAAAATAACGGCTAAAAACGCGGCATTAACTCAATTAACGCTACAGGAGCCCTTCACTCACAATTTAGGGTATGCCGCATTATTAGCGCACTTAAGCCATAATCAAAGTCAGGAATCCACAACAGCACTCGGGATTATCGCCTTTCCCACCCAACTTACGGCGGATCTGGACTATGGCCAATATTTTAGTGATGCAGTAACAGCGCAAATTGCCAATCATCTAACGGATGCACTTGCAGCATCTGTTTATGTGGTACGCCAAGGGGTATTTGCGGTTCGGTTCACGCAACCTATTGAGCCGACACAAATACTCAGCCAAGTACGCCTGAAACTCGATGAACAGCAAATCACACATCATTTCCGTCTTGGCTTTGCGCATTTGCCACTTTTAGCGAAATCAGAAATTAAAATGGCCGCAAAATTAAAATTTGAAACAGTGCAGATGGCGCTTGCCTGTGCCCGTAGTTTAGGTGGCAATAACGACTATTATGTCGCTCTCAGAGCCCTCGACTTTGTTCCTTTGAGCTTATTTGCAAATCCGTTATTTTTGCACCTTGAAAAAGGCATTGAGCGTGGATTAATCAGATTAGAGACCAACGGCAATAAAGAGGATGTTCGCTGGCCTTGCTGGGAAAATAACCAAGATAGGCAATTACTGGAAAATATTTGATCAATATCGGTAATTAATCACAGAGTCACAGGTAAATCGCATTTGCACTCTACGCCCAGTGTTATAACATTAGTATCATATGAGTTAACAGCTAATCTGGACATAGGATTGTCATGTTTTTTAGCCTTGCAGAGTTAGGACAATACTCAGGATGAAGGATTCAAGCGCTACAGTTTCACAACTTGCCTTGCTGCAACAGAAACTCCATTCGGCCAAACTTGCCCTTGATGAAGTTAATGAAGATAGAAATGCAAAGTTACAGACATTACTCCAATTTATTGGTCACTTAAGCCTCGCCTGTAAAGGGCAAAATCTTGAGCTGGATAATAAACTCGCCAAACTTCGCCATAACTTAAATACGTTTGAGCGAGTCGATGAGGCATTGCCAGAATTAGTTGATGTCGAGCGCCTGCTAAAAGGCCAATATCACCATGTGATGGTACAACTCGAAGAGAGTCGTACTGGTTTGTCACAGGTGATCCGTCAGATCCAACGTGTTAACTCTGCACCTGAAAAGCTCAAAAAAGAGGTCAATTACTTCAAGCAAGATCTGGCTAAACCTTTTCATACTGTGTGGGAATATATACCTAAAGTTAAGCAAATCATTGGCTTCTACGAAACCATATTACAGCTACAATTTAGCGAATCTGAAAAACTTGATGTCTTACCAAAACACAGGCAACTAGCCCATGAGCTGGCGCAGATGATTTCGGAAATCGAGTTTCGTAAAGATCAACGTGACCAAGTATTAGTGATCAAAGAAGTACTCTCTTCTGAGATTGAAGTTGATAGCTTGCTCGAAGCCTACCAAACCATTTTAGCGTTATTGCTTGATAACATCGCCCGCGAGAAATCGGCATCCCAAGAGTTTTTGTTTGCACTCAATGATGCCTTAGCCGCGGTGCGTGAAGTGGTGAGCGAATCTTACAATCACAATCAACGTAGCTTCCAATTAAAAACCCAGCTGAATCGTGAGATTAACACCCGCGTCGATAATGCAGGTGAAATCATTATCGATGTGGAAGACGTCGTTGACCTTAAAGCTCAACTAACAGAGCAACTTAACTCTATCCGCTCGGCATTAGCCCGTAAAGAGGCCCTAGAGCAAAGAGAGCAAGCTCTGCTGCGCAAGTCTATGGAGACAATGCGCAAAGAGCTTAATGAGTTAAGTAGTGAGGCTAACACCTACAAAGAGCGTTTGTTTGAACAACAAAAACTCAACTTACTCGACAGCTTAACTCAATTGCCTAACCGTGCTGCATTAGAAGAGCGCATGGAGCTAGAATACCGTAACTATCAACGGCATAAGTCCCCGTTGTGGGTTGCCGTTGCCGATATCGATCACTTCAAAACCATCAACGACAGTTTTGGTCACAGCACAGGTGATAAAACCTTGCAAGTTATAGCAATGGCATTGAAAAACTCACTGCGAGATACAGAATTTGTAGCCCGCTATGGTGGTGAAGAATTTGTACTGCTATTACCTGATGTGGCACCTGCTGATATCGCTCAACTTTTAAACAGAGTGCGCGAGAAAGTAAAAAATATTCCATTTAAATTTAAAAATCAGAGAATTACAGTTACAGTATCTATAGGGGCTGCGCAAGTTATGGGAAGTGAACTCATACATGAGACCTTTGAACGCGCCGATGCAGCACTCTACAAAGCGAAACACGAAAGCAGAGACAGGGTTGTGATTGACGTATAATTAAGCCCCACTATACGCCTCCTCTAATCACTCCTGTCATGACGAAGGAGTGGTAAATGATAGTAAAAGTCAGCCCAAAAGGCAGCATGGATCAGCTTTCGCAACTTGAAGTTGATCGACTCAAAAATAGTGCCAAAAGTGCCCTATACCAACTGTACCGCAACTGCTCCTTAGCAGTGCTTGCCGCGGGTTTAAAAACCGACAACTCTAAAGCCCTATTCGAGCAATACCATGATTTCGACATCAACGTTCTACAACGGGAGCGTGGTGTAAAATTAGAACTGATCAATCCCCCCGAACAAGCCTTTGTCGATGGTCAAATTATCACGGGAATTCAAGAGCACCTGTTCTCAGTCTTACGCGATATCCTTTATATCAGTGATAGATATGACTCACTAAAACACATTAATCTGACCAATGCCCACCATATCACCAATGTGGTGTTTGATATTCTGCGTAATGCGCGGGCGATAGCACCGATGAAAGACCCTAATGTGGTCGTCTGTTGGGGCGGACACAGTATTAATGCCATCGAATATCAGTACACACGTGAGGTAGGTTATCAACTTGGCCTGAGGGAATTAGATATTTGTACTGGCTGTGGTCCAGGTGCGATGGAAGGTCCGATGAAAGGTGCGGCGATAGGCCATGCCAAGCAACGGATTAAAAATGCACGATATATTGGCTTAACTGAACCAAGTATTATTGCCGCCGAGCCACCGAATCAAATAGTCAATGAACTGGTGATCTTACCCGATATTGAAAAGCGCCTCGAAGCTTTCGTGCGCTTAGGCCACGGCATTATTATCTTCCCTGGCGGTGCTGGCACGGCTGAAGAATTGCTCTATATATTGGGTATTTTACTTAACGAAGAAAACCAACAAACACCTTTCCCCCTGATACTCACAGGCCCAACGGAGAGCGCAGATTACTTCATTAAGATTGATGAGTTTATTGCCTCAACCTTAGGACCCGAAGCTCAGAAAAAGTACCAAATTATCATAGATAATCCCACTGAAGTGGCACGCATCATGAAGCAAGGAATGGAGCAAGTAAAAGCCTATCGCCGCTCAACGGGTGATGCTTACCAATATCAGTGGGCACTGAAGATAGAGTCTGAGTTTCAGTTACCTTTTATCCCAAGCCACGAAGTGATGGCAAACTTAGATCTACACTTCCAAACCAATAAAGCCGAACTTGCCGCCAACCTGCGTAAAGCGTTTTCGGGTATAGTGGCGGGTAACGTCAAGTCGGAAACAATCAAGCACATAGAGCGTGATGGCCCCTTCCAATTAAAAGGCGATCCTAAGCTCATGGATATGATGGATAAACTCTTAAGTGCATTTGTACAACAACAAAGAATGAAGCTTCCAGGAAGCGCCTATATTCCTTGCTATCAAATAGTGAAATAGAGAGCGAAGCAACAACACCCCATGAACAAGTTTTTAATCATCGATGGTCTCAACTTGGTTCGCCGCATCTATGCGGCGATCCCCGATGAATCCGATATGCAAAGCCTCACAGAGCGCGTCAGTTTGGCGTGCACTAAACTGCTGCGGGTGCATCGCCCTACCCATGTGGCTATCGTGTGGGACGGTGATGAAATCTCATGGCGTAAACAGCTTTACCCCGATTACAAAAAAGGCCGTAAACCTATGCCAGAGCCGCTGGCAAAAGGCCTTGCTGCGCTGCAAGATCACTTAACCATGATAAACATTGGCTCTATTTATGCGGCGGCTGAAGCCGATGATGTGATTGCCACTCTAGCGATAAAAACCGCCAAAGCGCAGGGTGAAGCCATAATTGTGTCCACCGACAAAGGTTTTAGTCAGCTCAATCATCGCCAAATCAGCCAGTGGGATCACTTTAATCAGCAGTACTTAGATATCGCTGCATTGGAACAAAAACTCGGTGTCGAACGCAGTCAATTTCTCGACTTGATGGCATTAGCTGGCGATAGCGGTAATAAAATTCCTGGTATTGCGGGCATAGGCCCTAAGTCGGCTGCCGAATTATTGAAAACCTTTAGAAGCTTACCAACCTTGTTTTCATCGCTATCTAACTTAGGCGCTAAACAAGCCAAAAAACTTGCCGAAGGTAAGGAGATGGCAAGACTCTGCTATAAGCTCGCGCAGTTACAAACAGACCTGCCACTCAATATTAATTTAAAAGATTTTCGCGTGATGAACTCCTTGCCTGATAATAACTGTCTGCCTGAAAACCCAATCAATCCTGCCTAAACATCTGTTAATATAAAGTTGCAATTAACGCATTTACCTTAGAACAACAAAAGCGTATTTTATGGACGTAATAACGTGACTCATTTAATGAGGTAAAGGAATAACTGTAAATGAAATCAAAAGTTTCGGTAATCATCGGTAGCATTTTCGCCGCCTACGTCGCCTTTGTCGCTGTGGTGGTACTCGTTTATGAACCTACGCCAGATGACATGAGTTGGGAGGACAGACAATCCTATAACAGCCAAAAAATGAACGAGTTAGCGCTAGGGCAAAATATCGTTTCAGTAAAACAGTTACTAGGTAAAGCTGACTTTTCAGAGGCAAAAGCCGTAAAAGAAACCAAGCTACAGGTGCTCTTTTATCGCACTCACCATGAAAAATCAGACGGTGTGACCACGAAAGAGGAATGTACCCCACTTATTTTTAAAAATGATCAATTGATTGCTTGGGGCCAAGATACCTATAAGCAATATCTCGATGCAGATACTGACACAGCCCTCAGCTCTGCCCAAGAGACATTAACCAGTAAATAAATACGACTGACAGTTAAATAAAAACGCCACCGAATCGGTGGCGTTTTTATTTTAACAATCAACGAATTGACTCAGTTGTAAAACAACTAAGCCAATTGCCTATTCATCATCGGCCTTATACTCGACATAGGCTTCACCTTTACTGAGCCATTCTGGCGCGGGTTTTCCCTTCAGATAATGGTCGAAATATTGCATCATGCGAATGCTGTAATCGAGCTTGTTCGGGTACTTTTTCAAGTGATGCGGCTCATCCTCGTATTGCAAGAACACCACCTCTTTACCTGCACGGCGCATAGCTAAGTACATTTCAACACCTTGTTCCCAAGGCACTGCATCGTCCTTATCACCAAACATGATCATCAAAGGCGTTTGAATACGGTCAGCATAAAATACTGGCGAATTTTCAATGTACTTTTGCGGCGCGGCAAACAAACTTGCGCCAATACGACTTTGTCCGGTTTCATATTGGAACTGACGCGCAATGCCTGTACCGTGGCGAATACCGCTATAGGCACTGGTCATGTTCGATACTGGAGCACCTGCAACCGCCGCCTTAAACATCTTAGTTTGAGTAATGGCAAACGCCGTTTGATAGCCACTCCAAGAATGACCTTGCAAACCAATAGCATCGGGATCAGCAATTCCTATCTCAATCAGCTTTTGCACGCCAGACGTGAGCGCTTGTACTGAACTCGCCCCTGGGTAACCAATTTCAAAGCGAATGTCCGGTAGGAACACCGCATAGCCATTATTGATGTACCAAGCAAAGTTAGGTCTGTGGTTAATGTTCATCTGCGGGAAGGCGTGCAGTCTATCCGTCATAAAGCGATAGTAATAAACCAGTACAGGATAGCGCTTACCCTCTTGATAATTCGTCGGCTTAATCAGCACGCCATCTAACAGTTTACCATCGCCATTTGTCCAGTGAACTAACTCGGATTGGCTCCAGTTAAAGGCTTGACGCTGCTTATCTAAATCGGTTTGCTTAACTGCATTTTGCGGTGCGCTATAGCTGGCCGTATACACGTCAGGGAATAAGTCAAAACGCTCCTTAGAAAACACGATAGTATCGCCGTCTTTACTGCGTCCCAATACTGTCAGCTTATACTCACCTTGCATCAACGTCTTCACACCCGCTTCGCCCAAGGTGGCTTGATAAAAACCATCGGCCTTGGTTTTATCACTATAACCGTGGAGTAAAACCGTGGCGTTATAGGCAAGCTCTGTCGGCTCATCGGGATTATCGACTAAGCCCTCAAGCCGATATTGAATTTTCTGGGTGCGTCCTTTACCTGCGGTTAAGGCAAAACCCGCCTTAGATTCGGTATTAAACTGCCAAACATCGTATTTGTCGTAAACCAAGAAACCCGCATCATTTTTAAGCCAAGGACCAAAACCATATCCTGGAGCACTGGATGGATAATCGTGGTCTTCATCGGCAAAACTGACCTTTAGGGATTTTGTGAGATTAGTGCGACGGTCCTGTGCAATATCATAGAGATACACATTACCTTGCTGATAATAAGCCACATACTTGCCATTTCCCGACAGCGTAGGCTCGGCATCACTCGGCTGTTGTGTCAAAAATGGCACTTTACTGCCAGTATTAATATCGACCAGATAATAATCTTGGTAGAACCCTGCCCAAGTTGCCATCTTGCGATAGGGCAAATCTGAACTGGCCAACATAAAACGTTTATGTTGTGAAATCGTCACATCTGGAACAGTTTTATCGCCAAGCTGCACCACGTTATTTGAGCCTAAATGCAATACCGCAAGGTAAGTGCGTTTTTGCTCATCCTCATATTGCTTGATTTCATTAGGCTTAATACGAGGATCATCCCCATGCCATACCTTAAGTCCACGCTGTCCGGTGACAATATTTGTATCGAACAGGTCTTTTTCTTCGGTGATCTTCTGCAAACTGAGCAGCTGACTCACCTCAGGTACGCGGCCAAAAAACAACCGTTCGCTGTCCAATGAGAAGCTTAAACTTGTGTAGCGATTAAGTTTCCACTCGGGTGACTCAGGGGGGGTACTGATTTTGCCAGACTGCAAATCGACCAGCGATAACTGATAGGTGCGGCCATAAGGTAACTCGCTGTCTTTGCCCTGCGTAAATGCAAGCCAACGACCATTTTTAGCCAGCGCTAACGCACCAATCTGTTGGCTAGGCGAATCAAAGGCAACGGTTTTTTTGTGAGTGTTTAAATCGACTAACTGCAATTGATGCTGTTTATTGGCGATATCATTCACCGCTAGCGCAAGTCTGCGGCTTGCCTTATCAAAAACATAGCCAGTAACCTGCTCGACATCAATTCGCTTTGTTTGGTCTTCTAAACTGAGCAACGTAAAACGTCGACCTTGGTCAAACTTATCGACCTTTGGCTTATCAATATTCGCAGGGCTTTGTGTGCCTGCTTCAGCGAGTTTTTCGGTAGTTTTAGGCTCAGCATCTTTTTTGGACTCTTCATCAGCCTCAAACCAAATCGCCAGATGCTTACCATCATCACTGAACACAAATTCCTTCACGCGCTCAAAGCGAGTTTGCGTGCCAGTTTGAGTATCGAGCAACACCATGTCGGACTTGAGTTTTTTCTTCGCCTTGGCATCACTCGTTTCACGCGTGAGCAAACTCGGTTTAACCACCACAGCTACATAACGACCATCGTGGTTCACCAAGGGATCTGACGCCCCCGCGATTTGATAGCTTTGCTGCGACAGGACATTTTTCACAATGACGTGACTATCCCCGCGATCGGGCGCAGACTCGACCGCGATGACTTGCCCCTTATCTGAGATAACCGGCTTGTCAAGGGACTCAAAATGCATAATGTCTGTTAGGGTGAGCGGTTTAGTGCTGGTTTCAGCCTGCACTGCTGGCAATATTCCAAGGGATAACAAAACCAGAGATGTGATAGGGATTAACTTCAATGTCTTCCTCTTTTATATATTTGTTAGACTAAAGTAGACTTTTTTAACCATTGGCTCTCCATCATGGTGAGAACCCAGTATTTTTACAAGTTATACCACATAAAAAATCGTGATATTGCTCACTATTTCCTGTGAAGTTTGACCAAAGATGGTTAAAATAATAGGCAGAAAAAATACCAAATTCATAGTCCTGCTATCCAGTTAGACTGGGGCAGACAATTGCAGTAACGACGAACCGTGGAAGGACTTCTCCATGTCAAAAAGAACGATAACCGTAATTCCAGGTGATGGAATTGGCCCAAGTATTATTGATTCAGCCTTAAAAATTCTTGATAAAGCGGGCTGTGATTTTGAATATGAATTTGCCGATGCCGGCCTGACTGCACTTGAAAAGCAAGGCGAGTTACTGCCAGCACGCACTTTAGAACTCATTGAAAAAAACCGTATCACACTGAAAGGGCCGCTGACGACTCCCGTTGGTGAAGGCTTTACTTCTATCAACGTAACCTTGCGTAAGAAATTCGGTCTGTATGCTAACGTACGCCCAGTACTGTCTTTCAAAGGTACCCAAGCCCGTTACGAAAATATCGATATCATCACAGTACGTGAAAACACCGAAGGCATGTATTCTGGCCATGGTCAAAAAGTGTCTGAAGATGGTTTAACGGCAGAAGCAACCAGTATCGTCACTCGCCAAGGTGCTGAGCAAATCGCCACTTTCGCCTACGAACTGGCTCGTAAAGAAAACCGTAAGAAAGTCACTATTGTACACAAAGCCAACATCATGAAGTCAACGTCAGGCCTGTTCCTGAAAGTGGCCCGTGAAGTGAGCCTACGTTACCCAGACATCAAAACAGAAGAAATGATCGTCGATGCAACGTGCATGAAGTTAGTGATGAACCCAGAAAACTTCGATGTGATCGTGACGACTAACCTATTCGGTGACATTTTATCGGACCTGTGTGCAGGTTTAGTGGGTGGTTTAGGTATGGCACCGGGCGCAAACATTGGCCGTGATGCTGCGATTTTCGAAGCCGTTCACGGTAGTGCGCCTGATATCGCTGGCAAAAACCTCGCAAACCCAACCTCAGTGATTTTAGCGTCTATCCAAATGCTGGAATACTTAGGTATGGCTGACAAAGCTGAGCAAATCCGTAAAGCGGTATCTGCAGTAATCGAAGAAGGCGACCGTACGACTCGCGATTTAGGCGGCACTCACGGCACGACTGACTTCACGCAAGCTGTGCTTGAGCGTCTGTGATCTCAATGCTAAGCGCGTTTAAGACGAGTCTATAATGCGCTTGTTCATGCAAAAGTTTAAAAGAAGCAAGCGTTTGAAACTCGAATGAGTAAACACAAAAAAGCCCCAAAGTTTCCTTTGGGGCTTTTTGTTATCTAGCTTTTAAACCTGCGTGGCTTTATACCCGCGTGACAATTACCATTCTAGCGACAACAAGATCACCGCAGGGTTAGCACTGGAATTAATTCCACGCGGTATTAGGGCGTAGCCATAAATGCACAGTCACTTCATCACGGTCGTGATAAAGATGCTTACACTGCACTTTAAAATCGGTCACACCATTCTCTTTAAGAATCGTCTGCATTGTCTCAAGAATGGCTGTCACTTCTTTATAGCGGCTCTTCATCGGTAATTTAAGGTTAAAAATCGCTTCCTTAAACCAACCGTTAATCGCCCAAGCTTCAATCAGTTCGGCAACACGCGCTGGTTTCTCAACCATGTCGCACACCAGCCAATAGATATTTTTACGTTGCGGTTCGAAACGGAAACCGTCTTCACGGTAATGTTTCACTTGGCCCGTTTCCATCAGTTTTTCATCCATAGGGCCATTATCAACTGCCGATACAAACATGCCGCGACGCACCAGTTGATAAGTCCAGCCACCTGGGCAGGCGCCCAAATCCACGGAGTTCATGCCACTGCGAATACGCTCTTCTTGCTCTTCCTTAGGCACGAATTGGCCAAAGGCTTCGTCGAGTTTCAGACTAGAGCGACTCGGTGCATCCGCCGCCATTTTAAGGCGTGGAATGCCCATAAAATGTGGCGAACTGTTATTACTGTAGGAATAACCCACATAGGCACGGCCGGGTCCAATAAAACACACGTGGATAATCGGACGTTTGGGATTTTCCTGCGCAAGCAAACTACCCGATTTTTTCAAATGCTGGCGTAAAGGCACAGTGAACTTACGGCAAAAAGCCGAGAGCTCTTTCGCTTCGTTAGTGTCAGGTGTTTCAACCCGCACTTCACCCGCTTTGCTGACGTCACTGAGCGCCGCAACGATTGGGCTTATTCTGTCATTTTCAGGCAAGTCGACTAACAAGTCGCTAGCAGCAAACATCTGGCGAGCGAAAATGAGCGAATCTAAAGGTAATTGTTTGACTAACGTATCGGCAGCGTCGTCTTCAAAACATTGGTATACAACATAAGCGTCGTTATTGTTGGCCTTAACAAAGCCACCCACATTGAGCTCACCGGCTCGCTGTTGGATTTCTGCAGCGCATTCTTTTTCAAAGCCTGCGCGGCAAAATAAAAATAGGTTTTTCATGGGGATCCCTGAGAAATCCAAGCCAAAGCATTGGCTGACTATCGATTTGGGCGCCAGTATACCAATTTCAATCCACAAATGCCCTATTTGCCTACTGCTGAACCTTGAATTGCGATTAGAGAAATAAAAAAGGCTTAGGTGCGCCCTAAGCCTGTTAACTCACATAAGCATCAGCGATTAAGACTCATGACCGTCGATAACTTTGTGACGCCATACCGCGGCGGCAAATAATAACCAACCGAGTAAGAAACAACCACCACCCATAGGCGTAATAGGACCTAACCACTTAGTCCCAAACAAAGCCAGTCCATATAGTGAGCCCGAAAATAGTACTATGCCTGCGACAAAGAGATATGCCGACCAGTCCAGTAAACGCGAGGTTAACCATTGGCCCGAGAAGGCAACCATGATGAGGGCAAAGGTATGGTAGAAATGATATTGCACACCTAAGTTAAAGACTTCAATTAAGTTTGGTGGCGCGACCGCTTTTAAACCATGGGCACCAAAAGCCCCTAAAGCGACGGCTAAGAATCCGCTCACGGCGGCGAGTAACAATAAACCTTTACGCATTTAACGCTCCTGCTGGAATGGGATTAACTCATTCAACTTTTATTCGCTCAACATCAAGCTCACGAATAAAATCACTTGATAAATCAATAGCACGTGCAAGGTTAGCGGCTTCACTGGTGCCTGACGACTTTCTTGGGACAAAACTATGATCGCCGTCGGTTATCCAAACCAATCCTATCTCAGCTTTCAAGGGCCAGCTTGGGATCTGCGCTTTGCCACCAAACTTATCCCGCTCACCCTGTACGACTAATACTGGGACTTGGCATTCATTCAAAGGTTCCAATCTAGGCTCGCCGCCTTTGAGTGGCACAAAAGGATAACCTAAACAAATCACCCTATCGATGTGCGCCGCTAACGTAAGATCGCAGGCTAATAGGGCCGCCATACGACCACCCATGGATTTCCCCATTAACACCACACGTTCAACTTGTGGTTGTGAGTGGGCGATATCGAGCATCTGTGTAAAACACGCGAGCAATTTAGGCGCACGGTCCGGTGGACGCCGTTTGCCATCGACTGCATTCGCCTGCATATAAGGAAAATTAAAGCGCATCACTCGGAAGCCCTGAGCAACGAATCCCGCCGACATGGCCTGCATAAAATCAGAATCCATGTTAGCACCCGCACCGTGGGCCAATAAAATCAAAGTACTCGCAGGCTCCCCTTCTAATACATAACTCGGCTTATCCAGGCAACAACTCACTGCGAGACTCCTCGGCAAACATGTCTAACATCCATTCACGAAACGCCACCACTTTACCCAGCTCAGCATGGTTTTGCTGGCAAACTAAGTAGTAAGCATCTTTACTGACCAAGACTTCTTGGAATGGACACACAAGCCGCCCAGCTTTGATATCGGGGCGTGCCAGCACGCTGTAACCCAGAGCAACCCCTTGACCGTGGGCCGCCGCCTGCAATACCAAAGACGAATGACTGAAAATAGGTCCTTGATTCACATTAATATCGGTAATGCCACATTGCCTAAACCACGCCTGCCAATCGTGACGATTCATATCATGTAATAGCGTGTGATACTTTAAATCGCTCGGTTTTGAGAGTGGTTTAGGACCGTTGAGCAACATGGGCGAACACACGGGAATAAGCACTTCGTTTCTGAGCTTATCCGCACGTAGCCCAGGCCAATTACCTAAGCCATAATAAATAGCCACATCCACATCATCGGTTAATGAACTCGCTTCGGTATCAACGGCCTTAATTCGCACATCGATATCGGGATTTTTCTCACTGAATTTAGCCAAACGTGGCACTAGCCATTGAATCGCAAAACTGGGTGACATACTGACCGTCAGCGAACCAATCGCACTGCGGGCGAGTAATCTGTCGGTGGCATCGGCAAGCTGAATAAAGATATCTTTGATGTCGAGAAAATAGCTCTGCCCTTCTTCGGTTAATAGTAAAGAACGGTTCTTTCGACGAAATAATTTTAATCCGAGGAAATCCTCTAATGCCTTTATTTGATGGCTCACCGCAGCCTGTGTAACAAACAATTCTTCCGCTGCCCGCGTAAAGCTCAAATGCCGTGCGGCGGCTTCAAATGCTTTAACCGCATTAAGCGGTGGTAATCGTCTCGACATAGTGATCTCAGTCTCGTTTTTTAATTAGTTTTTCTAATCCGTATTGTTACATTTAATCGTTTGTAAAGGCCAGCGTTTTTGGTTAAATTTTGCGCCAATGAAACACCAATAGCGATGAAACATCCATAGCTATGAAATACCTAAGTTAGACAATCTCAAAGTTGGTGATGGGAATGTCTGACAGCGTTACTTTGTCAGCCCGGAGGCGACTATGTTCAATTTAAAATCGGCATTTGCGTTAATATTAGTCTCAGCACTCAGCTTTAATGCCAGTGCAAATGTACTCGTTGACGAAATCGTCATTGACACAAGCGACTTGCAAGCCAATATCACTGCAGATTTAACCGCTGCAATGAATAAAATGCACCAAGAAGTGCTACAAGAAGCCACTCTGTTGATTGCCACAGACGATGTCACATCTCATCAGCAGGTCGTTAAAGCCGAATAACCTAAACGACACTGAAATTCAGATCACGATCAGTAAGACCAAAGAAAAAGCCGCATTAATATGCGGCTTTTTTGTACTTAAATCGCAAATCAATCCCACTGACAATATACGGCAATGGGCAAGTTTTCGCCCGACTTATGGGCGATACACTTTCACGTTCGTGTAGCCTTGCTCAATTAAATACAATGCCTGCAATTTACTCATCACCCCACGCTCACAATAGAGCAAATAAGTCTTTTGCTTATCGAGATCGGCAAACTGAGTCGCTAACTTGAAGAATGGGATGCGCTTTATCTCAATACCTTCAATTTGCAGCGGTTTGCTTTCCTCTTCTTCAGGGGCACGAATATCAATGACCACTTGGTTGGTATCGATACTGGCAACCGTTTCAGTCTCAGTAATCCGAGTATCCATTTGTTCTGCGATCTCCCTGATATCGATAGTGACAGATTGGGCGATGATCTGATCGATCAAATCCTCAGAGAACTTTTTCTCTTCCGCTTCAACCTTAGCTAATACCGCTTTTACCGTTGGCTTTTGCGAAATTACGCCGCAATATTCAGGCATTGATTTAGCAAAATCTTCGGTGCCGATTTTACGGCTCTCGTTGATAATGTCTTGCTTATCCATGGCGATTAAGGGACGTAGAATCAATAACTCAGTACAACGGTCGATGACGTTTAAGTTGGTCAGGGTCTGGCTAGACACTTGGCCTAAACTTTCACCGGTAACTAAGGCTTGAATGCCCATACGCTCGGCGATACGCGCCGCGGTACGCATCATCATGCGTTTCAATACAACGCCCATTTGACCGTTATCGATACGCTCTAAAATCTCAGCAACCACAGGCTCAAAAGGCACAGAGATAAACTTCACTTTATGGGATTCACCGTAGGTTTTCCACAAATGGTAAGCCACTTGTTTAACACCAATTTCATGCTGTGCGCCGCCCAGATTGAAGAAGCAGTAGTGGGTACGAGCGCCTTTTTTGATAAATTGATAGCTAGAAACGCCAGAGTCAAAACCACCCGAAATCAAGGACAATACATCTTCCTGTGTTGCCATCGGAAAACCGCCTAGACCTTCAATACGCTTAGTCACCATATAAAGGTTATCGCGCTCAATCTCTAAATTAACGGTAATGTCCGGATTCTTTAAACGCACGCCTAGCGCATCGGTAAACTGGTTTAAGCCACCACCGACATAACGTTCAACTTCAATAGAATTAAAATCATGATCGCCAGTACGCTTTACTCGCACGCAGAAGGTTTTACCCGCGAGTTGGTCACGGTAAACAGGCAAGACTTGCTGATAAATATCATCAACAGATTCAAAGCTGTACTCATCCACTTGCACTACGTGTGCAATGCCAGGAATACACGCCAGACGCTCACCGAAAGCTTGGGCCAATTCAGGCTTATCCTTTGGTACCATCACCATAATGCGGTCCCATTGACGCTGCACTTTTGCATCTTCGTCAACTTTTTTAAGCACATTACGGATGTTAGTTTCGAGCATTTTGGTGAAGCGCATGCGTACAGGCTTGCTCTTCATCATGATTTCTGGATACAGCTTTACAATAAACTTCATGGGATTTCCGCGGGCAATTTTAAAACAGCAAAATTGGTTAAAAGAATAATCGGGGGATTATATACCCAAGCAACCTAAAAAGGCGAGTTTCAGCGCACATAGCCAACAGCGACACAGGCCAAATTTGTGGCGTATTCATCGCGTATTAATGACTAAATCACGGCAGCTAATTAGGCTGAAATAATGTCACTAAAGCCTATTCGAATGGTTTGAATTTCCCTGCTTAAAATAAGTGATTTGAGATAAATCATTAACAATAAGTCGTTGAGGGATAGTTAAGGAAACTTAGGGATTACACACTCAATGTGATTAACGTAAAGCCCAAATGGATTTAAATCAACCACAGAAATTTGATGCATAACACGTTAACTAAAAAGGGAAAAGTCCACATTAGCTCGATAAAAAAGCCGCAAGATTATTGCGGCTTTAGATTGGGAGTATCTAAACACTTAAGGCAAATTACCGATCTGAATTTCTTCAGACTCCTTCGCTTTACCTTGCTCAATAGCAATTTCAACCCTGCGGTTACGGGCACGATTTTCCGGAGAATCGTTAGGCACAATCGGATTGTTAGACGCCATACCAACCACTTTCATTCGATTAGAATCAAAGCCGCTGACCTGTACTAACTCATGGGCCACTGCTACGGCACGTTTGCTGGATAAATCCCAATTAGAACTATAGAGCTCATCACTTATTTGCATATCATCCGTGTAACCTGACACTGTGATGACACCTGGCACATCTTTTAACAATTCGCCGACTGAGCGCACCACAGGTTTAAATCGAGGCTGCAGGAAGCCTGAGCCAGAAGCAAATGACCCCTTCTCACGTATACGAATAATAATCTGCTGACCTAATGACTCAATTTCAATCGCTCCATCGGTGATCTCTTTATTGAGCTCCTGCGCCATCTTCTTCACTTGCTGATTGATCTTTTCTTGCGCCGCTGCCGCTTCCGCTTTAACCGCATCGGCAACTTCTTGCGCCGTAGCACTCGCTTCGCCCCCCCGCTGAGAACCATTTTGCTGCTGCACGCCGCCCGCACTATCGTCTTCACCCGCTTGGAAATCCAATACAGGTTCAGTCATTTCATTCGTTTGCTGGTTAATGATTTCAATCGGAGTCGGATCGGGGCGTCCTGGTCTAAATTCTAAGGCAATGACAGAAGTCCCTTTCGGGATATCTTTAACTTCCACCTTATTTTGCACACCAAAGGCATACTTCATTGAGCCCGCGATCTGCTTAAACTTCATCACGTCCATTTCAGAAAATGACAATAACAATACGAAGAAACACATCAACAGCGACATCAAGTCGGCAAATGTTGCCAACCAGAGCGGTGCTCCGGGCGGTGGACAATTGCACTTAGCCATGGGCTACTCTCCGTCCGTTGTATCGATTTTACGATTTTTTTCAGCGAGATAATTTTTCAAAAAGCCTTCAATCACCCGCGGGTTTTGTCCGTCTTGAATCGCCAATACCGCATCCATAATAAGGTTACGATTGAGCATTTCCTCCCCCATCCTAAGCGTTAGCTTATCCGCGATAGGAAGACAAACCATGTTAGCAACCATAGCGCCGTATAATGTGGTTAACAACGCAACCGCCATCGAAGGACCAATAGATTTAGGATCCGCCATATTTGATAACATGGCCACGAGACCAACGAGTGTACCTATCATCCCCATCGCTGGGCCAACATCACCAAAGGCTCTAAATATGCCAATCCCCGTCCGATGACGTTCTTCCGTTAGAGCGATGTCCTTCTCTAGAGCTGCACGCACTACTTCACCATCATGACCATCGACTAACATATCGACAGCCTTTTGCATAAAAGTATTGCTAATTTGCGCCTCTTCTAATGCCAAAAACCCCCCTTTACGGGCAGCATCTGCCATAGTCACTGACTGTTCAATCAAGTCTTCTGGTTTATCAATCTTAAATACAAAAGCTTTCAAAGCAATTTTAACGGCGCTTAAAAACTGTTTAAGAGTGAACTTCATCATTACCACGAAGAAGGACCCACCGAACACAATCAGGATCGAGGGCACATCAACGAAAATCATCAAGCCGCCACTGGTCACCATAGCGCCGAGAATAAAACCAAAGGCTCCCACAATTCCGATTATTGTTGCTAAATCCACAACGGCTCCTCAATTTTCGTAATAAACGACATAATACTTACTCTGGGTAAGCAAGAACACTCAGTTATTCTACCGAATAAGATAATCCCACCGACACACATACGAGCCTTGTTTATCCAGTTAAAAATTACCATACAAATGATGATACTATTGTCAGTTATCGGACACACACTAAGCAAGTTTAGCGACAATTTATATTTTCTGGAAAAATTTCAGTAACAAAGCGTGCTATTGAGCAAATATCTTTAGTCTGAATTTGACCCTTACGCCGCCCTGATATACCTTGTGTCCGCTAAATCAAAGGAAACCTGAACGTGGCGAAGAAACCCGAAAATCTTAGTTTTGAAGAATCCCTTGGCGAACTTGAACGCATCGTTGCCGATCTAGAACAAGGCGATATCTCCCTCGATGACGCGTTAAAACAATTTGAACGTGGCATCAATCTCGTTCGAAATAGCCAAGCAAAACTCGAACAAGCCCAACAAAAAGTGGCCATTTTACTGAAACAAGACGAAAATGCGCCCCTATCCCCCTATGCCGTTGAGGGCGAATAAGCGTGTTAGTCAGTACCATTCAAGAATATCAACAACGAGTTGATGATCAATTAAAACAGCGTTTTAGTACGCTTGAAGATACCGCTCCCCAATTAAAAGCCGCTATGACTTACGGTGCCTTATTGGGAGGGAAGCGCATTCGACCGTTCCTCGTATACAGTGTAGGACGCATGTTTGGGGTCGAACTCGAAAAGTTAGATGCTTGCGCCGCAGCCATTGAATGTATCCATGCTTATTCATTAATCCACGACGATTTACCCGCCATGGACGATGACGAGCTGCGCCGTGGCCAGCCGACAGTGCATATCGCCTTTGATGAAGCGACGGCCATTTTAGCGGGGGATGCTCTGCAAACCTTAGCCTTTGAAATTGTCACCGAAGCCGTAGCAGGGATCAGCAGCGAACAACATATTGCTATGGTAAGAGTATTAGCCAAAGCCTCAGGTTATCGTGGTATGTGTGGAGGCCAAGCGATAGACTTAGCCTCGACCGATAAACATATTGATCTTAAAGCGTTAACTCAGCTACATAATATGAAAACTGGCGCCCTTATCAGCTGCGCCGTTGAGTTAGCTTTGATCGCCGCAAACGCGCCAAAAGATCAGTATGCTGCTATGATGGATTTTGCTCGTGCGGTCGGACTCGCCTTCCAAGTACAAGACGATATCCTTGACATCGTAGCCACCACCGAAGAGCTAGGTAAACCGCAAGGCTCTGATACTGAATCGAATAAGAGTACGTTTCCACAACTACTTGGACTACAAGGTGCACAAGACACCGCCAAACAACTGATCCAAGAGGCACTATCAGCGCTGGCTAAATTGCCATACAATAGCCAGTTAATTGCAGACTTCGCCCGCTATATCATTGAGCGAAGAATATAATAAGAGTCGAAGTATCTCGCTATGAGTTTGGACATTTCTCAGTTTCCCGTGTTGGCGCAGGCCAACACCCCCAATGAGCTCCGCCAGCTTCCTCAGGCACTTTTACCACAAGTAGCCGATGAACTGCGCGAGTTCCTTCTTAAGTCTGTTGGCATGTCCAGCGGACATTTTGCCTCTGGGCTCGGCACAGTAGAACTCACTGTGGCACTGCACTATGTCTACAATACCCCCTTTGATCGACTGATCTGGGACGTAGGCCATCAAGCCTATCCCCATAAAATTCTCACGGGTCGACGTGACAAGATGCACACCATTCGGCAAAAAGATGGCTTACATCCTTTCCCATGGCGTGAAGAAAGTGAATACGACACTTTCAGCGTTGGCCATTCTGGCACGTCGATTAGCGCCGCGCTGGCGATGGCGATAGCTGCAGAAAAAGAACAAGCAGGTCGTAAAGTGGTCGCTGTGATCGGCGATGGCGCTATGACTGGCGGCATGGTGTTTGAAGCCATGAACCACGCGGGCGACTTGCACAATGACATGCTCGTGGTACTGAACGACAACGAAATGTCGATTTCAGAAAATGTCGGCGCCCTCAACAATCATTTAGCACAACTGATGTCAGGCCGTTTCTACACCACACTGCGCGAAGGCGGCAAAAAAGTGTTGAAAGGTATGCCTGTCATCAAAGAAATGGCCAAGCGCACTGAGGAACACCTCAAAGGTATGGTCGTTCCTGGCACTCTATTTGAAGAGTTAGGTTTCAACTACATAGGTCCTATCGATGGCCACGATGTAGACGCTCTGGTCGAGACCATGCGCAATATGCGTAATCTGAAAGGTCCACAGGTGCTGCACATCATGACCAAAAAAGGTCGTGGTTATGAACCTGCTGAAAAAGATCCTATCGGTTGGCATGCTGTGCCTAAGTTTGACCCATCACTCTTTAAAAAGCCGGCCACCAAACCCGGTTTACCGACCTTTTCTCAAGTCTTCGGTAAATGGTTGTGCGACATTGCCGAACAAGATGAGAAAGTGTTAGCGATTACTCCTGCGATGCGTGAGGGTTCTGGCATGGTGGAGTTTTCCCAGCGCTTCCCGAAACAATATTTTGATGCAGCGATTGCTGAGCAGCATGCCGTCACCTTAGCGGCGGGTTTTGCCTGCGAAGGCTTCAAGCCTGTAGTCGCAATTTACTCGACTTTCCTGCAACGCGCCTATGATCAGCTTATTCACGATGTCGCACTACAACAATTGCCCGTGTTATTTGCCATTGACCGTGGCGGTATCGTCGGTGCCGATGGTCCAACCCACCAAGGTGCATTCGATTTAAGTTTTATGCGTTGTATCCCTAATATGGTGATCATGGCGCCGTCCGATGAAAACGAATGTCGTCAAATGCTCTACACTGGCTATTGCTATGATGCGGGCCCAAGTGCGGTGCGTTACCCAAGAGGTAGTGCCACGGGAGCGATGCAAGTCGAGTCCATGACTGCGTTGCCAATTGGTAAAGGTGTCATTAAGCGCATCGGTAAGCGTATTGCCATACTTAACTTTGGTACCTTGCTCGCATCGGCATTAACCGCTGCCGAAAGCTTAGATGCGACGGTTGTCGATATGCGCTTTGTGAAACCACTTGATGTTGATCTGATAAAAGAAATGGCACTAACCCATGAAGTGTTAGTCACTGTGGAGGAAAATGCCATTATAGGCGGTGCGGGTGCAGGTGTTCTTGAACAGCTTCAAAAGCTAAAAATGCCTAAAGCCGTACTCCAAATAGGTTTGCCAGACGAGTTCATTAAACATGGCTCGCCAGAAGAAGTCATCCACGACTTGCAACTGGATGCCGAAGGCATACTGGCGCAAATCAATGCTTATCTAGCGCAATAGGCTGAACTTGCTTATCTCGTTAAGACGCTAAATCTTATCAATAAAAAATTCCGCCCATAAAAAAGGACTGCAATTGCAGTCCTTTTTTGTTGCTGTCTGTTATAACAGCGGCCTAACCAATAAGCTTAAGCTTCGATATCTATCGTCGCGGTTTCTTGGTTAGGGCCACCCTGTGACACCATTACCATAGCAGGGCGCAGCAAGCGACTGTTCAGCTCATACCCCTTTTGCATCACCAACATCACAGTGTTCGCAGGGAACTCAGCGCTTGGCTGCATGCCAATCGCTTGATGTTGATCAGGGTTAAATGACTGACCTTGTGGATCAATTTGCTTAACACCAAATTTAGCCACCGCAGTGAGTAAACTTTTTTGAGTTAACTCAACACCTTGATAAATCGCTTTCGTCGCTTCATCTTCTGGGTTTGTACCCATTAGCGCGCGCTCCATGTTATCAAGCACAGGCAAAAGCTCATTGGCGAACTTTTCCAAGGCAAACTTGTTCGCCTTTTCCACATCCATTGCGGCACGACGGCGAATGTTATCGACCTCGGCTGCGGCGCGGATGACTGAATCCTTCTGCTCTTCAACTTTCGCCAAAGCTTCAGCGAGTAACTGTTCCAGCTCTTCAATACGGAAATTGGCCTGGGTAAGCTCATCGATCAGACTTGCTTCTGCGGTAGATACTTCAGACTCTACACCCTCTTGGATCAGATCCTGTTCTGCTTTAATCGATTCGTTGCTCATTTTCACTCCAGCTAAAAATGCTTTGTTTCTGAAATACTCTGGGCATATTATGGGGATCAATTTTGACGTTTCAAGGCCTAAGGCCAGATCTAGCATAAATATGACCACAAAGTTTCATACTATCGGCCTTATCGGCAAACCTCACCACCAAGGGACCAACCAAACCTTAAAGCGTCTGCATTATTGGCTGACAATGCAGGGCTTTGAAGTCTTAGTGGAAGAGCGTGTTGCTACCGAATTAGGACCCAATATCCTAGCGGTCGATTTACTAGAAATTGGCGCGCGTTGCGACTTAGCCATAGTCGTCGGTGGTGACGGTAACATGCTCGGCGCGGCAAGGGTATTAGCCCGCTTCGATTTAGGCGTGATTGGGGTTAACCGCGGCAATTTAGGCTTTTTAACCGATCTGCCGCCCGATGCCTTCGAAGAGGCACTCGCCAAGGTACTCGATGGGGAGTTCGATACCGAGCATAGATTCTTACTCGAAGCCGAAGTCTATCGCCACGGTATGCTCAAGGCGAGCAACACCGCCGTCAACGAAGCCGTACTCCATCCGGGTAAAATTGCCCACATGATTGAGTTTGAGGTCTATATTGACGATCAGTTCATGTACAGCCAACGTGCCGACGGCATGATAGTGTCAACGCCTACCGGTTCAACGGCCTACGCCCTCTCCGCTGGCGGCGCTATTCTGACGCCTAATTTACAGGCCCTAATCTTAGTACCTATGTTCCCGCACACTCTGTCGTGTCGCCCGATTGTTGTCGATGCGTGCAGCACCATAAAAATGGTTGTGTCACCTGAAAATGGCGAAAACCTCGAAGTCAGCTGTGATGGCCACGTGCATTTAGCCGTGTTACCCGGCGATGAAATCATAGTGCGCCGCAGCTCTGAACGTTTACGGCTTATTCATCCTAAAGGACACAACTATTTCCACGTGCTGCGGACCAAATTAGGCTGGGGCAGCAAGTTGTTTTAAGTCTGTATCTGTTGGCTAAATCACTAATAAAAGAGACATATCACGTCTCTTTTTTATTTTGTAAATTTAACCTAGAAGGTTGCGATTAAAGCCTTATCTTTTCCCCTGCACAGTCTTTGGTGAACTTTTTAGCACTTCTCACAAACAACTAATATTCGCATTAATGGCGTTTGAGCATTAATGACACTAACCAGTCTGATAAAAGTTCAAACAGTATTTTTTAGTTTTGTTACTTAAAATTTCTGCTTCAATTTCACCCTGTTCTCTCAATTTCCCCTCTTAACCCATTAGAAGCGGTCACTTTTTATTTCAACTTTTCTGTTATTCGCTCAATATACTTGAATATTTGGGCTGGCTGTTCGCTCAAATAAACTGAAACTAAATTAAACAATGGTTATTAAATTTCATATTAAAGTAAAATTCATTAAGTGATATCCATCACAATAAAATCCCACCATTTTAAAACGTGCTCTAGATCACTATAAAAAACCATTCCAAAATGGACATATTAGGCAAACATTACAATAGCTTGATGAAAATAGAAGTAAATGAGTTAATCTAGCCACAACAATCTATGCGACCTTAATCACACCTTAAAAATGACTGAAAAAACCAATAACAGACTATTAATGAAATAAATGGATCAGTTAATTGCAATAATGACGATGAATATGAGTGATAGCTCTACTTTTAATAACCAGAAAAACAACAAATTTAATTTAATATAACCAAAGTAGATATACACCCAACAGTCTAAGTGATCATTGTCACATATAAGAAAATCCCCCGAGAGAAGCACCCCGCAGCACTGTAAATTAGCATTTCATATAACAGCCAAGATGATCTAGATCATATTAGTCAAGCTCACAATAGCGTCTAGTACACAACACAGAATGTCGAGACCGTAAGTACTTGCAGTATTAACTGCTGATTTATTGGTCTGGGAAGTCGACATGAAGGCAGATGAAAAATCCTAATATCAATAATAAGACAGACCACTTTATGAAGAGGCAAGCATGACAATACTTCAACTCCTCGCTAGCTTGACGCCAGTGCTCAGTGTAATGCTATTTCTAGTGTTACTCAGAATGCCTGCATCTAAGGCTATGCCTATCTCCATGATAATCACAGCGCTCGCCGCCGTGTTTATTTGGCAAATGGATACCACATTACTGGCGGCATCGGTCCTCGAAGGACTGCTCTCAGCCATCACACCGTTAACCATCATTTTTGGTGCCGTATTCCTACTCAATACCCTGAAATACTCAGGTGCCATGGACACTATCCGTGCTGGGTTTACTAACATCAGTGCCGATGCCCGTGTACAAGTCATCATCATCTGTTGGTTATTCGGTGCCTTTATTGAAGGTAGTGCTGGTTTTGGTACTCCCGCAGCCATTGGCGCACCACTACTGGTATTGCTTGGTGTACCACCCGTTGCCGCAGCTGTCGTGGCTTTGATTGCTGACTCGGCCTGTGTATCCTTCGGTGCGATTGGTCTACCCGTACTTTTTGGGATGGAACAGGGTCTGATCCAAGGTGGCGTGAGCATGGCGGCGGAGCAATTTGCTGCCCATGGGGGTAACTATGCTGGTTATGCTCGATATATCGTCATGCATATGATCACTATCGACTTAATCACAGGTTCATTAATTCCTCTCGTAATGGTGACCATGCTAACTGGATTCTTTGGTCGCAATAAATCCTTTAAGGAAGGCTTAGCAATTTGGAAATTTGCGATTTTCTCAGGTCTTGCCTTTACCGTCCCCGCATGGATCATCAACTACCTTGCAGGCCCAGAATTCCCTTCGGTTATCGGTTCATTGATCGGTATGGCCTTAGTGATCCCGGTTGCGCGTAAAGGCTACTTACTGCCTAAAACACCATGGAATGATTTCGCAGAGAATGACAGTCAAGAAAGCGGAAAAGTCGAAACAACGGCTAAGTTTTCCCAAATTGCCGCTTGGACACCTTACATCATCATGGCTGCGCTTTTGGTACTGTCGCGTACAGTGGCACCGTTAAAAGCATGGTTATCAAGCTTTAACATCAGCTGGACAGGCCTAATGGGCACTGAGCTTAAAGCCAGCTTCGCAACCTTATATGCACCAGGTGCCTTCTTTGTTGCCGTGTGTATTCTAGGTTTCTTCCTGTTCAAAATGAAAAGCCCTGCGATTCAGCAAACGGTCGGTGTTTCATGTAAGTCCATGTTGCCAACAATTATTTCATTAGGCGCATCAGTGCCTATGGTAAAAATCTTCTTAAACTCAGGCGCGAATGGTGCAGGTCTTGCCTCAATGCCTGTCGCTTTAGCGGATATGTTGGCAGGTTCCATGGGCGCAGTGTGGGCTTGGATGGCGCCTATCGTGGGGATTTTTGGTGCCTTCTTATCCGGTTCAGCCACCTTCTCAAACATGATGTTCTCCAGCCTACAATACAGCGTTGCCGACAATATTGGCATGAACCACACACTGGTATTGGCACTACAAGGTATCGGTGCAAACGCCGGTAACATGATGTGCGTAATGAACGTGGTTGCCGCTGCAACGGTAGTGGGTATGGCAGGTAGAGAATCAGAAATTATCCGTAAAACAATGCCTGTTGCCATTGGTTATGCCTTACTGGCGGGCACAATAGCTACCCTGTGGGGTGGATTCTAAGCCGTTTTATTTTATTGAATGCCCGAAGTCACTCCCAGTGACTTCGGCTTTAATCTATTAATAAAGAGAGTGATGCTATGTCGATTAACTATAAACTGGTCATCGATGATCTAAGAACGCAATTAGGTGATCATCCCGTGACGGATGATCCCGTTCGCCGTTTTGCCTGGTCCACCGATGCAAGCTACTTCAGGATAGTCCCAGAAGTGGTTGTCCATGCAGAAACCCTAGAACAGGTAAAGCTCACATTAGCCGTTGCCCGTAAGCATGATGCACCCGTCACGTTTAGGGCCGCTGGAACCAGTTTATCTGGCCAAGCTATCGGTGAAGGTATTTTGTTGATCCTTGGCCATGATGGTTTTAGAAAGATTGAAGTCAGTAGCGATGCCAAACAGATCACCTTAGGTGCTGCTGTCATTGGTTCCGACGCTAACGCCGTACTCGCGCCGCTTAACCGCAAAATTGGTCCCGATCCCGCCACCATAGGCTCCGCCAAAATTGGTGGTATTGTGGCAAACAATGCTTCGGGAATGTGCTGTGGTACTGCGCAAAACAGTTACCAAACTATCGCTTCCGCGAAACTTCTTTTTGCAGATGGTACTGAACTCGATACAGGCTGTGAAAAATCAAAAGCAGCCTTTGTTAAATCCCATGGAAAAATACTGGATGCGCTGACAGAACTGTCGCACATGACTCGCCATAACACAGTGTTAGCGGACAGAATTCGTAAAAAGTATTCCATTAAAAATACCACCGGCTACGGCATCAATTCGTTACTCGATTTTACCGACCCATTTGACATCATCAACCACTTAATGGTGGGGATGGAAGGCACCTTAGCCTTTATTAATGAAGTCACTTATCACACAGTGAATGAAGCTAAATTTAAAGCCTCAGCTATGGCCGTATTCCATAATATGGAAGATGCCGCACGAGCCATACCACTGATAAACGGTGAAAGCGTTTCTGCTGCTGAACTCCTTGATTGGCCATCAATCAAAGCAGTAACGGGCAAGCCTGGCATGCCAGATTGGTTATCAGAATTACCGGCCCTATCCGCTATTCTACTGATAGAATCCCGTGCTGATGACGACAAAACCTTAGAAAATTATACTCAAGATGTCACCGCGAAACTCGCCGGATTTGACTTTATCCGCCCAATGGAATTTAGTACTAATCCAGCGGTTTATGACAAATACTGGGCAATGCGCAAAGGCTTGTTCCCGATTGTAGGTGGTGAGCGTCCAAAGGGAACCTCAGTTATCATCGAAGACGTAGCCTTTGAACTAGAGCACCTTGCTGCTGCGGCGCACGATATCACTGAGCTTTTCCATAAACATGGTTACCCTGAAGGCTGTATTTATGGCCATGCTCTTGCGGGGAACTTCCACTTTATCATTACCCCCACCTTCTCGACTCAAGCCGATATCGATCGTTTCCATGCCTTTATGGATGATATTGCCGACATGGTGATTAACAAGTACGACGGTTCAATGAAAGCCGAGCATGGTACTGGCCGTGCTGTCGCGCCGTTCGTCGAAAAAGAATGGGGACAAGATGCTTACACTTTGATGAAGAGCATCAAACAAGTATTTGATCCACAGGGTATTCTAAACCCAGGCGTTATTCTTAACGACGATAGCAATGTCCACGTTAAAAACATCAAGCCCTGCCCTGTGGTCGATGATTTTGTTGATAAATGTATCGAATGTGGTTTCTGTGAAAAAACCTGTCCAACATCAGCACTCAACTTCTCACCTCGTCAGCGTATTGCGACTCTACGTGAAATCGAACGTTTAGAACAATCCGGTGATAAAGCCGCAGCAGCAGAAATGCGCGCCGCCGCTAAATACGATGTAGTTGATACCTGTGCCGCCTGCCAGCTTTGTACTATTGCTTGCCCAGTGGATAACAGCATGGGGCAACTGGTGCGTAAACTGCGCACGCCGTACATCAGCACTACTGAACAAAAAGTCTTAGATTTCCAAGCCAAACACTTTGGCGCAGTTAACCAAGTTATCAGTTCAGGTTTTGACATGCTTGGCGTGATCCACAAGATCACTGGCGATAACATTACCAGTGCCCTAATGAAAACCGGCCGTTTGATTTCAAAAGAAGTGCCTTATTGGAACCCCGATTTCCCGAAAGGCGGCAAATTGCCAAAACCATCCCCCGCTAAAGTTGGCCAAGAAACAGTGGTTTACTTCCCAGCATGCGGCGGCAGAACCTTTGGTCCGACACCCAAAGATCCCGATAACCGCACTTTACCTGAGGTGGTCGTCACGCTGCTGGAACGTGCTGGCTATAACGTCATCACGCCAGAAAAAACCCGCGATTTATGTTGCGGCCAGATGTGGGAATCTAAGGGCGACTTTAAAAACGCCGATGCCAAACGCCAAGAACTTATCGATGCAGTGAGCAAGATGACCAATGGTGGCAAGCTGCCAGTGATCGTCGATGCCCTGTCTTGCACCTACCGCACTTTGTCAGGTAATCCAAAAGTACAAATTATCGACTTAGTTGAGTTTATGCACGACAAGCTACTGACTAAGCTCAACATCAGCAAAAAAGTCAATGTGGCACTGCACTTAGGTTGTAGCGCACGCAAGATGAAACTTGAACCTAAGATGCAAGCAATCGCCGATGCCTGCTCAGCGCAAGTACTCAAACCTGCGGGAATTGACTGCTGCGGTTACGCGGGTGAAAAAGGCTTGTATAAGCCTGAAATCAACGCCAGCGCACTGCGTAATATCAAAAAGCTCATTCCTGTCGAGATTAAGGAAGGCTATTACGCCAACCGTATGTGCGAGGTCGGTTTGACCCAACACAGCGGCATTTCCTACCGCCACTTAGCTTATCTGCTCGAAGAGTGCAGCCGCTAATCTGGTATGACAGTAGTAAACAACGGGGCTATTTTTAGCCCAGTTTGTTTATATAAGCGAACTATTCTCATTTATTTGTCATTAAGTATTTTTTGAGAATTTCAAACCTGAATAAATACATTTTAAAATCAATTTAATCAGCAAGTTAAAATATTCTCATTTTTGAAAAAATCTACAAGCTCATTTACTAAATTAGGGCTACTTATTCCGCTAAGTTAGGCCTATATTTGTTCAACTACCTTAGCATTAGTGTGGATATTGGGTCACACTGCAAGGCAATGTCGTTCACTAACAAGAAAGAGAAAACACAATGAAAATCGCCCTTTTCATCCCGTGTCTAGTCAATCAAATGATGCCAGAGGTCGCGATTGCCACCTTGGAATTATTAGAGAAACTCGGGCACCAAGTGATTCTACCCGCGGGTCAAACATGCTGTGGCCAGCCGATGACAAACTCGGGTTGCTTCGATGCAGCACGCAGTACCACCCTTAAATTGCTCAACGCCTTTAAAGGAGTGGAATGCGACGCTATTGTTTGCCCTGCCGCCTCTTGTTTAGTGGCCGCCAAAGAAAACTTCCACGAGTTTGATAGCAGCCCAGAAGCACAAGCTGTGATCAACAAACTCTATGAACTCACAGAGTTTTTACACGATATCGCGCCGATCCCCGCCTTTACCAAGCCCTTCGCGCACAAGGTAAGCCTGCAACTGAGTTGCCATGGCATTCGCATGTTAAGCCTTGCCACCCCAAGTGAACAAATGGGGCCAAGATTCAACAAAGTCGAAGCTGTATTGGCCAATATTGCAGGCATAGACATAGTGTATCCAGACCGCCGTGACGAATGCTGCGGCTTTGGTGGCACCTTCGCCGTCGATGAAGGCGCAGTGTCAGCCAAAATGGGCAAAGACAAGGCCCAAGCCCACGCCGCAACGGGTGCTGAGTATGTGGTGGGTTTTGATCCTTCATGCCTGTTGCACCTCGATGGCATGATCCGCAGACAGCAATTGCCGATTGAAATTCGCCACATAGCGCAAGTGCTAAACGCCGCGCTCTAGGAGACTCACCATGGCTTACAATCATAATCACGGAGCTAATGGCTCCCAAGTCCATGCCCATAAAGCCGATATTTTTTGCCGCGACGAAGCCCGTGTCGACTGGCATTCAAAAGCGCTATGGATGCTCAGAGAAAAACGCGACCGCGCCGCGGGTAGCATCCCAGAATGGGAACAACTGCGCCAGCTTGGCTCAGAAATTAAGCTCCACACGCTAACCCATCTTGCTCAATATCTTGAAACCTTTGAACAAAACTGTATCGCCAACGGCATACAAGTCCATTGGGCGAAAGATGGCGCAGAGCACAATCGTATCGTGCATGACATTTTATCCCGCCATAAAGTCAAAAAGTTGGTGAAGTCTAAGTCTATGCTGACCGAGGAATGTCACCTCAATCCGTACTTAGAACAACGTGGCATTGAGGTCATAGATACCGACTTAGGTGAGCGGATTATTCAGCTCGCCAAAATGCCACCATCACACATAGTCGTGCCCGCTATCCATATGAAAAAGGAAGAAGTCGGCGAACTCTTCCATGAGAAACTCGGCACTAAAGCAGGGGCAGCCGATCCCTTGTATTTAACCCGCGCCGCCCGTGCCCACCTGCGTGAACAGTTCCTTAGCGCCGATGCCGCGATGACAGGCGTGAACATGGCGATTGCCGATAAAGGCGCCGTGGTGGTCTGCACGAACGAAGGCAACGCCGACATGGGTGCTAACCTGCCTAAGTTGCAGTTGCATTCAATGGGGATCGACAAAGTGGTGCCCGATATCGATAGCGCCGCCGTTTTACTGCGAACACTGGCGCGCAACGCCACGGGCCAACCTGTCACGACTTATAGCGCCTTTTACCGTGGCCCACAGCCCGAAGGTGAGATGCACATTATTATCGTCGACAATGGCCGCACTGAGATGCTCAAGGATAAAATCCTCGCAGAATCATTGAAGTGTATTCGTTGTGGTGGTTGCCTCAATACCTGTCCTGTGTATCGTCGCTCCGGCGGTTACAGCTACAACTACACCATCCCTGGCCCAATTGGTATCGCAGTGGGCGCTAAGATTGATGACACTAACTCGATTGCCTGGGCCTGTACCTTGTGTGGCAGCTGTACCTATATCTGCCCAACTAAGGTGCCGCTCGATAAGATTATTTTCCACCACAGACGCCTTAAGGCTGAAGCCGGAAAACTCCCCTATGGCAAAAACAGTTACATGCCATTAGTGGGTAAATTTATGGCAAGCGAAACCATGCTGAACTGCTCTATGAGTATGGCGAGAACTGCGCTGCGCATTCTACCGGGTAGTCTGTTAAAACCCTTTAGCGGTGCATGGGGTAAATACCGTGAACTGCCCGTTGCCCCGAACTCCAGCTTCGAAGCTTGGTTTAAGAAACACAGGAGCCTATAAGATGTCTAGTAAACTTGAAATTCTCAATGCGCTCAAACTGTCGGCCTTAACAAATCATCCTATGCCAAGCATAGATGTGACGCCAAGAGTCGAAAATCTCGTCGGCCAGTTCGAGACCAACCTCAATACTGTCGCGGGTACGCTGCATAAAGAAGGTGGCATCAAAGCCCTGCAAGCCAAAGTCGATGAACTTATCGCCCAAGGGTTACAGGTCATCTCCCTTGTAGAGGGTGTCACGGCAAACCGTGAAATGCCACCCACAGCCCACGAGCTCAAAAACATAGATTATGCAGTGATCCCTGGTGACATTGGCGTTGCCGAAAACGGTGCCATTTGGGTTAACAATAAAAATCTAGGCCACAGAGTGACACCTTTTATCTGTGAAAACCTGATCTTAGCCCTGCCAACGAATAAGATTGTGCCGACCCTACATCAGGCAGCTAAAGAAATCACGTTAGCATCAGGTGAGTTCGGGGTGTTTATCGCGGGTCCATCAAAAACCGCCGATATCGAACAAGCCCTCGTCGTCGGCGCCCACGGTGCCTGCAGCTTAAACGTGTATTTGCTCTAATGCCTCGAGATTTAATGTAACCAAGAAAATTCAAGGGTTATGGAATCATCGAAACACAAAAGCCGCCTCCATTAGCGGCTTTCTTATTGAGATTTCGCTGAATGATATTTGAGTTGTAGGCTGATAAACCACTAACACAGCTTACCAATTAACGTTTATTGACGAGCAGTTTACAGGCTTGCCATGGCATTCACTCGCCGACTCGGTGAATAGAAACCTAGGGCTTTAAGCTTATGAACGAGAGCCATGGTCGTTCTCATGCATCCCTGCATTGCACGACATTCAGGCGTCCTGCCTATCAGATAGCGAACTGGCAGTTAAACACGGATGTTGTTCAAGTCAATCCGTGGATGCAGGGCCGCCCCATCCTACTCTTTGATGAACGGCGCCATCTCTGATATTTATCTGTGTACGTTAGTGACGCTTAAATATAAACCCAACATTAAGATATTGATTTAAAATGTGATATTACTACGTTATAAGGCAATCGTTAGTGATAGGCAGGGGATCTTTATCAAGTCGCTTTAACCACGTGCGATAGCGCACATACTGAGGATACCTTGGTAGTATCCTCGACTCGGTTGATAGTATTCTCGATTATGTCCATGAGGCATTTATAGTAAAGGTGAGTAAATGAACGAGGTATTACTACAAATAAAGGCGCTCACCAATGGTGAGCCTTTATTGACGGCTGTCATTGTTGGAGTATTAACATTAACGTTAATTGGACTCGTAGGCTATATGCTAAAAGATGTCCCCGCGAAGCTGTTAAGTTGGCTCAGTAGTCTGCTGTTTGTGCGGCTCACTATAGACGATAGCCATCAGGCGCGCACAGAGGTATTCAATAAACTATCCTTTTTGATCAGTAATACTACCATTCCGTTTTTTTCACGCTCTATCTCTGAGGCTGTGTACTATGACTATAGTGTGAGTTACGACGGGCGTGTCAGTGTTAAGTCTATCGGCTACGGTATGCACCTGTTTAAATACGGTGGTTGTTTCATGTTGGCTACCCGCTCTAAGGTCGATAGTACGATGGCATACGATACTATTACTGTAAGTGCACCATGGTGGGCAAAAGATAAACTATATAGTTTTTTAGAAGATACTCGTGGAGACATCTCTACAGAGCCAAAAGTGAATATTTTCGAAGAAACCGAATGGTGTCGCTATGGCACATTGAAATCATCGGGTTTTAGTGAATTAGTGCTAGATGAAGGGTTTAAGCAGAAGTTGATGGGAGAAGTTGATAACTTCGCAAGTAGAGGGAAATCGGTTGTAAGTAAGCTAACCATACTGTTACATGGCAAAACGGGTACAGGTAAGACGGGTATAGCGAGAGCCTTAGCTGTTGAGTATCATCGCGATCTTTACATATTGAATCTATCGACTGTAAATGATGCCACTATTCATAAGGCGATTAGAAAGGTACCACCCGGAGCTATGTTGTTAATAGAGGACTGTGACTGTGTAAAGGCTACGGTATCACGTACTGCTGAAAGCAATGTAGATAACCCACCACTCACTTTAGGTGGCGTTCTAAACGCGTTAGACGGAATCATTCCTCTTGATGACTGCCTTGTAATAATGACCACAAATCATCCTGATAATCTTGACCCAGCGTTGATACGTAAAGGTCGTGTAGATGTCAGTATTGAAGTACCACTTATCAGTGCAAAACAAGTTAATGAAGACTACTTTGAGCGTTTTGGCGCAGTTCTTAATAGAACTGAGCCATTGTTAGGTTGTGAAGTCTATGAACTCCATCGCAGAGCGAGCTTAAGATATGGTGTGTGTTGTAAGCCAGTGTAGATGCTCTGGATTCAACAAACCATGAGGTCATGATAGCCATGAATAACAATAAACTGATCGTCTTCAATTAGTGGTAACTGGCCGAGTTGCTGTAATCTGATTTTTAATTCAGCAAGCAGAAATACATTGTCATCCGCCAAACCGGCGGGAAAAACGGTTTTCGCAATTCTAATCGCGTTAATGGATTTATAGCGAATACACCTTTGCACAAAAAGACAATCAGTAGCCATGATCTCGGATAACACTTGATTTGAGGCTTCATAATCGAGAGGAAAGTCCTCTTCACCGACCAACTGTAGTTGCAAATACACAGGACGAGAAGCTAACAGCGTCATACATTCGCGCCATTTAGTATTATTCATCATAGAACTCATAATGTTAAATTGCTTTTTTACCCCTGATGATTAACAAGTTACCTTTGGTGTTTAACAGCCCGTATAGGGATTAAAAATGGTAGCGAATAAAGTAAGCCGCTTAAAGTAATGGGCTAGACGTAAACTCGTTTAGTACATCTTCTGAGGTTGACTCATATTCAACCACCAGTTTATGGGGTGTAAGCCGATACACCCTCACCTCAATATTCCCTCGCACAGCATAAATTAAAGCGCCGCCATAGGTTGTTTCAGGCCCAAGATCTCCTGCTGGAACTTGCTCGGCGGCGCCAATATACAGGCACCCTGACAATATTGTTAAGTTTGCAGAGAGATAATTCGAATTGAGCCCAGCCTCACCTAGCTTACGGAAAATTTCAACCTCATAACAGCCATCGGCGCCAAGTCCTACGAATAGCACATGACCTTGATTGATTTCCAAAATTTCGTCACTCGGCACAGACCACCAATCAGCCGTATCTTCACAGCGATGAGTTAATGCCGCGGGATCAAATATCGCCATTGTGGCGGTATCTGTGTCAAACCGAGTTGTTGTATAGGGTTTACTCATCATCCTTGCCCACTAACAGAAATGATTCTGACTACCTGTTTTATCCTTGATAACTCCAAACCTAAAATAGAAAAATCGCCATAATTTTAGGCCGTTACTACCACTTAATTACAACAATCCTTTACATAAAGGCTTTAGTGAACGCTTCCTTCGACTGGCGAATGTAGTTACGGGCGCTTTTGGCGTGCTGCTCCCACACGGCACGGTCGCTAGGATCGGTAAAGGGGTTTTGCTCAGCGGCAATTGAGCGCTCAAATTTGTCGTAGAAGGTCAGCATGGCCGAAGTGATCTGATTAAAACGTTCCTTGAACTCTTGAAATTCATCAATCTTCTCAGTGGTTTTAATCATGTACTGCACTAACTCTGCATTGCTGTTCGAAGCCAATAGCGCCTCAGCTTTAGCACTGATATTGGCACTCGCCTCGGCAATCACCAGCGCGCGTGCCTGCTCATCTTTACTCATCACTCGGCTGTAATTTTCAGGTGTGCGGGCAATACTGGCATGCTGTAAGTAACTGCGCAGATGCTTGTCGAGATCCTTACGGAAATTATCTAAGTTCTTCTGCATACTGACTAAATCATTGTCGAGTGCAGTGACTTGTTGCAGTTCTTTTTCGATTTCAGACATAAACCGTTCGGCCTGCTGATAAATTTTCAGGCCATTTTCTTCAGCAAACTTTTTATCACTACGGCTTAAGTCACTGTTGTCATAATTAGAGCGATCAAAAGTCGCTGCTAAGAATGACTTAAAGGGTTCGGCAAAGGCAGAGTACGCGCCGGCACTGACTACGTTTAAGGTGGCAGTAGCTAAGTCACCAAAGGGTTTCACCATAGAGCCTAAACGCGCCTGTTGGAGAGGTGATGCCACACGTTTAGCGTCAGTTAAAACCGACCTAAAGGTGTTATATCCCATAGGGTTAGACATTTTATTGCGCTCAGACGTCGCCAACACAAAGGTGATACTTGAATAAATAGCATTCGAGTACTCGAGGTATTGTCTTTGGCTCTCGAGCTGGGCGGCATAATTTTTACCTAAAGTACGAAATGACTCAGACTGCACTTCGTAATTCTTATCAGCTTTCAGCTTATCTAAAATCCCGCCGATAATTTTCTGCTCATTTTTTTGCAGGGCCATATCAAGGCGAATTTTACCTAAGCTCAAATCGTCCAAACTGATAGGGCCATTAATGGCCTCAATATCAAGACGGATATATTGGCGACTCGGATCATCAATAGACACTCGGTGTGCTAAATATTCGTTAGCCCCAGGGGTGATATCGATTAAAGCAACATGCTGCCACTGGGCATCGAGCTTTAATACCGGAGAGGTCAATACATTGATTCGATATTGGGTTTGAGTATTCTGGGTTTTGACCCAAAACTCTAATAGACCCGCTTCAGAAATAGGATACTTACTGACGATACTGCTATTGCCTTCGACGCAAAGCAGCGCACTTTCACCTGTGTGAGGTTCAGCGCCTTCAAATTGACAACCCATGATCCACGACCAAGGTTGAGATAAACGATTGCCTTCGAAGTCGCTGGCAAACACTAACTCATTCTCTTTTGCACTGGCATTAACTGTCGTTAACACGCCAAGCAACAGCATAGAAATGACTGCAGTGGTGCGCATAAGGGCCTCATAAAACATAAATTACTAAAATCAACGAGCGAGTCATTCGGCTCAATACCCAGTCATATCAACGATCAATCGACCCAAAAGCCTAAGCGAACTCAGTCTGTTAATTGAGGGCTATAGCCTCGGCTCAACAGCACACTTGGATAAGTCATTTTTGATTGCAGATTAAACCAGCGAAATGTACCAGAGGCCATCATCCCACGCTAGCCCTAAGTCATGTTTAACGACGAAAGATATGCAGGCAATTACAATCGGGGCCATTAATCGCCCCAATTGTAAAATTTACGTAAAACTAAACACTTATGCCACAGCTACAGGTTACTTGCCTCGCCCCTTGTCTTGTCAATATATCAGGCGAAACCAATACAACCCAAAGCAAGGATTAATGCAGACGTGCCTCGACTCGCTTCATGGCGTAAAACATCCATATCGTCAAGATAGTGCTACAGGTCGCAAGCGACACCCACACACCAATCACGCCGAACGCCCATGCAAAGCAGTAGATAATTGCAGCGATAAGAATAAGCTTAGCGCCCGTCAGCATAGAAGCTTGTTTCGAACAGTTAATAGCTTGGAAGAAACTCGCACCGACTAAGATTAAGCCTTCCATAGGCAAACCCCAAAAATACCAGCGCATACCTTCAATCGCCACTGGTGTTAAATTCGGATTATCACCGGCAAACAAATACACTAACCATTCAGGGCGAGAATAAATCAGCGCTAAACCTAAAGCTGCGGTGAGTAACGTCATACCAAAAGCAATATTGCGCGCTTGTTTAACCCTGTCAAAACGCCCAGCTCCCGCGTTAAAGCTATAAATGGGTTGAGTACCAAGCGCAATGCCCTCAAAAATCAGATAGAAAAACGCTTCTGTGTAACTCACCACACCATAGGCGGCCACATGTAATGGACCGCCAACCCACAAAAAAGCCGTATTATGCAGGGTTAACACTATCGACAAATAGAGATTCATCAAAAAGCTGGGGAAACCAACGCGGGCTATATTAAGGCAATTATCGAGCTTGAGCTTCATCTGCTCAAAAGTGATTTTAAGCTGAGTGCGCGGACTGAAAAAATGCTGTAAACACAAAAGCCCCGTTACCGCCTGCGACAACATAGTCGCAATCGCTGCGCCCGCTAAACCAAAGGGGAAAACCACAATAAACAGCCAGTCTAAGAAAGTGTTTAATACACCACCCAAAATCAGCACCCAAGTCACCATGGATGGCCTGCCATCATTACGCAGCAGTGTGGTGAAGGTCATTGAAATTATGGGGAAATGACACAGTGCAAAATACCAGAATAAGTATTCGTTAGCATTTTCGAGCATCTCACCTTGCGCCCCAAGGGCAACCAAAATATCTCGCGAGAATATCCCGCCAACAAGGGCAAAAAAGCATCCCGTTAATAGACATAACGTAAAGGCATTACCCAGTAGTTTACGGGCCTTGACTACATTACCTTGGCCAAGATTGATTGACACTAATGCCGCGCTACCCATACCTATCATGGCGCCAATAGCGTATAAAATCGCGCCCACAGGGTAAGCTAGCATCATCCCCGCCAGCCCTGTTTCACCTAAATAGTGGCCAACAAAGATGCCATCAATTGTCACATATACGCCCGTCACCAACATAGAGGCTATGGTGGGTATGGTATAGCGCCAAAAAAGCTTCGCAATCGGCTCCTCGAGCAAGCTCATATCCGCAGGAGCATGATTAGATGTTGTTGCTGTCATTAGCGTTTCTCACAAAAAGGGGGGCTAGAGTCGTAATCTATCTAGAAAAATGATCGGGTGAACAAAAATGCGACAATGGATTGTACCTAAAAATAGCGAGAACTCAAAGCATGTTCATTGTGAATAATTAACAATAAAGATTAATCATCACAATGACTTAAGCAGAAACAGTCCAATTTCAGCCAAATGACAAACTCAGTACAGTTCAATAACAGATGTGGGTTAATTCATCATTTTCTGCTACTTTTTTGGTGTTTAAGGCCGAATTAGGTAAAGTATCCGTTCAAGCAAGCCCATTATCGTATTTAAACAAGATGAAATCATTAACTTCATAAATTTAAGTTTTTGATAATTAATGGGTTAAACAGAAATAAATTCAATAACAATAATAAGGGAAGGACATGAGTCAGAATAGTCCAAATGCAGGCAACGATCTGCGAGAAGTCAAACAGCTCGGCATGTGGGCCTCCATTACTAGCTTAGGTTATGTGTTTTGGTTAGTTGGCGGTATGGAGTTAGTCGAGCGTATCGCCTACTACGGCGTTAAAGCCAGTGCAGGACTGTATGCTAAGGCGCCAGAGTCTGCGGGCGGCCTTGGGATCAGCCTGAGTGACTACGGCATTATTATTTCCCTCTGGGCGATCATGCAAACCTTTGTGCCCGTGTTCACTGGTGGCATGTCTGACCGAGTGGGCTACAAAGAAACCATCTTCGGCTCCACCATCATTAAAATCTTTGGCTATCTCGTCATGGCATTCTTCCCCAGCTTTTGGGGCTTCCTTGTCGGTGCATTACTCCTTGCCATAGGCACTGGCATATTTAAACCGGGCATTCAAGGCACCTTAGTGCTGTCCACTAATCGCAATAACACTTCAATGGCTTGGGGCATTTTTTACCAAGTTGTAAACATTGGCGGTTTCCTCGGGCCTTTAGTTGCTGTGCATATGCGCCAATTGTCGTGGGACAATGTATTTTTCGCCTGCGCCGCGATTATTTCACTCAACTTCTTATTCTTACTCACCTATACCGAGCCTGGTAAAGCCGAGCGACTGGAACGCAATAAGCAAATAAAATCAGGTGAAGTCGAACAAGAATCCCTGTGGCGTGATGCTTGGCGCGAGTTGAAAAAGCCGATTGTAATCTACTATATGCTCGTTTTTTCAGGATTTTGGTTCTTGTTCAATGCCCTATTCGATGTGCTGCCTATCCATATTTCCGAATGGGTCGATACCAGCGTAATCGTAACCTCCCTCTTTGGCAGCGAAGGCACCAGCAACGGTATTCTGCAATTTTGGCTTGGCCTCAATAACGAAGGCACTAAGGTGATGCCAGAAGGTATGCTAAACCTTAATGCGGGCCTGATCATGACCTGCTGTTTTATCGTCGCGGCACTGACGGCTAAATACCGTATCACTACCGCCATGTTTATTGGTTGTTTGCTGAGTATTTTAGCTTTTGTGTTTATCGGTGCTTTCCATGCGGCATGGTTTATCGTATTCGCGATTGCCATGTTCTCCATTGGCGAAATGATGATTAGCCCGAAGAAAAACGAGTTTATGGGTAATATTGCTCCCGAAGGCAAAAAAGCCATGTACTTGGGATTTGTGATGTTGCCCCAAGGGATCGGCTGGGGATTAGAAGGCTACTTTGGCCCTAAACTCTACGAGATTTATGCATCAAAGGAATTGTTTTCGCGGGATTTATTGCTAGAGCGCGGCATGAACAGCACTGAGGTCAGCGCCATTCCCCAAGGTGAAGCCTTTACCACTTTGGTGAGTTACACAGGTGAAAACGCACACGATCTCACCCAATTGCTGTACCACAACCATAACATTGGCATGGCGTGGTACATCATCGCCGCCATAGGGACTATCTCAGCGGTAGGAATTTACATCTATGGTAAGTGGTTACTCACACTACAAAGAGCCCAGCAAGCCGCCTAAGTGAAACTCGCTGACCTCATTCTGGGCAAGGACGACAAAGACAAGATAAGGGCTAGATATGACAAGGTGAGGAGCGATCCTCATCTTGCCTCATCAGTATCAGAAAGGACGCGTCAGCAACTCAGGCGTAAATTGTTCGGGCGACAGCAATAAACCTAAGCTCTCGATTTGTGCATTCAAACGATTGAGATCTTGAGTCAGCGCTGGCAAGGTCAGCGTATTGTCATCGAGTACATACACTTGCCTTAAACTGGTGTAATAAAAAAGCAATATAATCAAAGCATTCACATCATTTTGCGCCGCAGCGGCTTTAATCTTTATCAGCTTGCGATAAATACGATTATGGAGCAGCTTCAATTGCCACACATAATAAATTTCACTGAAAAAAGGTCGGTCTTTTAAGTTGTAAATCAAGGAGCTACACAGACCCAGACTGAAAATTACGCCTAAAAGATTCAAGTGAAAATTACCTGTTGGCTCACCTTCCACTGGCGTTGCCCCAAACAGCGCAATGAGTCCAGTACCAAAAATCAGTGATAACACGACTAAGCTAACAACTAGAATAACAATGAATAAATTCATGTTTTTACGATACAAGGTTTTATCTATTTCCTGCAGCTTCATAACATCCCACTCAAATAAACCGCCCAGCATTGGCGTATAAATCAATGAATGGCAGAGCATACCCCAATCCCCTTTATTCGGCCTTAACTGATTTAAACGCATAAGGAAAATACATTTCTCCCTCCCATCAGTGAATGATAAAAACTGAAACCTTTAATCGTAACTAAGCAGGCTGAGGGATAGGATGATGTATCGATTGAAGATCAACGGCTTAATGCCCTTACGATTAATCTTCCATTTATTTCAAAACATTAAAATGTTAACGTGCAATCAAATCTGAGTAAAATTTGCTAACCTTAACCCTAGTGAATTGCATAACGATATCGCCGCTTTTACGAGAGACAGTGTTCTAACCTCCCGCATTCAAACCACACAAGGAATGCCATGATACTCAGCAAAGGCTTTGCACAAGTCGTCCTTTTGGCGCTCAGCAGCCTTTGCTTGACTGCACAGGCCAAAGACCTGCTCGCAGTGGGTTCGAGTTTCAGTCAAATTTTTGAACTACAAGCCAATGGCGAATATACCGGCTTAGGTGTCGATATTTTGAATCGCTTCGCCCAGCAGCAAAGTGTGAACATTCACTATCAAATTACCCCATGGCGCCGCGCTATCTCTATGGTTGAACGTGGCCAAGCGGATATTCTTATTGGTCCCTACGATACCCCAGAGCGTAATGCCAACTTGGTTTTTGCGGCGAAGGCATTTTACCGCGATGATATGGTGTTTTATGCTCGGGCAGACAATGAAATAGTGTGGAATGGCGACTATGCCAGTATTAAAACGCAACGGATTGGAAAAATGCAGGGTTGGAGTTATGGCACAAGGTTTACTGAACAAACTAAATCATTAAATATCAATGAATTTGTCGATATTAAAAGTGGCATAGAACGGCTTTCGCGGGGTGATTTAGATTTACTCGCCACCAATAGTCGCAATACAAATGCAGTGCTCGCCCAAATCAAAATCCCTAAAGCAATTTCGCCAATCATGCCGATAATCGATGTGCGAGACGGCTTTATGGCTTTTCCGAAACAAGCTAAATTTGATCCGCTAAGAATTCGTTTTGACAGCTTCTTCGAGGAGATGATCCAAAATGGCACACTCACGACACTCGGCCAAAAATACCGCGTGACCTTGCCTTACTGATCCAACCTTATTATTCCCGTTAAATCTGACCCTCTTGGCGATGCTCACACCTGTAATAAAGAGTGATGGGGAACTCAGTTAGCTAAGACAAGCAATCAACTGCAGCTCAATCTCGTCCCAATTAACCTCCTCCATGGTAATCATTTCTAGTCTGGAATCTAGGATGTCATCGAGTTCAACCACAGTAAACTCATGGTCAATCCAGTTAAATCCTGCAATTCCATCAGTAGTGATCATCACGGCCTTTAATCTAAGCAACACTTGCCCAACGTCGGATGATTGAGCTTGCCGCTGAATAAAATCCATTAATTTATCAAAATCAAATTCTTGGCTCGGTTCAAACACCCAGCCGCAGCTAAAACAACCTTCACCTTGATTCTGCTTTCGCACTATACCGCGATCATCAAAATCAAGTTCGGCTTCGATTGCACCTTCGGCAAAGAGGCTCAACTCACTCAAGCGCGAACCACCAGCACGAAACAAGCTTGGGGCAGTCGTCGGTAGGCTGCCCAGCTTTAGGCCCGCGCTAGCATGCCCATTTATATTGAGTGACACGCGCCTTGGTTGGTTAAGATAGTCCAGCAAAGCGCTAGGTAAAGGCTGTTGATTTGAGTGGCTCACTACAGGAATATCAGTACGTTCAATATGGCTTAAATAAGTCTGCAATTCATAGAGTAACTTAGTATTTTCAGCATCATACAAGTCAGACTTAGTTGCGATGATCACATCGGCCACTTGCAATTGTTGAATAAAATTTGCATGTTCACGATAGCGAGGATCGTGGATCTTACGCGCGTCCACCAAACATAGGGTGCTACGCAGTGAAATCACATTCTGATAATGGGGCGCACTCAATACTTTAATGATTTCATTAGGATGCCCAAGCCCAGTCGGTTCAATCAATAAGCGGTCAGGTTTCGCTTTCGCAATCAACTGATTGATGGCCACTTGTGTCGGTACGCCTGCTGCGCAGCACATACAGCCACCCGCAACCTCACGAATTTGTATGCCGTTATCGGAGGAATTCAGTAACCCCGCATCAATGCCGACCTCACCAAATTCATTGACCAACACAGCCCAAATTTCATCCGCGGGTTTAGTCGCCAGCAATTGCTTAATCAGAGAGGTTTTACCTACACCTAAAAAACCTGTAATGATATTGGTGGGAATCGCTTTGATAATCATAAGGAAACTCGCTCGAATAGAAAGCTTAGCGCTCGAGTGTAGAAGTATTGGCTTTGAAGCTCAACAAAAAGCGCATCGGTGAGGATGCGCTTTTAGAATCGCGACAGGCTATGTAGCAAAATATGCAACTGACTATTCAACAGTCTAATCAACAGTCAAATCAACAAACTAGGCAACCGTTAGACGGCTAAACTAATAAGCACTTTGCACTTATTTGCCTTGATTGTTGGGCTTAGCTTATTTTGACTTAGCTTATTTTGACTTAGCTTATTTTGACTTAGCCTATTTTGACTTATTTGCGCGAGAGCCAAAACCTGACTTATTGCTCACCAAATTCGACTTAGGTTTAGTTGCATTAAACGGCTTACCTGAGCCAGAAGCTGGCTTAGCACGGCTAGAGGATTTATCGACACTGGTTTTGCTATCCTGCGCTTTACCTTTCGCGTACTTACCCTGACGAGACTGACCAATAGTACGATCCTGCGGCGCCTTATGGCTCCACTTTCCAATCGGCTTAATCGGTGCCGCTGGCGCATCACGGTAACGGGCAGGCAAAGGCGTGCCTTCTTCATAACCCGGTTGTACCGACACGGGCAGTTTCTGCTCAATCAAGGCTTCAATTTCAGCGAGCATTTCATCGTCAGAAGGTGAAACAAACGAAATCGCGCGACCCGTTAATCCAGCTCGGCCAGTACGGCCAATACGATGGATATAGTCTTCGGCAAGGAAAGGTAATTCAAGGTTGATCACCATAGGCAAGGCATGAATGTCTAAACCACGAGCGGCCACATCGGTCGCCACCAGCACCCGCAATTTACCAGCTTTAAACTCTTCCAACACCCGATTACGGGCGCCTTGTGTTTTATCGCCGTGGAATACACCTGCGGCTATGCCATCCAGCTTTAATTCTTGTAATAAATGCTCGGCGCTTTCTTTCGTGCTGGCAAACACCAGCACTTGGCGCCAATTGTTGCGGCCAACCAATTCAGACAACAGCTCGGCTTTGCGACGTTTATCAACGCGATAGACTTCCTGCACAACTGTGGATGCGGTAGTCGTGTCAGCAACATTCACCCACTGAGGTTCATTCAGCATTTTCTCGGCGAGTTGTTTGACGGCATCACTATAGGTCGCTGAAAACAACATGGTTTGATGCTGCGGCGCAATTAAGCGTTTCACTTTTTCAATGTCGCGCACAAAACCCATGTCTAACATACGGTCGGCTTCGTCGATCACTAAGGTCGTGACACTCGATAAATCTAACTGGAATTGGCCGATAATATCGAATAAACGACCAGGAGTTGCCACCAAAATATCAACGCCCTGCTCTACCCCTTTACGCTGGGGATTCATGTTGGCGCCGCCGTAAACCGCTAAGGTTTTCAGTGGTAGGAACTGGCTGTATTTTTGGATATTTTCGCAGACTTGAATCGCAAGTTCGCGGGTTGGCGTCATCACCAACGCGCGTAAAATCGGTTTATCATTGCTGTCGCTTGTTAAAGAATCAGCCGCCAACTTTTCAAGTACAGGCAGAGCAAAGGAAGCCGTCTTACCTGTACCCGTTTGGGCGCAGGCCATAATGTCTTTGCCTTCAAAGGCAAGCGGGATCACTTTCTCTTGCACTTGAGTGAGTTGCTGATAGCCACACTCAGTTATCGCATTCAAAATAGGAGAAGATAAACCGAGTGTTTCAAATTTCATAGGGACTCTTTAGCTAAGTAGTAAAACTTTGATGCGAGGTGATACTCAATGCCCCAACGCGGGGCCGCGGAGTCTAGCAAAATCCGCGGCGTTTTTATAGGCAATTATCGCCACTAAGTTAATATCTCCTCAGACATGGGAGACTAAAAGCGGATCCTGTAAGTATTTTTGGCTAAATTCACCCGCAGGCACAGGTCTTGAGAACAAGTAACCTTGGCCGTAGTCACAGCCTGCAGCCAACAAGACTAGCCGCTGCGCATCGGTTTCGACACCTTCGGCAATCACCTTCATTCCCAACTTGTGGGCCATCACGATAATCGCCTCGCAGAGAATTTGATCGTTTGAATCTGTATCGATATGGCGGGTAAAAGATTGATCAATTTTAAGATAATCAATGTCAAACTTTTTCAAATAGGCAAGTGACGAATAGCCAGTACCAAAATCGTCCAGCGACACTTGCACACCCGCATCGCGGTAGGCCAGTAGTTTTTCGGTTACACCCATACTGGCATCCAATAACAAGCCTTCGGTAATTTCAACGCACACGCCCGCGCCTGTAATATTAAGATCTTGCAATAACTTCAACCAATCATTGAGCAGCGTGCCTTCATCACGAAATTGGATTGGGGATTTATTGACGCTGATTTGGATTTCAACCCCTAATTCATGACGCCACGCCGCACTCTGGCGAGCGGCTTGCTCGAACACCCAATTGCCGATTTCAACAATCAAGCCGGTGTCTTCCGCAACAGGAATAAACTCTGCAGGCGACACAGCACCACGCTCTGCATGATGCCAGCGGATCAAGGCTTCAGCCTTGGTCACTTCACCCGTTACTAAGGCAACAATCGGCTGATAATGCAGTTCAAATTCTTTATTCACGACCGCTTGACGTAAGTCTTGGATCAAGCGCATGCGGTATTTGGCGTATTCCTGCATCGATGGGGTGAAATAGTTGAAGCGATTACGCCCTTGATCTTTCGCCGCATACATAGCCTGATCCGCATGCTTGAGAAGCCCTTCAATACTGGTAGAGTCATCGGGATATAAAGTAATCCCAATACTGACGCTGATATAAGCGGTCTCTTCCCCTAACACATAGGGTTCGGCAATTCGTCGCAAAATATTCTCGGCGACGCGCTCAATCCCCTTATGGTCTTCCATCGAACTTAACACCACAGTAAATTCATCGCCGCCAAGACGCGCCACGACGTCGGCATCACGCACACAGGATTTCAATCGACTCGCGGTTTCTATCAACAGTAAATCGCCCATGGCATGGCCTAAGGTGTCATTCACTTCTTTAAAGAAATCTAAGTCCAAGAACAATAAGGCAAAGTGGTTGCGATTGCGGTCGGCATTTTTCACTTCACTGCTTAAATACTCCAACAACATGCGCCGATTAGGCAACCCCGTCAGCGTATCGTAGTTAGCTTGTTTCCAAATCAGATGCTCATTTTGCTTCTTATCGGTAATGTCTGAGAACAGGGCAACACGTCGATAGGGATGGCCTTCTTTATCATTAATCGTGTTGATGGTTAACCAGATGACATATTCCTCACCATTTTTGCGCCGCTGCCACATTTCCCCCTGCCATTGGCCTTTCTCGCGGATATCATTGTTCATTTTGGTGTAAAAATCACGGCCATTGAGGTCACAATAAAGCAGCCGAACATGTTGGTCCCGCACTTCAAATTCACGATAGCCCGTCATCACACTAAAGGCGGCGTTGACTGTAATAATCACGCCCTTTTCATCGAGGACACTCATGGCTTCAGAGCTGTTATCGTAAACCAGTGCCGACAATTTTAACGATTCTTCGATAAGTTTTGCGTCGGTAATATCGGTATAGGTTCCGCACATCCGCAGGGCATTGTTGTTTGCATCTCTGCTCACGACTTTACCTGTATCAAGGATCCACCGCACCTTACGGTTTACGGTATTTAAACGGTACTCCATCTTATGTTGCGCCGTTTCGCCACGAATATGGGCCTCAATCGAATGCAGCACTTTAGGTCTGTCTTCGGCGACTATCGCATCCATCCATTGGCGACTATTAGCGTTGAGCATATCAACATCGCAGCCAAGAATATCAGCGCTGCGGGCGTTACGTTCGATACGATCATGACGAATATCCCAATCCCACACCCCAAGATCGCTACTGCTTAACACCAGTTCGAGTTGTTCACGGCTAGCGAGCACCTCTTGATCAGCTCTGGCCTGTGAGGTGATATCAATAAATCCGGCAATCACCAACTGCACGGAGTTATTGCCACCGCGCTTACAGGCGACTGTCATATGGGTGTAAACCACGCTGCCGTCCTTAACGATAAAGCGTTTATCCATCTCGTAATTATCGATATCCCCCCGCAGCATAAGCTCAAATTTCAGTGCATCCGCTTCTAAATCATCGGGATGGGTAATTTGCGTCCACGTCATTCGTAGCAATTCAGCTTCTGAATATTTGAGCATTTGACATAACCGTGGATTCACCTTTATCCACTTTTTATCTATTCCCGTTATTGCAATACCAATATTGCCCGCGTTGAATTGGCTCCGAAAAAGAAAATCATCCTGCAGACGAATTTGTTCATCACGCTCTAATTCAAAACGTCGCGATAACAAGCGGCTCAGTAGCCAAGTCGCAATTGGGAAAATGGTCAATACTGGGAGGGTCACTTTGGCGAGCAATGGCATTGCAATGCCATTGGGTAGAAATAAGAACCACAACAACATCACGATATGAACTGTATAGGCAAAGAGAAAAATTTCTCCACCTGAAATATTGGCTAACAGAGACTTACGATATTGACGCCAGATCACCCCGATTAAACCGGATGACACTATCACGCCGACGCCAATCCATATACCAGCGCCACCGATACTGATGCGATACAGCGCCGTCATCACGACAGCAACTAAGGTCGGTAAACCACCGAAAAATAGACCAGAAATACAGAGAATAACCGAACGGGTATCAAAGAAAACGCCCGGTTGATATATCCAAGGCGTGCTCATGATGGTGATACCAATACCACCGATGAGCATCCCAATAATGATACGCCACAGCAAGAAATACTGCCGCTGATGCTTTTTAGGGATCACGTCGTACAAAAATACCAACGCCAGCAATAAAGCCGCATTTTGTACCAACGGAAAGAGAATACCTTTATCCATAACTCAGAGAGCGACTCCAAAAATGAGGGGGCTTGATACCATTTTAACATTCCCCCACAAGTGTAGCAGAATCACTTAGAAATCATGCGTTAATTCCCTTTGCCGCATCACACTTTGGACTTACCACATTACATTTTGCAATAGAGTTGTTGACGATATTGCTCTGCAATAGAATGCCAGTCAAAACGCTGTGCCATGGCCGCAGCACGCACATGTGGCCATGTTTTCCCCTCGAAACAAGCAATGGCTTGCATCAACCTTTGCAAAAACGCTTCGGCTTGCTCATTTAAGCTATTGCCGTTAAAAGCAAAACCATTAACGCCATCCTCAACGGTATCCTTTAAACCGCCTACACTATGCACTAAACATGGCTGTCCCGCGCGCATGGCCAACATTTGACTGATGCCACAGGGCTCAAAGGAGCTTGGCATCAAAAATAGATCGCCATACTGATACAGCGCTTCGGATAACGCCTCGTTGTATCCTTGCAAAAATAATAGGTTATCGTATTTAGCCCCTAACGCTTGGAAGGACTTAGCAATCGATGCATCGCCACTGCCGAGTAAAATCAGCAGTGCCGTCGGTTTTGTCTGCTTCAACGCGTTAAGTAAGGTTTCAAGCACAGATAAACCCGAGGGCAATTGATGGCGCAGCAGTAAGACTTTTTGATCGGTCAAGCGGCCCACCGAAGTCAATAACAGACTCGGTACTTGCTCCGCCATTGCTTGACGCCAATGGGCTTGGGTGCGGGCAAAGGCAATCATGTCCACGCCACTCACTTGCGTTTGATGCCCCTGCCATTGCACTAACGCAGTTTCAACCGCACTCAGCAATTGCTTGAACTCGGGTACTTGAATACGCGCAGGTGGCTTAGCGGGTAAATCCGATACTGACGAATATACACAGCCATTTAAAATCCCCACCACTTTGTCATCATTGGCCTTGGCCTGTAAGTCTTGCTCTAACCCTTCACCACCAAAAAATCCCGCTTCGGGTCTGGAGGGCTGCAACACTTCCTTGGCATAACTGGGTGAGACTAAATGCACTTTGTCGCTCAGCACTATGCCCATGCGCATAGGGTTAACACAGTAGGGATAACGGGGATCGGTGATCAGCTGTTTTTGCCCCTGCGTCAAAGTGGCAAACAGCTCGGGAAACCAAGCCGCAAAAGAGGATGAATCTTGGCTTAAGGGACGTATCCCCTGCAGCGCAAGATTGTGGATAGAGAACACACACTCAATGTCTTTGAGAGCACTGAACTCAGGCACGAATGCTCTTAACATGGCTAAGCAGCCCGCATGCCAGTCATGTAAATGCAGCACAGTCGGCATAGGCACTCGGCCAGTAACTAATGCTGTCGCGACGCTCGCGCAAAGGAAAGCAAACTTAGTCGCATCGTCGGCGAAAGGACGCTCGGCACTGCCTTGGCTATAAATCTGCCCAGGTACGGATTGCCATAATGCATGTTCGAGCAGATAAATCATCGCCTCTGGCACATGGGGATGGGGCATGGCAAACAAATGCACTCGCTCCAATCGGCCGCCAAAGGCCACAGTTAACTCACCCAGATCTTGGGGTTGATTGGCTACCGCAGTCAAAAAGCCATAGCTTGGCATGATCACATCGGCGCACAAATCAACACCCGCCAGAGCGGCGGGTAAATCACGGATGACATCCGCCATACCGCCAACCTTGGCGCCCGCAAGGGCACCGTTTTCAGCCGCGACCATCAAAATGCGTTGTTTCAATTAATTGGATACTCCCGCTACTTCAACTGTGCAGCTTTTATTAAGCTGCCTATACCTAAGCCATTTTTACTTTAATGATCAATTTACTTTAATGATCAAAGCACTATTCATAGCCTACAGGCAAACCTAGCATGTCACGGGTCACTAAAGTCACGCCTTTTTCGGACACCCTAAAGCCTTTAGCTCTGTCGTGATCATGGTTATAACCTATTACCATGCCTTCGGGAATAATGCAGCCACGGTCAAGTATCGCATTCTTGATTTTGCAATGGCGCAGCACGACTACATCGGGTAGCACTACTGAATCTTCAACCAACGAATAAGAACAAACGCGTACTTCGTTAAACAATACGCTACGGCGCACTGTCGCCCCCGAAATAATACAACCGCCCGAAACAATCGAGTCCAGCGCCATACCGCGTCTGTCATCGTCATCAAACACAAATTTAGCCGGAGGCAATTGTTCTTGGAAAGTCCAAATTGGCCATTTCGCATCGTACAAATTCAGTGCTGGCGTGGGCGATAACAGTTCCATATTCGCTTGCCAGAAAGAATCTAGCGTACCCACATCGCGCCAATAGGCTTGCTCGTTCGGGAAAGCGCTCTTAAAGGGATAGGCGAACACATTATGTTTTTCGATGATCGCAGGAATAATATCCTTACCAAAATCGCGATCTGAGCTTTCGTTTAAGGCATCTTTCTTGAGCTGGTCAAACAAAAACTCTGTGTTAAACACATAGTTGCCCATAGATGCTAAACACATTTCAGGATTACCCGGAGAATGCTTAGGTTGCAGCGGCTTTTCTTCAAAGCCTAAAATGCGCATCTCTTCATCGACTTCCATCACCCCAAACGAACCCGCAGCTTCGGCAATCGGCACTTCAAGGCAAGAGACTGTCATATCTGCACCCGACTCGGCATGGGCGGCTAATAACCCAGCATAATCCATGCGATACACGTGATCGCCAGACAATACCATCACGTATTTAGGCAGCTCGTGGCGAATGATATCGATATTTTGAAATACCGCATCGGCCGTGCCTTGGTACCAGTTTTCCGAATAGCGTTGTGAAGCGGGTAAAATCTCCACCGACTCGCCCAGCTCCTTCTTAAAATGGCCCCAACCGCGCATCACATGGCGGATCAAGGAATGCGACTTGTACTGAGTCACAACCCCGACTCGACGAATACCCGAGTTGATACAATTTGAGAGCGGGAAATCGATAATACGAAACTTACCACCGAAATACAGTGCAGGTTTAGCACGCCAATCCGTGAGTTCATGCAAGCGAGACCCGCGCCCACCAGCTAAAATCAACGCATAGGTTTCACGAGTTAAATTACTGATATAACGAACATTAGACATAGGCTCTTACTCCGAAATCGGCAAAATGATTGCCCATAAATGGCTTATCGATACGGCAGACACTGCCGTACTCCCCTGAGTATTTCTCACTTGCATTCCCCATTCCTTCCATTGATTGCTGCATTCCTTTCAAACACTTAACGCTTATACTCATCCGCTATAACAAGAGACTTATAACCAAGAGCCCAACCCTTACAGTTTCCAAATTTCATCGCGATAACCTGCGATCGTCACATCACTCGAAAAACGTCCACTGGCGGCGGTATTGCGAATACTCATCTGCGTCCACACCTGCGGATCTTTATAGGCTCGCGCCACGGCTTCTTGCACGACTCGATAACTGTCAAAGTCGGCGGCCGTCATCCATTGATCGTCGCTACTTTCGATGGCGGCAATAATGGGATCGAAAATCCCCGGCTCCAGCAGATTGAAGTGACCACTTTTGAGTAACTTCATCACCTCAGATAACGCCGGTGAATCATCAATAATACTGCGCGGATGATAGTGACTACGTACCTGCGAGACCTGCTCCGCATTGAGTCCAAACAGGAAGAAATTCTCAGAGCCCACTTCCTCTAACATCTCGATATTGGCGCCATCCATAGTGCCGATTGTCAGGGCGCCGTTCATCATGAACTTCATATTGCCCGTGCCCGATGCCTCTTTGCCCGCGGTTGAAATTTGCTCGGACAAGTCAGTCCCCGGACAGATTTTTTCCATGGCGCTGACGTTGTAATTGGGTAAGAAAGCAAAACGTAGGTAAGGCGTCACCAAAGGATCGGAATTGACCATGTGGGCGACATTGCTGGCGAGCTTGATGATCAACTTAGCCATAAAGTAACCGGGCGCCGCTTTACCGCCGATCAATACACAACGTGGCACCATGTTTTCGGTGTGGCCTTGTTGGATCTGATGATAGAGATGAACCACATGTAAGATATTGAGTAACTGACGTTTATATTCGTGAATACGCTTCACTTGCACGTCAAACAGCATAGCCGGATCGAACTCAACCCCACATTCCTTAACAATCATCTTAGCCAGCAAAGCCTTGTTGGCTTGCTTCACATCACGCCATTTTTGGATAAACGCATTGTCCTGTGTGAGAGCATTGAGCGCCGTTAACTGGCTTAAGTCTGTCACCCATTCTTGACCTAAATGGGCAGTCAGTAACTTAGCTAAGGCAGGGTTACAATGGGCAAGCCAACGCCTTGGCGTCACACCATTGGTACGGTTATTAAACTTATGCGGCCACAACTCATAGAAATCCTTAAACAACCCAGATTTGAGTAGTTGCGTGTGTAAACCCGCGACACCGTTGACCGAGAAACTCGCCACAATCGCCAAATACGCCATACGTACATGGGGATGTGGGCCATCTTGAATAATTGACATACTCGCCAATTTCTCACTATTTCCAGGCCAATGGTGGGCGACTATATCTAAGTAACGGGCGTTGATTTCATAAATGATTTCTAAGATGCGTGGCAACATTTGCGCCATCATACGCACGGGCCAACGCTCTAGTGCTTCAGGCAACAGGGTATGGTTAGTGTAAGCCATGGTCTGACTGGTAATCGCCCACGCACTGTCCCATTCCAAACCGTATTCGTCGATCAATAACCGCATCAACTCAGGCACGGCAATGCTAGGGTGAGTGTCATTCAACTGCATGACATTTTTAGCGGCAAACTGCGTAAAATCATGACCATGACGACTCACCCAACGTTTGAGTAAATCCTGCAAGCTAGCGGAGGATAAAAAGTATTGCTGACGTAATCGCAGCTCTTTGCCGTTCTCGCTCGCATCATTTGGATAGAGTACCATAGTGATCTGCTCGGCCAAGTTTTTACGGGCCACGGCTTCTGTGTAGTCGCCTTGGTTAAACTCAGCTAAATCAAAATCATCGGTCGCTTCAGCCTTCCACAATCTCAAGGTATTTACCCGCCCATTGCGATAACCAGGAACTGGCATGTCATAGGCGACGGCGAGCACATCTTGGGTTTCAACCCAAATAATGTGCCTACGGCCTTGTTTATCGACATAGGATTCGGTATGGCCAAAAAATGGCACTATTACGTTGTGGGTAGGGACACGCACTTCCCACGGATTGCCTTCGCGCAACCAACGGTCAGGGCGTTCAACTTGGTAACCGTCGACTATCTTCTGGGCGAACATGCCATATTCGTAACGTATGCCATAGCCTGTCACTGATAAGTCCATGCTGGCGCAGCTATCGAGGAAACACGCGGCTAATCGACCTAGGCCGCCGTTGCCTAAACCAGCATCATGTTCGGCCTCTTCTAACTCTTCTAACGATACCGCATAGTTGCTCAAGGCATCACGGCTATCTTGCTGTAAATCTAAACTCAGCAGTGCATTACCTAGCGCCCGGCCCATCAAAAATTCGAGGGATAAATACGCCACTTGCTTGCGCTTAAAATGGCTGTCATCCACTCGAGTCTGACGCCAATTATCTAGCATCTGTTCTTTCACGCTGTATGCTAACGCTTGAAATAATTCGCAGCTCACGCCTTCGCCACGGCTGAGTCCATAACGTAAATGGCGCTCAAAAGAAGCGGGCAAAGCATCGCAGGGTTCACAGGGCTCAGCGGCTTTAGACTTAGTCTGACGCTTAGCAGGAGCCTTCTTGCTCGCGGCTTTTGACTGAGCTAGTGTTACTGGTTTTTCGCTGGTATTGGGGCTCAGCTCGCTTTTGTCACTCATAGTTAATTCCTTCATTTCCTATAAAATCAGCATGAAAAAGCATGAGACTACGATCTTGCAGTAAGTATCGCGTCGCAGAGATCTGAACATCCAGCGGCTCAGTTTGGGTATGAATAAGGCATTGCCACGGACTCAAGTGCTCGAAAGTCGGCAGGGTAAAAGCGAGAGGATTGTCGTCGGCATTAACCATCAACAGCAAAGCTTGCTGCTTGCCTTGATCTTCTAAATCACCGGAAAGCACCACAGACAAACTGCGGCACATAGATTCGGTCCACAAGCTCTTGGTCATTTGTTCACCTTGGCGACTAAACCAATCTAATCGAGTACCAATATCGGCTAAGGATTCAGCCAATAACTGTTCGTGAATGAAGCGCTTAGCACATAACAGCGGGAAACGTTTCCGCAGAGCAATAAGCTGTTGAGTAAAGGCCAACAACTCAGTGTCCATGCCCTTTGCCGACCAATCAAACCAGTTCAGTTCATTGTCTTGGCAATAGGCATTATTGTTGCCTTGCTGAGTGCGGCCAGTCTCATCACCGCTCAACAACATAGGCACACCTTGAGATAAAAATAGCGTAGTCAATAAGTTACGTTGTTGACGACTGCGAAGTTCCAGAATTGCGCTATCTTCGGTTTCCCCTTCAATCCCATAATGATGGCTGAAGTTTTCTTGGTGACCATCGCGGTTATCCTCCCCATTTGCCAAGTTATGGCGCTGGGTATAACTCACTAAGTCTTTAAGGGTAAAACCGTCGTGACTGGTTAAAAAATTAAGACTAGTCGCAGGTGGACGGCCACTATGCTCAAAAAAATCCCCCGAGCCATGAAACCGCCGAGCAAATTCGGGCAACATGCTGTGATCGCCACGCCAAAAGCGGCGCATAGTGTCCCTATATCTGTCATTCCATTCGCTAAAAGCCACGGGGAAATTGCCCAATTGATAACCACCGGGGCCGATATCCCAAGGCTCAGCAATCAATTTCACTCGGCACAAAACAGGGTCTTGCAACAGCGCATCGAAGAAACCTGAGCCGGGATCAAAACCATAGGCCTCGCGACCTAAGCAAGCCGCCAAGTCGAAGCGAAACCCATCGACGCCCATGATTTCTACCCAATAACGCAGCGAATCTAGCACTAGCTGTAACATGCGTGGATGATTGATATTTAAGGTGTTTCCGCAACCCGTATCATTAATATAAAAACGCTTATCATTCGGATGCAGGCGGTAATAACTGAGATTATCTATGCCACGAAAACTAAAGGTCGGCCCAAGTCGACTCCCCTCGGCGCTGTGGTTATAGACCACATCGAGGATCACTTCGATACCTGCGCCGTGAAGTGCATCCACCATGGCCCGAAACTCACCAATATCGTCGGATGACAGATAACTCGGCTCAGGGGCAAAAAAGCCGATACTGTTGTAACCCCAATAGTTAGTGAGCTTTTTCTCGAGCAAAAATGGCTCAGTGAAAAAGGCCTGTACAGGAAGTAACTCGACACACGTCACCCCAAGTTCGGCCAAATAATCGATAGCCGGCTGAGTCGCTAAACCCGCAAAGGTGGCACGTTTATGGGGTTCAATCTCAGGATGCACCGCCGTAAAGCCTTTAACGTGCATCTCATAAATGATACTGCGCTCTAGGGGTTTGGGCTGAAACCTCGTCGCAAGGGGCTGAATCGACTGCTTGGCAGCTATCTCGATTAATGGACGAATGTCCACGACCTTGCATTTTGGCACATAGGCAGCGTTATCTAACTTGCTGAAAGATAAGTCTTCATCCATGTGGTTCAGCTCGTAACCATAGTTAGACTCATGGTCGCGATATTCACCGACGAGCTGGCGCGCATAGGGGTCGAGCAATAATTTATTGGGGTTAAATCTGTGACCAAGCAGAGGCTCATAGGAGCCATAAACGCGATAACCGTAGAGTTGCCCCGCCTTAAGCCCTTGCACAAACACATGCCAGATTTGCTGGGTTTGTTCAGTTAACACAATACGCGCGATTTCTTGCTCGCCATTGTCATCAAATAAACATAACTCGACCGCTGTGGCGTTAGCTGAAAATAACGCAAAGTTGACACCATCGCCCTCAACATTAGCACCGAGCGGAAAAGGCTCACCTACCCCTAACGCCCATTTTTCGCTTTGAAATGGGTGGTTTTTAGCGTCAGGGTTGAGCTTAATATCATCAGCCGTGGGCTTTTGCATGCTAGTTCGCCTCAGCCAATCCGGTTAACACAGGCCCTATGACTAGACAGCCCAAGGGTGGCACAGTGATCAGCGCGCTCTGCGCCATCCCCTGCCACGGCAGCGACTCAGCAACCACAGTGCCCGCATTACCTTGGTTACTGCCACCATAAATCTGGCTATCGCTATTCAGGTATTCGCGGTAATCTCCTGCCAAGGGCAAACCAATACGGAACCCAGTGTGCAATTGGGGAGTCATGTTGATGACAAACACTAACGGCGCATCACCCGCTAACCCGTAACGCACAAAGGTAAAGATGCTGTCGCGGCTATTTTCACAATCTAGCCAACTAAATCCTGCACCCTCGTAATCCTGAACCGATAAGGCTGGCATTTTTTGATATAAGTGATTGAGATCTTTAAGCCAACGCTGGACGCCTTGGTGCGGCTCGTAAGCCAATAAGTGCCAATCTAAACTCTGGTTATGGTTCCACTCATTTCGCTGACCAAACTCGCAGCCCATAAAGAGTAATTTCTTACCTGGATGCCCCCACATAAAACCGTAATAGGCACGCAGAGTTGCAAATTTCTGCCAATCATCACCGGGAATTTTATGCAGCAATGAGCCCTTGCCATGGACCACTTCATCGTGACTCACGGACAACATAAATTGCTCGGTATAGGCGTACATTAAACTGAAGGTCAATTGATGATGGTGGAACTGGCGGTAAAGAGGGTCACGGCCTAAGTAGCTTAAGCTGTCGTTCATCCAGCCCATATTCCACTTAAAACCAAAGCCGAGACCTTGCTGATCCGTCGGCTTAGTCACCCCAGCAAAGGCGGTGGACTCTTCGGCAATCATGCAAATGCCGGGGAAAGCTTGGTACAAGCGTTGATTCAAAATTTGTAAGAAACTGATGGCCTCGAGATTCTCCCGTCCACCATAGGCATTAGGCAGCCATTGGCCCGGCTCGCGGCTGTAATCGAGATACAACATAGAAGACACGGCATCGAGACGCAGACCATCAAAGTGAAATTCCCGCAGCCAGTAACAAGCATTACTCAACAAGAAGCTGCGCACTTCACCGCGATCATAGTTATAAATCAGGGTATCCCAATCGGGATGTGTGCCCTTGCGAGGATCTTCATGCTCATACAGACATGTGCCATCGAAACGCACTAAGCCGTGGGGATCCTTAGGGAAATGCGCCGACACCCAATCGAGGATAATACCAATCCCCGCCTGATGGCAGGCATTCACAAAGGCCTTTAACCCATTGGCATCGCCAAATCTGTGGGTCGGCGCATAGAGACCCACTGGCTGATATCCCCACGAACCATCAAAGGGAAACTCGCTGATCGGCATCAGTTCGATGTGGGTAAAGCCTTGCTCCTTCACATAGGGAATAAGCTGTTCAATCAAGTCTTGATAATCAAGATATTGCTCGCCTTGCTCTCCCTTACGACGCCACGAACCTAAGTGCACTTCGTAGGCCGACATGGGCGCTTTATGCCAAGCAGTCGCCGCTCGCTTACTCATCCAAGCGGTATCATTCCAGCTATGGTGAGCTTTTTGGGGCACGATAGAAGCATTGTGGGGCGCGCATTCCATTTGGGTTGCCATAGGATCGGATTTAGTATGGCGCTCACCATTTTGATAAACCAAATCAAACTTATAGTGTGCGCCTTCAGCCACATTGGGTAAAAATAGCTCCCATAAACCATTGGCAATATGTTGGCGCATCACATGGCGAGTATCGTCCCAATGGTTAAAATCTCCCACCACTGAAACCCGCTTAGCATTGGGTGCCCACACACAAAAATGCACACCTTCGACGCCTTGGGTTTGACGCCAGTTGGCCCCCAAAAATTCATAGGCACGCTCGGCGCTGCCTTCACCAAACAGGTAAATATCGTCACTATTGAGCAGTGAATCAAACTGATAAGGGTCGACTATATCTAACTGACACAGGGGATATTCCACCCGTAGCAAGTAGAGAAACGGCTTGACGCGTCGTCCCAGAGTGCCAGCGAACAGTCCCTGCTCGTTGACCTTGTCCAGACTCGCCACTTTGCGGCCATCTTTAATACTGATCACATCCACACTGAGGGCATTGCGTAAAAAACAACGAACAATTAATGCCTTACCCTCGTTGGCACTGTGCATACCCAAGAGCGAAAAAACATCAGTGTATTGACCATTAAGTAGGGCGACGTCGGCACCATCGTAGAAATAGGCATTGGCTTGAGTCATCATTTTTCTTCCGTTTATCAGTCAATTAAACTTGCAAATTGGCACTCTTTACCCACATCCCCCTAATAATCTCATCTTTAGGGATGGCATAATGTGGTGCGACTTAGGCAGCCTTTCGCTGGTGCTAGATTTAGCTCGGTAGCTGTCTCGCCACAGCGATATTTTGTAATCGCTGCAGTATCTCTGGCGAAGTCGACACTTGCGTTAAATTCAGCGGCAGGCGACGCTGCCAATTTGGATATTCGAGCCAAGTACCAGGAATGTTCACCGCATGGCGATCGGCTAATAAATCGCACAGTTGCACGCTGTATAGCGCACTATTACCGCGAGCTCCTAAGGTCATCCAAGCCGTGAGCAAGGTTTGAATATCGAGTTCGGCTATCGTCACATCGGCTAACAGACCTTGAGCGACTAACAGTGAAATCAGTTGCTGCTTTTCATGTTCACGCCCAGCAAGCGCCTCGCCTAGCTGCTCGTCAGTTTCAAACAGGGATAACTGCCGACGCAGGTGTAAATCGCTGCCACACCACCAAGCGACTAAAGTCGGCACATCGTGATTCGCCAGCATCATTAAGCTTTGAGACTTATATTGATCCGGTGATTTAAAGCCTTGATGGTCTTTGCAGAAATAGAACAACTCGTTGGAATAAATGCCAGAAGTGTAGAGACGATGAATAATGTCAGGTGGCACCAGTCCTAAATCTTCACCAATCACCACACAGCGAGCACGTTGGCTCTCAAGGCAAACGATGGCAAGCAAGGTTTCGACGGGATAATACACATAGGCACCGTGACCGAGTTGCTTATCCAGCGGCCACCACCAGAGTCGCAGTAAGCCCATCACATGATCGATACGCAAGGCGCCACAGCTTTCCATATTGGCGCGGATCAAGGCGATAAAATGGCTGAAATGATGTTGTTTTAACTTCACAGGATCGAGTGGCGTTAAGCCCCAATTTTGTCCTTGGGGTGCAAAGGGATCGGGCGGTGCACCTATGCTGGCATTCAAACAAAACTGCTCGGCATTAGCCTGTACTTCACTGCCCTGCAGCGCTGCACCGACGGCCAAATCACGGATCAATCCCAGCCCCATACCCACCTCTTTAGCTTTTAGCTGACAGAGGTATAACTGCTTTTCAGCCACAAATTGCAGGTAAAGATAGAAACCTTCCTCTTGCACAAACGCTTTAGGACTACGTAAATATTCCGCTTGAGCAAACTCTTGTAGCGCACTGCCCTGCTCACGCACAAACTCATAGAATCTTTGCGCTCTGGGCGTGTCATTCGCTAAATGGGTTTCACAAAAAACGCGATATAACTGCTCAAAGGCACGGTATTTCAGCTCGCTCACTTTAGGATAATCGAGCCAATTATCACGATTCAGTAAGGCGATAGCCTCTACCCAAATAGAACTTGAAAATTCAGTGGCAAGATCTTGGTATTCAGGAACGCTTTGTAATTGAATATAAAGAGGATTAAGTCTGCGGCGATCGCACGGACTATAGGGACTCGGATGCTCTGGCGCCGCGATATCGAGGGCATGCAAGGGATTAAGTTGAATAAAATCCGCGCCCTGCGCCGCCACCAGCCCGATCAGTTGTTCTAAATCACCAAAGTCACCAATGCCCCATTGGCTCTCGCTGCGCAAACTGTAAAGTTGAACGCTGATCCCCCAAGGTTTATGGCGTTTACCTTGGGCAACAGCCGTGAGTACGCCTTGGTAAGCGGTCCGCGGCGCCACCATTAAGGTGCCAGAAAACAAAGTACGAGTATCAGCTTCAGCCGTCACACAGCTCTCTAGCGCCAAGCTTAGCGCTTGTGTACTTGTCGATAGGGCATGTTTTAAGCTTAAGGCTATACGATGAAAGCCCAAACCTAACACAGAGAAATCACTCGCATTTTTGTCTGCTACTTGCGCAAATGAGTCTTGGTTTTTCGTGAATGCAGGGTTGTTAGTGAACTCTTGGCTGCTCAGGAAATAGGACGCTAAATTCACCGCTTCAGTCTCGGCGGGCATTAAGTTGTCAGGGAAAGCTTGGGTCTTGGCCTCAGCTAAATCGAGGCGTGCGAATCCCAGTTGCGTAAGATCAAGGCGATAGTGTAGATAAAGCGTTTGTTCAATGCGGTAATCGCCAATGGACTTAAGCGCCGAGAAAGGCACATCGAATACGATGGACTCACCCTGTTCGCATTCAATCGCCACACTCAGATCTGAGGTATAGGTTTCCGGTAAACAAAGGCTTATCCAAGGTTCATCCACAAAACACCAATGGAATTCAGGTAGCACCTGAGTCCAAGGACGGGCATCCAGTAAATCAATTTGCGACGCGATCAGTGCTTCGGTCAATACCGTATCGACACAGGTCAGCCCAGCATCACTCGATAACGCTTCTGTAGCAGGAGCATCAATGGCAGTCCCTGCCACGCTGTTTTTTTCCTGTAACATACAGGTCAAGATACCTTGCCTGTCTACCTCGGAAATATGGATATTTTGGCCAAAACAATCAGTAAATTCTGCTCCAACTCCCCGCAAATACAGCAACTTTTCCAGCCCCATATTTTGTCGCCCCCGCGACCGCTCATCCATAGCTTTAGATATACAGTAACCATGCCAACGAAAAGTAACAAGAAGATGACATAAATATTTCAGAGAAATAACAAAAAACTTTTTCAAAAAATCAGTAACTTACTAGAAGCACTCAGTTAAGTTGGCGCTCAGTAGCTATCAGGATATAAAGAGCGGAATGCACTAAATTGGGGCATGCGTTCAGCAAGAAGGCAAGCATGGCTCCTAAAGCATGCAATAAGTAAAGAGCAAAGGGATAGAAATAACATGGCAAGCGTAAGTCATTTTTATGTCATTGCGTTCAGACTAATACTAACAAATACGTCAGGTGACATATTAACCACAGACATCAGTGCAACACTTTGTATCAATTGCGTTTTATAACTTGAACAGCCTATCTCTCCTCTGTCAACATCTCGTTTCGCTACAGCATAGAAACATAATAACAACATTAAATTCATGGAACCTGATATGCCCTCGCATATACGCCAGTGGCTCAAACCCATGGAATGCTAAAGCAAAAACACCCCAATGATGATTGAGAATAAGGATATGAAATGAAGAAGTTATCAGGATTACTGTTTGTCGGCTGCATAGCCTTAACCGGTTGTGAAGGAAGTACAGATGGTGATTTAACGCCAACGCCACCGACGCCCGATCCCACGCCGCCAACCTTAGCTGCGGATGTGTGTTATTTAATGAAAACGACGAAAGGCGATATCACACTTGCCATTGACTTAACTAACATGCCAATCACAGGTAAAAACTTTAAGCAGTATGTTGATAAGTCTTTCTATAACGGCACCTTATTCCATAGAACCGTTAATAACTTTATGATCCAAGGCGGTGGTTTTACTACTGGGCTCAAAAGCAAACCAGGCGATGCCCCCATCAAGAATGAAGCCGCAGTCGGTATTAGCAACAAACGTGGCACTATCTCCATGGCTCGCACGGATGATCCTAACTCTGCAACATCACAGTTCTTTATCAATGTGTTAGATAATCCACATTTGGATGCGTCTGCGAGTAATTATGGTTATGCCGTGTTTGGCAAAGTGGTCGACGGCATGGATGTGGCGGATCAGATCAGCATAGTACCGACAAAAAACAGCGGTGGTTTTGCTAATACGCCAGTGCAAGAAATCCTGATTAACTCTGTTGCTAAAACAAGCTGCCCTGCTGCTTAAGCATCTAAAAGACGCACAGCTAAACGACATCTAACTAAAAGCAAAAAAGCACTGAAGATTCAGTGCTTTTTCATTTTAAAATCTAATCGATTTTAACGTCTAATCAATTTAAAGCATGAGCTAAACGATTACTCATCCCCTTGGATCTTCCCCACCAAGAGCATAGGCGCCGCATCAATTTTATCGGCGTCCATCATAGTCGCGATACGCTCAACGGCTGAGAGCAATTGACTCTGCTCCCATTCTTCAAGATTCTGATAACGCTTAATAAAATGATCCTGTAGCGGTTTAGGTGAGTCCTGTAACAGCACTCGGCCCGCATCGCTAAGGTATAAATGCACCTTACGTTTGTCAGTCTCACTACGTAGACGGATCACTAAACCACGGCCCTCGAGTCGATCGATAATAGTCGTCACTGTCGCAGGGCTGAGCGTAATTTCTTCCGCCACGGTTTTAGCCAATGGCGCATCCAATTGGGCGATTTTCTGCATCACCATCAATTGCGGCCCAGTTAAACCTGAGTGTTTGTTCAGCTGGCGAGAATGAATGTCGATAGCGCGTATCACTCGGCGCAGCGAAATAAGCAATTGTTCGTACTTTTCCATCGTTCTTTTCATTCTCCCCATTCTAAGCAACGAGTGCACCTTACCAGAAAGCGCGACTGAACTCACCCACGGGAGGCGCTTTTACGGCAAAATCCCTGATGTTACAACATGAATTGACGCGATACCGACAACACGAGACGCTCGTCACTGGTATCTAAGTTCATGCTGGTATCTTCAGCGGCAAGGCTAAAATCAAAGCCACTCCAGCTGGTCAGATAGGCGATACGGAAATGATTAAAAGATTTGCCACCATCCCATGACCATTTATCCTCATCAAGTGATGTCGAGCGATCGACACTAAAGCGAATATCATGTCCTTCAGTGACACTGACAGTATGGCCAAGCAACATAGTGTAATGCTCACCACCCAAACCAAAGTAATCCCATGTATAGGTCAACTTAGCCTCAGAGTGACCCAGTGAACTATCATATCCTAACTTGCTATACAGCTCAGGATAGTTGTACTCATCGGAAAACGACTCGCCGTGGTAAGTGTAATAAGCCAGTCCGACATCGAAACTCAGTTGCTCATTGAGCTGATAAAACTTACCCGCATAGGCATCGAGTTCCAACCAAGTGCTGTCGTTTCCCCCAAAGTCGACGTTCGACGTAAAGCCACCCACATACCATCCCGAATCAAAACCATAATCCAAACTGCCTTGCAGCGCTGGGCCGCTGTCAGTTTGGCTGACACCGTTAAAGGTGTAATCCGAAGTGGCCGTCACAGTGGCTGATAATCCGGCATTCGCCGCAGTCGACATCAATAATAATCCGCCGGCGACAAGATAAAAACATTTTGATTTCATTATTAATTTTTCCATTAGTTGGCTAGCTCAATTTTAGTAAAGTCGATTTTGTTCTCTTTTGGCGAGCGCTCAATGGCACGAACAGTTTGCAATTGCGTCATCATGATGTAACCAAAACAGCTAAAGATCAGGCCCAGTGCGATTGCACCAATCCATTGAATTTGAAGAAAGTCTAATTGAAAGAGTAGTGTCAGACTGCAGAGCAAGACTAAGTTAAAACTGACATATTTAAACTTGCCTAACCGCTCAATGGTCAAATTAAGATTATCGGTATAGAGGCGCACCAATGAGTCGAGGGAATTGATTACAAAGGTAATTCCCACGATCACCATCGCCAGATTATAGAAGCCCGAAGTATCTAAGCCATTGGCGCTGTAGTAATAAAGTACGGTGAACCAAATCGCGATGGGGATAGACGGAAACACCATCATGGCCAACAGCACTTGATAGGTTTTCATGCCACCGACAAAGCGCGAGGTAAATTGGCCTATCATAATGCTCCATGCAAACCACCAGAACAGATAAAACTCATGGTAGTCATTAATGGGTAACACAAAATGTTGAATATTGCCGAAGTAGTCACCCAGCATGGCAAAGGTCGTAAAGAACTCGCCCACACTCGAGTCAGCCGATAAAAATGCACTGGCCCACATGATGGCAATCAAGCCTAAAAATAACCAAGTGCTCGCCAGACTCAAAATACGCACATAACGTATGCTAGTGCTGGAATACACTGCCGCGGCGATCACCATAAATACGATTAAATAGAAGCTACCGACTATGGTTTCGCCATCACCTAATTCGGGTAAATACCAAGGTAAATTGCTCAATAGTAAATAGGCGGTAAAGGCACAGGTGCCAATAATTACGATATTATTGATGAACTTAACCCAAGGAATATCAAAAAACTTCACCCTAGGTTCGATGACACAAAAATAGAAACAGGTTAAAAAGTAGAAGCTCCAAATCAAGAAGGCCCAGAAGCCAAACTCAATCGCCAGCGGATTACTAAAGCCGTATTCAGGACTCGCCGCCACATTGGCATAACCCGCAAACTCGGTGAGCGGAAACATGATCAAGCCGACATCAAGTCCTGAGGTAAACAGAATCGCGATAAAGGTAAAAGTACGCACAGGCGTCACGCCGATACAGCGAATATTGCCCCAGCGATAAATCACAAACGCAATCGCGGTAAAAGTGAACAGTATCCCTGCGGATAATAACCAAGTCATAATGAGCACTCAGTCCCAGTCGATACTGGGTGTAAGTCGGCATCTGGATATAAACCCATAAAATGTAACTCCATGTTTTTATTTAATAATAAAAACTGATCCATTTTTAAAGGCAACGTTCTGCCCTCAAGCCTTAAATATCGCTACTTAAAAACACTCCGCGATAGTTAAACCCTGATAGATGATCAGTCGTGAAAGCGGTCATTTGCACACTCACTGCGGGCTGACCGACCCTTTAGATAAAATGAATCATGACCCTTTTGAGTCATCAATTAATGAGTCACTTCAAAATTGAAGCCGCCAGTCCGTCGATTCGACGGACTGAGCAGGCGTGTTGTTAACTTATGGCTTTAACTTGTCGCAGTGCTTCTTTGTGTGGTTTGCCAAGCGTCGGCAACCACAACGGCGGAATCTGCTGGCACTAACATCTCAGCCTCTAAAATCAGATCCGCGGCGCGCTCAGCCAACATTATGGTCGGCGCGTTCAAATTGCCGTTCGGGATAGTCGGGAAAATAGAAGAATCCACCACCCGTAAATTCTGCAATCCATGCACGCGGGTTTCTGGATCCACCACCGCCATCGCATCCATGCCCATCTTGCACGAACAAGAAGGATGGTAAGCACTCTCAACCGATTGACGCACAAAGGCATCGATTTGCGCATCGGTTTGCACTTGTATGCCGGGTTGAATTTCCTCACCGCGATACTCATCGAATGGCGCTTGATTGATGATCTCACGGGTCAAACGCACGCAGGCCCTAAAGCCTTCAATATCATCGGGATGCTGTAAATAATTGAACTGAATTTTGGGCGGCACTTTTGGATCTGCCGACACTAAGGTCACGGCACCACGACTTTTAGGCTTGTTATGGCCCACATGCACCTGAAACCCATGACCCGCAAAGGCTTCTTTGCCATCGTAACGCATAGCCGCAGGTAAAAAGTGGTACTGCAAATCTGGCCACTCCAGACCCGCTTTTGAGCGAATAAAACCACAGGATTCAAAGTGATTCGTGGCCCCTAGGCCAGACTTATCTAATATCCAACGGGCACCGATTAAGAACTTGCTGAAAGGATCTAGCTTGCCATTGAGTGAAATCGGTTTAAGGCATTTGAATTGGAAATAAAACTCTAAATGATCCTGTAAATTCTGGCCGACACCGGGTAATTCATGTTGTAACTCGACCCCTGCATCAGCCAATACTTGGGGATCGCCAATGCCAGATAATTGCAACAAATGCGGCGAACCTATTGAGCCCGCCGCTAAAATCACATCTTTGTTGCAACGAATATCTTCAACTTTACCTTTGTGTTCAATGCGAACGCCAACAGCTGTTTGTCCTTCCAATAACACTTTATGCACTAATGCATGGGTCACAACAGTGAGATTACGTCTGGCCATCGCTGGGCGTAAATAGGCATTGGCGGTTGACCAGCGTACGCCTTTTTTGACCGTCATATGCATAGGGCCAAAACCTTCTTGCTGCGCGGCATTATAATCGGCGGTCGATAAATACCCCGCCGCAATGCCCGCATCCACAAAGGCTTGGTATAAGGGATTTTGCATCTGGTTGCCGTTATTCACGCCTAACGGCCCTGACTCACCGCGATACTCATCACCACCAAAGGCCCAGGTTTCCGCCTTCTTAAAGTACGGTAAGCAGTGGCTATAATCCCAATCGGTCGCCCCTTGCGCCTGCCACTCATCAAAGTCCCTGGCATGACCACGAACGTATACCATGCCGTTGATCGACGATGAACCGCCAAGCACCTTGCCCCGAGGACAATGCATCTTGCGATTATCTAAATACGGCTCAGGCTCAGTTTCAAACTGCCAAGCATATTTAGGGCTGTTCATCGGAATTGATAACGCCGTAGGCATTTGAATAAAGATGCTCTTATCGCTGCCTCCGGTTTCTAATAACAGCACTTCGTTTTTAGGATCCTTTGACAAGCGATTGGCAAGCACACAACCCGCTGAGCCTGCGCCAACTATGATGTAGTTATAATATTTTTGCTCTAATGACTGAGTCAAAATGCCTCCTTAAAATGGGCTTTCTAAGGGCTGTAGACCCACGTAAACGGCTTTAATTTGTGTGTAATGCTTGAGTGTCTCGCAGCCGTTTTCACGGCCAATGCCCGACAACTTATAACCTCCAACGGGCATTTCGACTGGCGAGGCGCCATAGGCATTGATCCAGCAAATACCCGCCTGTAACTGATGAATGACCCTATGAGCACGGCTGATATCTTGGGTAAATACCCCTGCGGCCAAACCCATGGCGGTATTATTTGCCCGAGCAATCACTTCGGCTTCATCTTTAAAGGTAAGCACGGACATTACAGGGCCAAAGATTTCTTCTTTACAGATGCGCATCTCGTCGGTGCAATGGGTGAAAATCGTCGGGGCAACAAAGTAACCATTGGGAGCATTATCAGGCGTTAATGCTGTGCCACCGGTGAGCAGAGTTGCGCCGTCATCGATACCTTGCTGAATATAATCGAGCACTTTTTGCTGGTGGTCTTTGGAGATCAAGGCGCCAAAGTTAGTCTCTGGTGCCATAGGATCGCCCACCACAATATTGGTTTGAGTACGCATAAGCAGTTTTTCGATAAAGCTTGGATAAACTGACTCATGGACAAACACCCGCGTCCCATTGGTACAGACTTCACCTTGGGTATAGAAGTTACCAAGCATGGCACCTGAAACCGCATTGTCGATATCAGCATCATCAAACACGATAAGCGGTGATTTACCACCGAGTTCCATAGTGACGTCTTGTAATGAACTTGCCGCCGCGGCCATGACTTTTTTACCGGTACCGACTTCCCCCGTGAAGGACACTTTGGCAATATCTGGATGCCCCGTTAACCAAGCGCCAACCTTGCCGTCACCCATCACGACGTTAAATACGCCATCGGGCAGACCCGCCTCACTAAAGAGTTGCGCCAATTTCAGTGCGCCAAGCGGCGTTTCTTCCGAAGGTTTAAAAATCATCACATTGCCGCTGGCTAAGGCAGGCGCCGCCTTCCAACAGGCGATTTGCAATGGATAATTCCACGCGCCAATGCCAGCACAAATGCCTAAGGGCTCACGGCGGGTGTAATAAAAATCCCCACCGACTTGCTGCTGCGCGCCTTCAAGCCCTGGGGCGATATGGGCAAAAAATTCGATAGCATCTGCGCCTGTGACCACATCAACCACTGAGGCTTCTTGCCAAGGTTTACCTGTATCGCACACTTCGATTGCCGCGAGTTCATCATTACGGGCGCGCAATAATGCGACCGCCTTTAACAGAATTCGGCTGCGTTCAGTGGCACTCATGGCAGACCAAATAGCAAAGCCTTTTTTGGCGCTCTCGATGGCCGCTTGCTGAATTTTTTCATCGGCCACTTGCACTCGATACGCCAATTGCCCAGTGGCAGGATTGACGACGTCGAAGGTTTCGCCGCTATCGTTTGCGAGCAACTGACCCGCAATAAAGTTGTACTGTACTTCTACTGACATGTTTTGACTCCATGCTGCTTTATCACATTGTGGATAAAGGTTTTGCATAATTTTTCGGCCTGAACAAAATCCTGCTCAGGGGTTTCACTTAAGGCGCTGCGTAACCAGAATCCATCGATCATCGCCGCCGTTTGCTCAGCAGCCATCAGGGCAAACTCTTTGGGCAACACGTGCCGAAAGGAAAAATGTAAGTTGCTGTATAAGCGGCGACTATTGATATTCTGCAAACGGGCTAACTGGGGATCGTGGACGGCCTGTGCCCAAAAACTCAGCCAAGTGTGAGTGACATTTCGCGAGCGTTGTAACTCGGTAAAATTCGCTTCAACTATCATCATTAAGCGCTCTGTTGGCGCCAACACTTGTCCTTGGATTCGATTGAGCAACGCTTGCTTTAACTGCTCGAGCAAGTGGCGCAGCGTCGCTTGGATCAAGCCCTGCTTACCACTGAAATAATGACTGATGATCCCCGACGACATCCCCGCCAACTGACTAATGCTGTTGATGGTCGTGTGCTGCAATCCATGCAAGGCAACCGATGCTAATGTCGCATCAATAAGCTGCTGTCTGCGTATCAATTTCATGGCGGTTTTAGGCATAAATACTCAAGGAATAACCACTCTCTCAATACTCTGAACGACGTTAATTGAACGTTCAATTAACAATCATAATAATGATTAGTGATGTAACTATCAACCTAAAATAGCACAGTGATAAAGCTCACAAGTTAGTTATGTAAAAAAGAATTAATCTGTAAAAACAAGATAAATGTATAGATTCCTTTGACTTACGGCCCTACCACAACCACAGCAGCACGCATAAATTAATATTAGATGTCAAACTAATTAATTGGAATTAATGCTACAAATGAGAGTATTTATGAGGTTTAACCTCTGTTAGATTTAACAATTGAGCCGTCAAACTCTGGATAAAAAGTGGGATAAAAAGTAAACGAAAAATGCACAGGAATGATGCATCACCAGGGGCGCTAACAACGCTAAAAAACCATATCGTACGCCAACACTAATACCCGTCATAAAAGTCCGAAATTTAGTTACCCAGTTCCAACTTTAGTGGGAAATTACCCTCAGATAAGCGCCGAACTCGATCAAGCTCACACTTTCACTACCTCCAAATTGGTAGCTTGATCACCAGAAAAGAACACAACTTAATCTTTACAAGCAAATAGGTGGATTTTATGGCTGCTAAATTTTTTATTCCTTCTGTCAACGTATTAGGCCAAGGCGCAGTGGATGATGCTATCGGTGACATCAAAACCTTAGGCTTTAAACACGCACTCATAGTGACAGATAAACCCTTAGTCAAGATTGGCTTAGTCGGTGAAGTGGCCGAAAAACTCGGTCAAAATGGCATTACCTCCACCATCTATGATGGCGTACAACCTAACCCAACAGTGACCAACGTCGAAGCGGGTTTAGCCCTGTTAAAAGCCAACAAGTGTGATTTTGTGATTTCACTCGGCGGCGGATCACCCCATGATTGCGCCAAGGGTATCGCCCTTGTTGCCACCAATGGCGGCAGCATTAAAGACTATGAAGGGTTAGATCAATCCGCAAAACCACAGTTGCCGTTAGTGGCCATTAATACGACGGCAGGTACTGCCAGTGAAATGACGCGCTTCTGTATCATTACCGACGAAGCCCGCCACATTAAAATGGCGATTGTCGATAAACACACCACGCCTTTGCTGTCGGTCAACGACCCTGAGCTCATGCTGAAAAAGCCTGCGAGCCTAACTGCCGCAACCGGTATGGATGCACTGACTCACGCGGTTGAAGCCTATGTGTCTATTGCGGCTAACCCGATCACCGACGCCTGTGCGATCAAGGCCATGGAATTGATTCAAGCTAACTTAGTCAACGCAGTTGAAAACGGTCAAGACATCAACGCCCGTGAACAAATGGCCTACGCCCAGTTCTTAGCGGGTATGGCGTTTAACAATGCCAGCTTAGGTTATGTGCATGCGATGGCGCACCAATTAGGCGGTTTCTACGATCTGCCCCACGGCGTGTGTAACGCTCTGCTGTTGCCACATGTGCAGGAATACAACGCCCAGGTCGTCCCTGCTCGCTTAAAAGACATTGCCAATGCTATGGGCGTGGATGTGTCTGCGATGACAGATGAGCAAGGTGCCAGTGCGGCGATAGCGGCAATCAAAAAACTGTCTGTTGCGGTTAAGATCCCAGAAAACCTGACCTTGTTAGGCGTAAAAGCGGAAGATATTCCAACACTTGCAGATAACGCGTTAAAAGATGCCTGTGGATTCACGAATCCAAAACAAGCGACCCATGCGGAGATCTGTCAGATCTTCACTAATGCGCTGTAATTGTGCGCTGTAATCGCCATACCTTACCAATCGCAAGTTAGCACACAACAATCGTGCGCTAACTTGCTGGATAACGACTTATTGTCCTGCTAGTGCGTAAACACGACTTCATCCTCCAATGAATTCGTTTTAGGCTCCAATAGTGCACAGATTATTGCTGCACTATTGGGGCCTTTTTTACACCTGTATCAACAAGATGGTGAGGTAAGTTACTATCTTAAAAATTGAGTAACAAAAACCAACATAAAACTCAGTGTCTATGCACCTTTGAACTGACAAAACACTCACAAATCTGCATATTCAAGAAGAAAGGATCTGAACCTAAAATATTCATAGCAAAATGATATAAAAAACGTGATCTCTGTGGGTTACAGACTGTTACAGATCCGATAAGATGGCCCCAGTTCGCTTTTTCCCTGCAAAAGATGAAGCCAGCTGAGAGGCCCGTTCTAACGAATGGGCCTCTGTCCATTCTGCCTTCTGCGTTTCCTCTGCGACAACTTATACTGCCACTTAATCGTATTACGCCCACCAAAGCTTAATTAACCTATTTACTCCGCTATTCGCTCTTTTTATCACTTACACTGAATAAGACTTACTGACGACCAAGTTGTTGCTTTATTAATCAGTAATTCAGCAAAAGCGAAACTTCACCCAAAACTGAGATCTAGCACAAAGTTATTGGCATAAAACTCATGCTAAATAGAGACATGACAGATTAAGTAAATGGTTAATTTTCATGCAGTAACTATCCTTCTCCGTCAAAAAACATCAAGGCTATATAGACTTAATTAATGATTGACCGAATTCAAAAACGATGCCTATGATGGCAACAATATCCTCGAACAGGTAGGTACGCTATGACTGCAATCACCCATGTATATAACTACACAGTTAGATGTCCACATTACAAAGATCCTGAACATCCCGTTACTTGGTTAAATCATATTGAAATGAACCAGTCCTGTGAGATCGCGTTAAATCGCATCACTAAATGGCACGAGCTTTCTGGGGAAAAAACCTTCGAAACTAATAAGTTTGTGGTTCGTAAAGCCGAAAATGAAGATGCTTACTTCTCAATGCAGAGTGACAGACTCAAAAATGACGGCCATGCCTTAGTCACCTTTAAAATCTTTTTAGACGATTGCTGTGACGATGCGGCGCCAGAAGAAATCATGCAGCACCTGATTGAAGACTATCAACAACGCTTAGCCAAACTCGAATAATCTTTGCAGTATTATTTAGCGACCTTAGACGCCAGTGCGCAAAACGCCACTGGCGTTTTTATTTGTCGAGTTCGATAACTCAACCCACGACGTCATTTAATGCTCTTAGTTTAGCTCACTCGGTTGATACTCGAACAGAAACATTGCAACGGCGACTCAGCAGATAATGTCGCCATAGCGTGATTCAGCTAAAGATCTGTTATATTGTCCCGAATGTCATTTAGCACAGTAAAAATGGCAAGGCCCAGTAAATTGAGTTACGAACTTAAATTGAGGATTAGCATCACAATGAATAAAGCGACGCTCATTATTATTCCTTTATTACTCGCTACATCCGCCTGTGCGGATTTAAAAGACGCAGGCCGTGCCATCGGCACAACGACTAAAGAAGTCACCACTGAGATAGGCCACGCGACTCGAGACACGACAAAAGCCATAGGTCATGCTTCACGGGATGCGGTCAAATCGGTAAAAGAAGATTTAACCAAAGACTAATGACAGTGACGCCTAGGCGTCACTGTCATTTTAAGCATCTTATACATTTAAGCATCACGCATTTTAAGCGCCACGCCCCTTAAGCCGCATTCGCCCGAATACCATGGGGCACAGGCAATCCTTGGGCATTGACATGCACAAACACCATCTTATCTATGCTCACCACTGGCGCCTGCGTCATCTTATTGCGTACTTGGCAGCTTACGGTAATAGAACTGTGGCCGAGACTCACGAGCTCCAGACCAAACTCAATCACATCCCCTTGATGCGCTGGCGTCATAAAGTTGATTTCAGAAATCAGCTTAGTCACATGGCTCGTGCTCTTCATCTGGCAGGCAGCAAAGATAGCGGCCTCCTCATCTATCCAACTGAGCAACTGACCGCCAAACAGGGTATTTGCTGGATTTAAATGTTCAGGTTTAACTAAACGGCGACTGTAATATTTCATGGCGGTGACCTCAATGTGAATGCCAATAATCAGCTTTAATACACTGTAACTTCCCGTAATATTCAGAGCATTATTCAGGCCACATTTGATAGCTATTAAATAACAATGAGATAGCAATAAGTTGCTGTAAAATAATCCGATTATTGCACCAAGTCGTATCAGAGTTGCACCATATTAATCAGCGCAATAGTGAACCAATAAGCAAAAAAATAGCGACTCATAGAGTCGCCAAGCTAAGGCAAGCAAAAACTTACAGGGTAGGAAGTTAAGTCACAAGGTTTGACTTAAAAACCCGCGCAGCACATGTAGGCGAACTGTACGGGGACAACAGCTGCAAAGCAGCTAAACACAGGCTTACGGGTAACACTCTTTCATACTCAACTCGAGATTTAAGCTGCAAGCTCGGTAACTCATCACAGTCCGCTCTTGCCCTCTATTTCGAGTTTTTAACCACGCCTCACCAGATACATCAGCATAAGGCGTGCTAAGGAGTGATCCACAATCACAATGGATCATCCTAAGCGCTTCTACTGCTTAAAACTGTTCTTCTTCGGTAGACCCAGTCAGTGCAGTCACTGAAGAATGGCCACCTTGAATAACCGTAGTCACTTGGTCGAAATAACCTGTGCCCACTTCCTGTTGATGCGCCACGAAGGTGTAACCTTTCTTCGCTGCTGCAAACTCAACTTCTTGAACTTTTTCAACATAATGCTTCATACCTTCGCCACGAGCATAGTCGTAAGCGAGGTCGAACATGTTGTACCACATGTTGTGGATGCCGGCTAAAGTGATGAACTGGTACTTGTAGCCCATGTCTGACAATGCTTGTTGGAAGCGCGCGATAGTGGCGTCGTCCAGATTTTTCTTCCAGTTGAACGAAGGCGAACAGTTATAAGCAAGCAGTTGATCTGGGTACTGAGCATGAATCGCTTCAGCAAAAATACGCGCTTCTTCAAGATCCGGTTTAGCGGTTTCACACCAAATCAAATCCGCATACGGAGCATAAGCCAGACCACGAGAAATCGCTTGGTCAAGACCAGCTTTAACACGGTAGAAACCTTCATTGGTGCGCTCGCCAGTCACGAAATCACGATCGTATGGGTCGCAATCTGAAGTTAACAAATCGGCCGCGTTAGCATCGGTACGTGCGATAACCAGTGTATCGACACCGCTCACATCCGCCGCTAAACGTGCAGCAACCAGCTTTTGTACCGCTTCTTGGGTTGGCACTAATACTTTGCCACCCATGTGGCCACATTTTTTCACTGAAGCTAACTGATCTTCAAAGTGAACACCGGCAGCGCCTGCGTCAATCATCGACTTCATCAGTTCGAAGGCATTTAATACGCCGCCAAAACCCGCTTCTGCGTCAGCAATAATTGGCAGAAAGTAATCAACAAATTTTTCATCTTCTGGATTAACGCCATTGCCCCACTGAATTTGGTCAGCACGGCGGAAAGAGTTATTGATACGGGATACCACAGCAGGCACTGAGTTGGCTGGGTATAAAGATTGATCTGGGTACATAGTGCCGGCTAAGTTAGCATCGGCTGCCACTTGCCAACCTGAAAGGTAAATCGCTTCGATACCCGCTTTCGCCTGTTGTACCGCTTGACCACCCGTTAACGCACCCAGTGAATTCACATAGCCTTTTTTAGCGCCACCGTTAACCAATTCCCATAACTTAGCAGCACCGCGCTTAGCGATAGTATTCTCAGGCACGATTGAACCGCGAAGCGCAACCACTTCTTCTGCGGTATAAGGACGACGCACGTGTTTCCAACGTGGGTTTTCTGCCCAATCTCTCTTGATTGCATCAATCTGCTCTTGACGTGAAGTCTGAGTCGTTGCCTTAGTCATAATGTCGCTCCTTTCTCTTTGATGTTGTAGCTATCATGAAACTGCCCCCAGTTTCACTCTGCTAAATTGTTTGGTTGGCGGTAGCCCCGCCACAGCTAAATCTGGTTTACCTAAAACGGTTCAAGCAAATGAGTTCATTCTAAGCTGTCAGCATTTCGTAACCGGGTAAGGTTAAGAAATCGACCAGCTCGTCGGAGGTGGTAATGTCTTCAAGCAACACGGCTGCTTGGGTGAATTTGCCATGGGTGAATCTGTCGCTACCCACTTCTTTTTTCACGTTCGACAGCTCTTCAACCAACATGTCTTTAAAGAGTTGTTTGGTCACTAATTTGCCGTTTGACAGCGACTTACCGTGTTGGATCCATTGCCAAATTGATGCTCTAGAGATCTCAGCCGTAGCCGCATCTTCCATTAAGCCGTAAATAGGTACACAACCGTTGCCGCTGATCCACGCCTCTAAATACTGCAGGGCGATACGAATGTTCAGACGCATCCCTTGTTCAGTGCGCTCACCATCGCAGGTTTTAAGCAGTTCGCTAGCCAGGATTGGCGCGTCGACATCACGGGTAATATGCAATTGATTACAGTGATCTTGGCCTATGTATTCGTTGAAAATCCCCATAGCGGTGTCGGCAAGGCCAGGGTGCGCGACCCAAGTGCCATCGTGGCCGTTACGCGCTTCTAGTTCTTTATCCTTACGCACACGCTGCAATACGGCTTCGTTCTGAGCAGGATCTTTAGCAGGAATAAAGGCTGCCATGCCGCCCATCGCTAAGGCACCGCGTTTGTGGCAGGTCTTAATCAAGAGTCTTGAATAAGCGCTTAAGAAAGGCGTATCCATAATGACGGCTTGGCGGTCCGGTAAGACTCGGTCGCCATGACGCTTTAATGTCTTGATATAGCTGAAGATGTAATCCCAACGACCACAGTTCAGTGCGACGATATTGGAACGTAGTTCATAGAGAATTTCGTCCATTTCGAACACGGCAGGCAAAGTCTCAATCAAGCAAGTACATTTAATCGTGCCCGCTTGCAGACAAAACCTTTCCTCAACAAAAGCAAACACTTTTGCCCACCAGCGCGCTTCAATATGACTTTCTAACTTAGGAATATAAAAATATGGACCACTGCCCTTGGCCAAAAGTTGGCGATAGTTGTGGTAGAAATACAGTGCGAAATCAAACAGTGAGCCAGGAATCGCTTTTCCATTAAACTGTACGTGTTTTTCTTTAAGGTGCAGACCACGAACGCGGCAAATAAGCACTGCAGGATTTGGCCCTAATTTATAGTGCTTACCCGTGTCCGGTGCTGTGTACTCAATATCACCACGCACGGCATCACGTAGATTGATTTGACCTTCGACGACTTTTTCCCAGCTCGGTGCTAAGGAATCTTCAAAGTCAGCCATAAACACTTTGGCGTTGGCGTTGAGTGCGTTAATCACCATTTTACGTTCAACGGGACCTGTGATTTCCACGCGACGGTCAAGCAAGTCATCGGGAATACCGCGAATCTGCCATGCACCATCACGGATAGCGCGGGTTTCAGGCAGAAAGTCAGGTAATGCTCCTTTATCAATACGTGCTTGTTTATCTTTACGTTTAGCGAGTAAGGCAGGTACTTCGTCGGCAAACTCACGACAAAGGGATTCGAGTAAGGCGACAGCCCCTTCGGTAAATATGACTTCTTGGCCTGGAATGTCACGACCCACAATATTAAGCGTGGCGTTTGCTGTAGCTTTACCCAGTGTCGAATTCAATTGCTGTTCACTCAAAGTGTGTTCCGTCATCTTGATGCCCTCCCAAGAGGCTCCACTATCACAGGCTTAACGCTGACATATAAAGCAGTAGCATCCCCAATCACCACTGCTTATAAACTCACCAAAAAACCATCAAATGTTTGTTTCGAACTAAAACTTACCGACAAACGTTTGTATTTGCAACAGTCCAAGATTGACAAAAACATGCATTACCTAAGTAAAAACCATGCTAAAATTGGTCTGACCAAGCAAGAAAACAAACAACAAACAACTGATAAATATGTAATTAAACATTTTAATCACATATGACAATTGCAGTTAAATGAAACTTGTCAGACAACTTTACCAATCAATACGCAAAGTAATTAATTACGTAATTAAATAACTTATAGTAAATTTATTATTACATCATTTTTACTCTATTAGACCTAAGTAGAAAATGCTCAATGTTTTGAACTAACCTAGAGGTAAGTCAGATAAATTCATATAAATCATAATGATAAAGACTGTTGCCATTGTCACAAATTTAAACGACCGTTTCATTTTGACGTTTACGTAAACGAAATAAGTATCATGTGCGATTCAAACTAAGTACCAGGTTGCGTTTCCCGATCAACAAGGTGGGATGTGATGGTTAACTCAAAAAATAAATCACTTTTTTATAAAAAAAATGAAACAAATTTGACATTACAGCGGGATGGAACTTAGACGCGACTTTTTATGAAGCTTTTCTCCTACGAGAACCCATACCTTACTTCCTCAAATACATGCCTTTTCGTAACACTTATTCGCAGCACTGCACATTTCAACCACGACATCTGAAACATATGTTGCCAACTTAAATGCAAATCATTACTATTCGCGACCTATTTATTTGGGGGAACCATTAATGAAATCATTTCGTTTGTCACTAACTGCACTCGCCTGCCTTTCCGTTTTATCGCAAACTGCATCCGCCGAAGCTAACTCGGTATCAGCAAATGCTGAAGCCAACGTTGAGCGCATCACGGTTTATGGCAGACAAAACTCAGTAGTGAAGAATTCAGGGCTAGCAACTAAGTCCGACATGTCTCTCATGGAAACACCCGCTGCAGTTGTAATTGTTGACCAAGAACTGATCGAAACCCAAGGTACAGATAATCTGCAAGACTTGATCCGTAACATCAGTGGTGTGACTCAAGCGGGTAATAACTATGGCATCGGTGACAACATAGTCATCCGTGGTTTAGGCGCAAATTACACCTATGACGGTATGTATGGCGGTGCTGGCCTTGGTAACACTTTCAACCCCACGCGCTCTTTAACCAACGTTGAATCCGTAGAAGTATTAAAAGGCCCAGCGACTGGACTCTATGGCATGGGGAGTGCTGGCGGCGTCATCAATTTAATTGAGAAAAAACCGCAATTCGAGTCAAAAAACAAATTTACCGCCGAAGTTGGACAATGGGATACCTACTCCCTTGCTCTGGATAGCACAGGCGCCCTGAATGATGATGTCGCCTACCGTTTAGTGGCAAAATCCGGCCGCAGTGATGGGTATCGCGATATCGGTACAGACAGAGACGAAATCTATGGCGCCTTAAAATGGGTATTAAGTGATAGCCAAGATGTAATGCTTTCAGGTGCTTACATCAAAGATGCTATTGCCGTTGACTCTATTGGCCACCCGATTCGAATTTACAATGCCGATTCAGTCGGCGGTAAGAGCGCGGGAGAGGTCACTTGGCAGGATTTAATCAACGATCCAAGTGGTAAGGGTCTACAACTGACCGATGCACAGCGTCAGCAGTTAGCGGCCTCGTTGTCGGGCGCTGATGGCTTAAGGCCCTATTCGTTTGGTGATGCAGGGCTGATTTCACCCATGGCGAAGGACAATGAAGGCGAAGAGTTAAGATTTAAACTAACCCATAATATTTACTTCAACGATAGTCTGTTTCTTAATCAGCAATTACAGTATCGCGACTACACTTCAGGCTTCGCCCGCCAAACAGGTGCTTATAACTACGTCTACTGGAAACAAGGCAAAAACCCGATCAACGCTGATCCCCGCGCGCCTTTAGTTGAAAACGGCGAACTTTATCCTTTTGCTGCAAGACGTCAGGAATACCGTAAAGTGGATGCCGACGAGACTTCGTGGCAGTACTTTGCCGATTTACGTTATGACTTCCAAATTGGCAATATAGACAATGAATTATTGGTCAATGCCAACTATGAAGACCGTAATATTCGCTTCCAGCAATATTCTATCTACGATGCGGATCAAATCTTTAAAAACAAAGATGGCAAAATCATTTACCAAGGATCTCTGCCTTATATATACGACATCCGCAATCCTAATTGGGGCACAGGTAAATTCGAGGACTATGACCCACTCAAAACCGCTAACTATGACAAAAAAGTCAGCGCTTGGGGCGTAGGCTTACAACATGTCAGTTATCTGCCATACGGCTTTACCACACGTATTGGTGTTGCCTTTAATGAAATTAAACAAGCCTATGAGCACTTTGGTGTTGATCCACGCTATAGCACTAGCCAATCCCAAGCGACACCAGAAGCTGATACCACAGATAACGGTATGACCTATAACCTAGGGTTAACCTACATGCCGATTGAGGATTTATCATTTTTCATCAACCATTCTAAAGGGCGAACCGCTTACAGTGTACTTGATGCAGTAAAAGATAATGCTACCGACCGAGATGATTCAGAATCAATTAGCAATGATCTAGGTATGCGCTTTAAAGCATTTGAGGATCAATTGCTTGGCTCACTGGTATTCTTTAAAAGCTCGCGTACTAATGTCGCCTATAACAACCCTGATTATACCAATGGCATATTAACCCCTAATATTCCCGTGTATTTTTACGATGGCAGCGAAGATACTCAGGGGGTCGAACTCGATCTCAATGCCCACCTGAATGATCAATGGCGCGTTAACCTTAATGGCATGTACCAAGATGCAAGGGATAAGCAAAACCCGAATGACGTCGCAAATTACGACAGCCGTCAAAAAGGTGTGCCTTATGTCACCGCCAGTGCTTGGGTTACCTATGGCGCGGATTGGTTTAGATTATCAAGTCCAATCGAGCTGAGCCTTGGTGCAAAATTTGTCGATGATCGCAGTACGCACTCAAGCTCATTTGGTATTCCAGACGGTTACGTGCCTAGCTATACCGTCGTTGACTCGGCAGTGAGCTACAACGCGGATTCTTGGAAAATCCAGCTGAACATCAATAACCTTTTCAATAAAGACTATTACAGTAAAGCCATGTTCCTCGGTGGTATGCCGGGTGAAGAACGCAACGTCAAACTGCAATACAGCTATAGCTTTTAACACCTAAACATCAGCGTTATATTTGATGTTTTAAACCAATAAAAAAGAGAGCATTTATGCTCTCTTTTTATATCCAAATCAGAGTGACAACATTAGCTCACATTCTCCCTATCGCCACGCATAAGGGATTCCAACTCTGCCTTACCCTTATTCGATAAATTGATTAACGTCGCTAAATCATTTTGATGAGCCGCACTCGCAATCACCAGTTTCTTATCATGCTCAGCAAAGATTTTTACCCGCTCGTTGGCTTGTACCTGCGATAAACCTAGACCTTGGAGAATCTTCTCACTGGCCGATAGCGCCGAACCAAAGGTCTCACGAAACACATCCGTCACCCCAAGGCTCATCAAACGATAAGCATGGTTACGGTCCCTCGCCCGCGCGACTATGTTGATATGGGGAAAATGTGTTTTCACTTGCTGAGCAATTTCAATGGAATCCTCAACACTGTCCACGGCAAGCAATAGTAATCTAGACCGAGCAATCCCCGCCGACATCAACATGTCTAAGCGTCTGGCATCACCAAAATACACTTCACCACCGTATTTACGAATCACATCCACATGACTCGCATCCTTATCCAATGCGACAAAAGGGATACCTGATGAGGCCAAAATACGCCCCGTGATCTGGCCTACTCGACCAAATCCAGCAATCACCACTTCAGATTCGGTGACATTAATCGTATCTGGCAGACGAGTATCCACCACTTTGGCTTTAGTTGCTCGGAACAAAGTAAACAATAGAGGCGTTACTGCCATAGACAAACCAATCGCCAGCACTAGCACTTGCGCAATTTTATCGCCGACAATACCAGATAGCTGCGCCTGAGATAACAGCACAAAGGCAAATTCGCCCCCTTCAGCAAGGATCAACCCTAGTGCAATACTAGGCCGCCATTTGTGGTGCCGAATGCGCCCCAGCACCATAAGCACAAAGGTTTTAATCAGCAACATAGCCATTAAAATGCCCAGAATAAGTAACGGATCAGATATCAATAATCTCAAATCCATACTCATACCGACAGCCATGAAAAACAGCCCAAGCAATAAGCCTTTAAAAGGTTCTATGTCAGTTTCGAGCTGGTGCCGATAACTTGAGTTAGCGAGCATAATACCCGCCAAAAATGCCCCCATGCCCGCAGAAAGTCCCAACCACTCCATTAACTCAGCGCTACCCATGACCAGCAATAATGCAAAAGCGGTGAGCACTTCACGCACCCCACTGCTTGCCACTAGTTTAAGGAATTTAGGCAATAAATATTTCCCCACTAACACAAAACCAACGAGCGCAAGACACGTCCAGTACCAAGGCACCGCATGATGTTCAATCTGAGCAGAATTGGGCGCCAAATATGCTGTCAGCAGCAACATAGGGATAACCGCAAGATCTTGCATTAACAAGACCCCAAAAGCATCACGTCCAAGTGGGGTTGTGAGCAACCTATGCTCACTCATTAACTGCACGGCAAAGGCTGTCGATGATAAAGATAGCGCGGCACCAACCACTAAAGCCGCCTCAATAGACAAGCCAAAGCCCCAAGCCAAACCTCCAATCGCAGCCCATGACAACAACAGCTGACCACTGCCTAAACCAAAGATAGCACTGCGAAGTTCCCATAATTTACTTGGATTCAATTCGAGTCCAAGTACAAACAGCATAAGTACCACACCTAACTCGGCAAAATGCAACACGGCTGCAGGATCAGAAACCAACGCCATACCACCTGGGCCTAAAATAATCCCTGCGGCCAAATAGGAAAGAATAGGGCCCGCGCCAAAACGTTTACCCAAGGGAACAAAAATAACCGCCGCCAATAAAAATAGCAGCACCGACGTGAGTAAACTCGACTGTTCCATGAAGGCTCCAACGGAAAAAGGAATGCGCATTGTTCTATGTAAGGACCCAGCAATAGCTAGGCAATTATCAGCTATGATATCCCATTTATTTATTAACAAGGTCAAGGCAATTCATTAAAAATAAGAAATTTTTGATACGGAAAACACTTAAGCGTGGGGGAAATCAACTGGAGCAACAAAGCAGAGTAAAAGAGCGCTTAGAGACACCTTAGACTGTTATTGCATTTTAGTGAGTGGCTGCAAAATAAAAAAACGAGCAATAAACTAAGGAAGGATAAAACCAGTAAGGGCTTGCCAACTCTGGATGAGACTAAATGCTCACTCGACTTGCATTACACAGAGGGCGATGCGATATGACGCCGTAAATCAGTTGCCTGCTTGTCACATTTTAATATGTCAGAATAGCGTACTACGGTGTTGCGGCCATTGGCCTTAGCGGCATAGAGCGCCATGTCGGCTCGGTGAAATAATGGATCCAAACTCAGATCATCAGCCATTAAACCGCTCACGCCAAAACTCGCCGTTATGACGAACTTATGCCCTGAATGTTGGGTATCAATGGCCTCGATACGAGCTCGACATTGCTCCGCCACTTCCATGCCTTTCGCTTCATCGGCATAGGGTAATAAAATTGCAAACTCCTCACCGCCGATACGAGCAAAAACATCACCATTTCGGATATGGGATTTAAGGGAGTCAACCACCTTTTTAAGCGCCCAATCGCCAGTTCCATGACCAAAAGAATCGTTGATGCGTTTGAAGAAATCTAAATCGAATAAAATGACACAGAAATCCCCGCTACGAGCCGTGGCTTGCACAAAAAGGTTTTCTCCCAACTCTTGCCCTGCACCACGATTCAATATGCCTGTTAAGGCATCCATTCTCGCCATACGCATAAACTTACGTTTCTGCATCTGACCTACGGCTAACAAAATTCCAAGGAAGAACAGCCCACCCACTAGAATAGTGATAAACATCAGCATATTGGTGTATTCCCGCTCTTTTACCATTTGCTGAGCGATGTAAAGTTCACGCTCTTTATTGAGTAAATTGATTTCACGCGACTGTTCATCAGCATTAAACTTAGCCGCCTGATAAGCGAGGGTTTTCATTCTAGATTGGTCAAAAATCAATTGATTATAATATTGTTCTTTTCTTGTGTATTCATAGGCTTGCTCAAATTGTTTATCCGCCGCCATCAGTTCGGCAAATACCTTATATGCAATATGCTTATGTTCGATGTAGCTATTATCATCGGGGAATGAAAGCACTTTAACGGCGTGACTTTTCGCTTGAACCTGCTCATCCATGGCAAAGTAATTCTCGGCAAGTAGTGCATGCACATGGCTAATTTCTAACTGAAATTGAAAAGCTTCATACCCTTTTAAAGCTAATAGCAGAATCGCTCTCGCACCTAAAAAGTCGCCCCGCTCCTGCAAAACCATAGCTTTGCCTTTCATCGACATAGTCGCCAAAAGGGGGAATTGCTTCGCATCACAGTATTGACGGCTATCTTCGAAGGCATCGAAGGCGTCGGGATTTTTCACGCCGAGTAAATAAATAGCGCGCAGCAATTTGGCATGGCAAATATCGCGGACATCGGTTTCCTTTGCGAGTTGTAACACCTTATTGGCATAAAGGCCCATATCGCTATAAGCGTCCATTTCGGAATAAATATTGGCAATTCTTAGATATGAGTGCCGTTTAATCGTGACATCATCAATATTCACCACTAGGGCTAATGCTTGAGCGACTGCAGCCAAGGCTTTGTCATAGTCACGCAGACCTATATATACAGTGGCTTTGTAACTATAAACTGACGCCAATAAATCAGTATTTGGCACTAAGGTTTCGGCTTGGTGTAGATCATCTAACGCTTTAGTATATTCACCAGTGAAAAAATAACCTATCGCTCTATCTATCCTCAGTCGTCCTTGTTGTATTGTAGTTAAACGACTGAATTCTTTCTCATATTCGGCAAGCTTTTTCTGCGCAGCACTAAGATCAGATTGCAGTAATACATCAAGCTCATTGAGTGCCTGATCAAAATCGAGAGAGTTAGCCATCAAAGCTGTCGAACACAAGGCGAAGATGGCTAATAGGGCACAACGTAACCGTTTCAAGATTAGTTAATTATTACCATGATTGACTAAAACAAATGTTTGATAATTTTGGTCGCCACTCAAAACTTTTAGTTTTGTCATATCCCCTCTCATTACAGCGCTAATTTCTTCATCAGTTAACCCATGGGCGCGCATTACGGCCTCCGGGTCCTGTTGATACGCTTCCATCAGTTGTGCATCTTGACCTAACTGGGTAAAAAAATCCGATAATGCAGACATACCTTTCCTTATTTATATGATGACTCCCGAATTCAGCTCAGAAGTACAGCACTCACAATTAGCCTAAATCTTCAGGTCTAATGCCTAATTTAGTTAAAATAGCATAGTTGTATTCGAGTTTTTTTGCTGGCGGGATCAGTAAAGTACTGATCGGAGACAAGTTTGCCTCGGGCAGCTTACTCAACGGCAAATACTCAATTCTAGGGGCTTGAACTGGCAGATTAGCAGCTTCGTAGATCACCACTTGATGATCTCGCGGATACCATTGATTCAGTTGTTCAACCAAAATCTGCAGCCTGTCACTCGTAGTATGGAACTGAGTTAAGGTATGTTCACCAGCAATCGCAATTTGCCATAACAATAAATGGGTTGTCGGATCGGGCACATGATTAAAAAACATAAACTGGCTAGCTTCAAAACTTTGATGCCCAGAGCTGCCGGGGTCAATACCCAGATCAGCCCATAAACACGCCTCAGCCGAAATCCCCGGCTCCATCTTCGCTGAAAACCCTTCTGCCCTCGCCCGCGTAATCGCCATATGGGAAACACAGGCAAAGACTCCAGGATGACCATAGAGCGCACAAACGGTTTTTTTGCCAGCCCTTACGGCCTCCAATATAGAATTAACCATTTGTTCGTAGGTTTCTCGGCGATTTTTAACTTCACCATTTTGTGCATAAAACGGCTGTAAATTGATGACATTGGGATTAATTTTCTGGATCCAACGCTGCGAAAAACCATCGGGCAAGAGTGAAAACACGACATCAGCGTGCTCAATATAACTACGACTCATCACACTGATCTGTCCGGCCAGTTGTAAACCCGTACCTACGCAAACTAAAGAACCCAATGCATCTATCCCACTATTTTATTTCGAACACTGCAAACTTACGGCAAAAAAGCCACAGTACAAGAACACAATAAAAACATATCGGTAACTTTAATCTGATTTTAATGAGATTACTATGTTTATCGCCACACATACTGTCTATCGACTTAGTAACTAATTGCTTGGCTTTAAAGAAGAAATCGCTCACATTTACTCTTTTCCCAATCCAGCCAACAGTAAACCTGTACGGCTCTGACACCGAAAATCATACTCATAGCCCCATATGACTTTAGCTAATAAATATCCTTAAAGATTGAGAACTAAAGCCAACATACTGGGTCGAAAAGTCACACAATTCGATCTATGACGGTAGCAAAGCCCGATTGCCCTTGTCATGAGGGGGAATGCTTGGGTATTATGGCCGCCAGATTTTCAGAAGTAGCGCATACAATGATCAATAAAAAGCAAAGTCTTACCCTACTGGGCGCTGTGGCGCTCTCTGTTTCGCTCAGTGCCTGTAGCGTGTTCGATTGGTTGATTTATAAGCCCGACATTCCACAGGGCAACTACATGGAACCGCAACAAGTTGAAAAGTTGCGCATTGACATGACCAAAGAACAAGCCGAATACATTCTCGGCCGTCCGGTATTACGAGATAGTTTTGCTGACGATACTTGGTACTATGTGTATCACTACAAGAGTGGGCGTGATGCCAGCATTACGCATAAAGAACTCATACTGCACTTTACGGGCGATAAACTTACCTCAGTGAAAGGCGATTATGAACTGAGCAAAGAATTTAGTACGCCGCTAGAGCAAAGCAGCTTGCCAACAGGTAATAAAACTGAGCTAGTGCCACAAATTCCAGCACAGCGCGCCGATGAAAAGCCATTAGTTAAAGAAAATCAAGCTGAAGCGCAAGTTCAAAAACCAATTAAGTAATATCCTAAACTTTGCTTATGCTCTTCTCAGTCAATCAAATATAAAAAAGCGCCCAAGGGCGCTTTTTTATTGAGCTATGATGTCAATATTTAAGCTCGTCCACCCGTCACTTTATTCGCGCGGCCTTCATCTTTAGCTTTATCTGCTCGGCGACGACGCACATCCTTAGGATCAGCAATCAAAGGACGATAAATCTCAACCCTTTGCCCCGGTAAAATCACTTGGTCATGCTTAACCACATTACTAAACACACCGAGCTTAACCGTATCTAAATCGATCTCAGGAAAAAAGCTTACAATGTTACTTAAACGCACCACCTCAATCGCTGACGTGCCGGGATTCACATTCACCGAAATCACTTTTTGCTGTGTAGGCAAGGCGTAAACCACATCAACTACAAACTTATCTGTCTCATTTGTCACTGTAAATCACCTTAGCGCGACTCGTAAATGCCGTCACCATTGATACCATAAGATCATTAAACACTTTACCAAAGGCCATATCGGCTAACGAGCTTGAAAACTCAAAACTCAGCTCGAATTCTACCTTGCAGGCCTCTTCAGTCAGCTCAGTAAAACGCCACTGCCCCAATAAATGCTTAAAGGGCCCATTTTCCAATGTTAAATCAATACTCTTACCAGGAACCACTTGGTTGCGAGTCGTAAATGTCTTACGGATCCCCGCTTTACTCACATCAACAGATGCCAGCATAGTCTTACCATCAAATTCTAAGACTTTGCCACCCACACAACCGGGTAAAAATTCCTTATACGACTCGACATCATTCACTAAGTCATACATTTGCATCGCACTAAAACGGACTAACACACTTCGAGAAATTTGCGGCATAGGACTTAGTACTCTTCACTAACGTATTCACAGCGACCTAAGCAAACTCAAACGCACGAAAATAACGCACGTGCAATAAACAACTTAGGCAAGCAATCAAAATTTGCACGGATTTTATCACGATACGTAAAAAACGCACCCCTTGTGCACTTAAGCTGATACTCAACCCCTTAATGGCGTTCAAAAAACAAGCAACAACACGATAGAGGCTTGAAATTAACTAAATAAACCCTTATATCAATACCAAATTGATTCACCGTGCGTATAATGGCGCCACTATGGTAAAGAAAAATTCAAGCAAAGCCGCGCCTGCGACTATCGCACGTAATAAGCGCGCAACCTTCGAATACCGTTTCGAAGAGAAAATGGAAGCCGGCCTATCCCTAATGGGATGGGAAGTTAAATCTATCCGTATGGGTAAGGTCAACTTGTCCGACTGTTACGTATTCCTGAAAAATGGCGAAGCCTTTATGCATGGCTGCACCATTATTCCTTTGAATACGGCATCGACACACGTTGTCTGCGATCCCCTGCGCTTGAAAAAGCTGCTACTCAGCCGTAAAGAGCTAGATAAACTTGCGGGCTTAGTTGAGCGCCAAGGCTACTCTATCATTCCTATCTCAATGTACTGGCGTAAAGGTGCATGGGTGAAAGTGGAAATTGGTCTAGGTAAAGGTAAGAAAGATCACGATAAGCGCGAAGATACTAAAGCGCGTGAATGGGAAGTTGAAAAAGCCCGCGTGATGAAAAAAGAAAAAACGCACGGATAATGAACAAACGATTGAACTTGAAGCAAATGATGCTAGGTGATCATAGTGCTACGGGTTACAATCAAATTCTTGGGGGCGATTCTGGATTCGACAGGATTCACGAAACCCTGGGAGCATGCCGAGGGGCGGTTGGCCTCGTAAAAAGCCGCACAGTTATAGTTGCAAACGACGATAACTACGCTCTAGCAGCTTAGGCTAGCTAGCCATCTGACACAGGTCTCTCAAATGGGCGGTGTATACAGATGGTCATCTTACATTTGATAGCGAGGGAACTCCGTCCGGGGGTGAACCGCGAAATAGTACCGGACTCGCCCGATGAAATCCTGTCTTTCGGAGTTTATTCGGGTTAATTAAAAGAGAGACTAAGCATGTAGTGCCTTGGATGTAGGTGTTCTGGACGCGGGTTCAAGTCCCGCCGCCTCCACCAATTTTACCAGAAGGGCTTAACCGCAAGGTTAAGCCCTTTTTGTTTGGCTGTTCAAATGATTGCTAACGATTCAAATGCGGCGGCGGGAACTGAACTGGCGTCGATAAATGAATCATGTCACCACTTGATCTAATCTCTATTAGATTCAGCCATTCAGACGCCGCACCTAAAAACCTACCTTTTCCCCTTTCCACCCAAAGCCCGTTTCTTCGCTCTTTGCTTCTGAGCCGCTTTGCCGTTACGTCTAGGTTCGGTATCCATCTTATTAAAGTCGGGTTCGAAGCCTAGTAACCATTGTTGTGGTAGACGCTTGTCGAGCACAACTTCAACTTCTTCCAATAATAGGGCGTCCTCTTGACTAAAGAGGGTGATGGCAAGCCCTGCACTACCCGCTCGACCTGTGCGACCGATACGATGAATATAATCTTCGGCGATAAAGGGTAGCTCAAAGTTGATCACATATTTAAGCTCGACGATATCTAGGCCTCTGGCGGCGACATCCGTTGCCACTAGCACTTGAATTTTGCCTTGTTTAAATTCCTGCAAAACTTTCTCGCGCGCGCCTTGGGACAAGTCACCGTGAAACGCCTGAGTGATAATATCGGCTTTATTGAGTTGCTGAACCAGTTTATCGACGCCTTGCTTAGTGCGGCTAAAAATCAACACTTGATGCCAGTTTTTACTGCGTACCAGATGGCTGACGAGTTCGGTTTTACGGTCGGCGTCGACGGCATAAACCACTTGTTCAATTTCGGCAGCGGTCGTGTTGCGCTTGGCAACTTCAATCAACTTGGGATCGCGCAGTAAGGTTTTACTTAAGCTGAAGATAGCGGCATCTAAGGTGGCAGAAAATAACAGGGTTTGTCTGTCACTCGGTACTTGCTTGAGCACGGCTTGAATTTCATCCATAAACCCCATGTCGAGCATGCGGTCGGCTTCATCAAAAACAAGCACACTCAATTGCTTAAGATTTAATGCACCTTGCCTAAGGTGGTCAAGTAAGCGACCCGGAGTTGCGATTAACACATCAATCCCTGCATTAAACACAGCGACCTGCGCATCGATACTCACGCCGCCGTAGGCGATACCGATACGAATATCAGTCCCTTTAGCGTACTTAACAAAACTCTGCTGTACCTGCACCGCCAGTTCACGTGTCGGCACTAAGACTAATCCACGTACGGGTCTCACAGCCGTTAACTCTTGCGAAGGGCTGAGTGTCATCAAATGATGCAAGATAGGCAAGGCGAACGCAGCGGTTTTGCCTGTACCCGTTTGGGCGCCAGCCATCACATCCCGTTTAGCTAAGATGGCAGGGATCGCTTCTAACTGGATAGGCGTTGGCGATTCATAGCCAAGAGCCGCTAAGGTATTCACTAACGTGGAGTTTAAGGATAAGGCACTAAAAGACATTGCGGTTAACCACTGAAAATAATGGCTAGAATTTTAGCAGACACAACCCTAAGCGACTAGCGGCATAGCGCTAGTCCTATTGTTATATGCAAACTTGTTTTACGATAAAAATGCGTCGAGATCTGCAGCTAGTTGCGGACGACTAAAAAGGTAACCTTGGGCTTGATCGCACTGGTTTTGTTGTAGGAAATCAGCTTGCTCTTTAGTTTCAACCCCTTCGGCGATAATTTCCAGCTTCAACGCATGTCCAAGCGCAATCACAGCCTTAGCGATAGCGGTATTGTTGGTATCGAAGGGAATGTCCCGCACAAAAGATTGATCAATTTTCAATTTATGAATAGGCAGTTTTTTCAAATAGTTGAGCGATGAATAGCCAGTACCAAAATCATCAACCGATAATTCGATACCCAGATCGCCAAGTCGCTTTAAGTCACGGATAGCAAGATCAGGATTCTGCATCATCACACTTTCGGTCACTTCAAGCTCTAAATGCTTGGCGGGCAAACCCGTTTCAGCTAAGACACGTTTCACATCATCCACAAAGGAACTGCGCTGTAACTGTTGTCCTGCCACGTTCACGGCAATGCGGCCAAAGTGTTTGCCTTCACTAAGCCAGCGCATTCCCTGACGGCAAGCAGTTTCTAACACCCATAAGCCAATTTCATGGATAAGACCTATTTTTTCTGCCACAGGAATAAATATCGCGGGCGAAATCAAACCCAGTTGAGGATCGTGCCAACGCAGTAATGCTTCAAATCCCACGGTTTGTCGAGTCACTAAATCAAGTTTTGGCTGGTACATTAAGTACAAGGCATTTTGCTCAATCGCGCCATAGAGGGCACTTTGCAGCTTAAGATGCTCAAAAGACTGTTGAGTTAAGGACTCTGTATAAAAAGCATAATTATTGCGGCCATCATTTTTGGCGCGATACATGGCCGCATCGGCGTTACGCAGTAAAGTGTCCGCATCGGTTCCATCATTTGGATACAAAGAAACGCCCATACTCGCCGTTAAACGTAAGTGGTCGCCCGTGCTCACAATAAAAGGTTGCTCAAACACTTGGCGCAATTGATTTATGGCAACTGCGGCATCTGCACTATTGTCGATCCCTGAAATCAATGCCACAAACTCATCGCCACCAATCCGTGATAACACATCCTGATCGCCTACTTGGCTGCGTAAACGCTTGGCAAGCTCAACTAACATTTCATCGCCTATACTGTGGCCAAAACTGTCGTTGATATGCTTGAACAAATCGACATCAATCATCACTGTCGCTAATTGCAAATTCAGCCGCTTAGCTTGTCGCACTTCTTGCTTAAGCTGCATCATGAACTTCATGCGATTGGGCAAATGCGTTAGCGGGTCAAAATACGCTAAGTGCGTGAGTTGCGCTTCATTCTCTTTCTGGGCTGAAATATCGGCAAACACAGCGACAAAATAACGCACACCTCCAACGTCATCATAAATAGTGCTTATGGTGATATTTTGCGGAAAAATCGTGCCGTTCTTGCGCCGATTCCAAATTTCGCCATTCCATTTACCTTGAGTAAACAAGGTATTCCAGAGTTTATCGAAAAAATCTTTATCATGCCGACCCGAACTAAAAAATCCGAGGATTCTGGCCGAGTAACTCTTCCCTCACATAACCTGTGATCTCAAAAAATGCACCGTTAACGTCGGTAATATTGCCATGCCGATCGGTCACAACGACACCTTCAACCGAGTTTTTAAACACATTGGTCGCCAGTGTCAGCTGTTCTTCAACTGCTTTATGCTTGGAGATGTTGCGAGTCATACCGATAACGCCCACGAGCTCCCCCTTGGCATTGAGTGTTGGGAGTTTTAGCGTTTCTAACCAAAGATGATTTTTAGCTTCACAGCCATCTAAACACTCAGCGACAATGATAGGCGTACCAGACTCGATAGCGAGCCTATCACCCTCTAGAAAAATCTCTGCAATATCAGTACCAAAGAGTTCAACATCGGATTTACCAACAATCTCACTACGGGGCATTTCCCACGCATTCTCAACACTACGATTGCAAAGAGTGTAAATGCCAGCGGCATTTTTCATCCAAATATGTTCGTCAAAACTATCGATAAAAGTTTGTAAATCGACCGTTTCGACACGACTCGGTGAACCTCGGCTTAATGTTTCAGCCGCATTATGTTGGCTCAATATCTCGCCTAACTGATGTTGAATGCTATCGCTGATAAGCTTGGCAAGTTGTAGCGTTTTTGAATCTACGCCGTGAGCCTCGTTATGATAGAAACATAAAAAGCCAAAATTTGCCCCAGATGGCCAAGCGAGAGACAAACAAATCACGCTGCCGATTGCGCTACAAGTGTGCCAATCTGAGTGCTGCCGAGTATCCATAATTAACAGAGGCTCACGTACCTGCTCAGTTAGCTGTGATACAGATAATGCAGCCGTGATTTGATGACTGCCTAATCGCGGCAATGCTGAAATCGGCTCACTCAGGCTGGACAACTTAGCATTGCTTAGAGGGGAAATAGTAGGTTTATCAATAATATCAAAGGGATTGGAAACGATTTCTGATGGTGTGAGCATTGAGGGCATCACAACGGACTGGCTTATCGCAGGCTGGGAGGTAGCCAAATGATTGCCACTTAAGTGGCTGAGTATTGCCTGTATTTCACTTTCAGCCGCAGAGTCTGAACTTAACATGCTGCTAAGTTCACCCGCAGCATTCCATGCTAATAACATTGCTTTACTGCTTGATAACTCAGCGACTAAATTTAAGTCACTCAACCAGTTATCCAGCTGTTGCTGCTTAATAGGTACATCTATCATCATCTTGCCAACTCAGATCTCGTTACTGCTCAATCGGCCTACGGCGAGAATACCGTAAGACCTTAAACACATGCCCAATATTGCTACAGAGGGAAAACGTTAACCAAGCAGTAAAATCTCATAAAATTTTACGTTTAACATCAAATCAATACATCTCAATTGGCACTAAGGTTGGATCTAAAACTTACTCCATCATATCCACCTTTTAGGGTGGTAGAGGTCAAACCATCAAAATTCACACTAACTTACTCACACTCAGCAGACTGCTTGCACGGGTAAATCCAACTAACATTGCATTTGCTACTTTAGCACAAAATTTTAGTGTCAGTATCGCGATAAGTTTATTGAGTAACAATTAGTTAGACTTAATCAATTAAGTCTTCCCCCGATAATTCAGCACTTTCTTAGCGAGAGAAAACCATCCCTAAAGACATATATCAGCAATAACAGAGTTTTGATTGACAAAAATGCTATCTTATTGTCTACAATGGAAATAATAAGGCTGAAAAACCAAGGATATTTATGCCCACTGACGTCGTATCAAGCCAAGCTACCCTGCTCAACAGTAAACAATTATATCGCATTTGCGAACTCGACCAATTAAGTACAGATTGCCAATCGACAGCAGAACTCACACCTCTCAATGATATTGTCGGCCAAGAACGCGCCCAGCAAGCGGTAGAGTTTGCAATGGGAATTAAAGAAAAGGGTTACAACATCTACGCAATAGGTCAGAACGGCCTCGGCAAACGGACCATGATGCTGCGTTACCTAAGCCGTCACGAGCCAAACGACCATACCCTGTACGATTGGTGCTATGTGGTCAATTTCGATGATACCCGTTGCCCTAAAGTGCTGAAACTGAGCGCAGGGACGGGGCTTGAATTTAAAAAAGCCGTCGAAAAGTTGATGCTTAAACTTGTCAAAGCTATGCCTTTAGCCTTTGATAATGAAATGTATTATGCCCGGACTGAAAAGCTCAAAAGCCAATTATCACAGAAACAAGAAGTCGCACTCACTGAATTAACCGAAGAAGCGAAACAGAAAGGCATCAGCCTCAGTTTAACCATGCAGGGCGACTATCAAATGGTAGCGCTCAATGGTGAAGAACCCCATGACGAAGCTTCATTCGAAGCATTGACAGAGACTGAACGTAGTCAATTTGAAAGTAATATCAATGGCCTAGAAGTTAAACTGCGCGGTATTATTCGCCAAATCACTGAATGGGAAGAAGAATTCAGCGACAAGCAGCAAGAGCATGACGAACAAGTCGCCAAAGAAGTGTTAATTCATTTTATTAAGCCACTCAAAGATAAGTTCAAGCACCAGCCCGAAGCGCGGACTTTCCTAACCGGTATGCAGGCGGATATCTTAGACAATTTAGATATCTTTTTAGAAGAAAGTGAAGAACAACTGGGCCTAGCCTACGCTTCCCTTGAAAAGAAAATGCCCCGCCGCTACCAAGTTAACGTTTTGGTCGCTCAAGGGACTCAAAAATTCCCTATTGTCGTAGAAGAAAGCCCAAGTTATCACAGCCTATTTGGCTATGTGGAAAACGCTACCTTCAGGGGGACAGTGTTCACCGACTTCTCACTTATCCGCTCTGGCAGTCTGCACAAAGCTAACGGCGGCGTGTTATTGATGGATGCCGTAAAAGTGTTAGAGCGCCCTTACGTGTGGGACGGGTTAAAACGCGCCCTGCGTTCACGCAAACTCGATTTAAGTTCACTGGAGCGGGAAGTGTCACTGTCGGGCACGATTTCATTGGCGCCTGAGCCTATCCCCTTAGATGTGAAAATTATTCTGTTTGGCGATCACGAAACTTATCAGCTGTTACAGCACTATGATCCTGACTTCAGTGAGTTATTCCGCGTTACCGCCGATTTTGAAGATGTGATGGACAGAACCTCAACTTCTGAGGCGCACTATGCCCGCTTTATTTCGAGCATAGTTCACGACAACAACATGCTACATTGCGACCGTGCGGCTATAGCACGCATCATCGAATACAGCTCGCGGGAAGCCGAAGATCAACAAAAACTGTCGCTACACTCAGCCAATATTGCCAACCTGCTGCGGGAATCAAACTACTGCGCTAAATCTTCGGGCAGTCAACAAATTTTAGTGCCGCACGTTGAGCAAGCACTGCGAAATCAGGAGCAAAGAGTCTCGCGCCTGCACGATAACATAATGCAAAGCTTTACCAACGGCACGACCTTGATTAGCACTCAGGGTAAAGTGGTTGGGCAAATCAATGCCTTATCCGTCATCTCGACCTCAGATCATCAGTTTGGTATGCCCAATCGCATCACAGCAACCACTGCGTTTGGTAAGGGTGAAGTGATGGATATCGAGCACAGAGTCAAACTTGGAGGCCGGATCCATTCTAAGGGCGTGTTGATCTTAACCGCTTATTTAGCATCAGTTTTAGGTAAGACGGCGCAAATCCCGCTCACCACTTACCTCACCTTTGAGCAATCATACAGCGGTGTGGACGGTGACAGCGCATCGATGGCCGAATGCTGCGCCATTATCTCGGCTATTAGCGAGCAAGCAATTAGGCAAGATATTGCCATCACAGGTTCGATGAACCAATTTGGTGAGGCTCAGCCCATTGGCGGCGTGAATGAAAAAATTGAAGGCTTCTTCGATGTCTGCAAAATAAAAGGCCGTACGCCGGAGCAAGGGGTGATTATTCCTGCCTCGAACATGGCCAACCTTATGCTGCGCAAAGACATTGTCGATGCAGTGGCACAGGGGGAATTCCATATTTGGGCTATTACCCATGTGACTCAAGCAATGGAATTACTGCTCGGTAAAACCGCAGGAAGTTTGCCGCAAACGGCAGCACCTAGCCAAGGGCAATATTCTCCCGAGAGTATTTTTGGCATAGCTCAGCAAAAGCTCACCGCACTCAGATCCTTAGTTAAAGCGGATTAAATAAAAACGAGAGAGACAAAAAAAGGGTTAGCACATGCTAACCCTTTCTTTATAAAGCTATTAAGCGAAATTACACTAAGCTTGTAAGCATTTCATCGCTGTAAGGAACAAGTTCAACGCCATCACGCACGCGAGCAACATAGTCAGGGTTAGCAATGAATGGGCGACCAATAGCAATCAAATCAAACTTATTCGCCGCAATCGCTTCACTGGCGGTTTCAGCGCTGTAGCTTCCAACACCCACTAAGGTTTTGCCATAGTGTGCGCGCACATAGCTTGAAGCTCTGCCACCAAGATAGTCGAATTCCATGCTGTCATCGAAAATCCCAATATGCACAAAAGCGATATCGCGGGATTCCAGCTCAGGCAAGAAGTAATCGAACACTTCGCGGTCACGACTATCTGCCGCCATATTGAAATAAGCCCCTGGAGAAATCCGTAAACCGGTTCTGTCTTTGCCGATACGAGCCACAACAGCATCGACAACCTCAAGCGCAAAACGGGACATATTGGCAGGTGTTCCACCGTATTCATCAGTACGGCGATTGCTGTCATGGTGTAAGAAAGTGTCAATCAAATAACCATTTGCACCGTGGATTTCGACGCCATCGAACCCAGCTTCAATGGCATTTTCCGCCGCTTTGGCGTAATCACGCACTAGGCCTTGAATATCCTCAAGTGTGGCAGGTTTTGGCGTGACATATGTCAGTTCGCGCATTCTTGGCACACTGCCTTCAATCTTCTGTGCTGATGCCGCAAGCACATCACCACCATCGAAAAAGTGTGGATGAGCAACACGGCCCGTATGCCATAACTGCACAAAAATCTTACCGCCATTGGCATGTACCGCATCGGTCACTTTACGCCAGCCAGCAATTTGCGCTTGAGTAAAAATACCAGGGGTATTTGGGTAACCTTGAGCATCGGGACGAATAATAGTCGCCTCTGTGATGATCAAACCCGCTTCAGCGCGGCGTGCATAGTAGGCAACCATATCATCGGTCGGCACTAAATCGGCATCCGCCATACAACGGGTTAAAGGTGCCATTAAGATACGATTATTTAAGGTAATAGTGTCATTAAGTGAGTAGGTATCGAACAGATTTACCAATGAATTTGGCGTGGTTTGTGTGGTCATTTTCTCAGTCCCATTCTTGAATATGCATTCAAGATATTATTATTTGAACGATCATTCAAGTTCATTTTTGAATGTTTGTTCAAATTTAGGTAGAATCTGGCCTAAGCGTTTCTATACAAGTGAATTAAATTCGATGCGTAATGCAGAGTTCGACCGAGAACAGGTACTTCGCGGCGCTATGGCCGCCTTCATGCACAAGGGTTACACCAAAACGAGCATGCAAGATCTTACTCAAGCCACGGGATTACATCCGGGGTCGATTTACTGTGCCTTCACCAATAAACGCGGGTTATTAATCGCGGCCATAGAGCAATATCAACTCGACAGAAACGAGCAATTCAACAATCTATTCGGCAATGGCGAGAATGTGCTGACTAATTTGAAAACCTACTTAGATCATCTCGTTATTGAATGTCTGAGTTGCGATAGCGCCCAAGCTTGCTTACTGACAAAAGCGTTAAATGAAATTGCAGAGCAAGATGTTGAGATCCGGGACATCATCAATCAGTATCTACAATCTTGGCAGCAAGCACTCACACTACAATTTGCCACCGCAACGTTACAAGGACTCCTCCAAGGCGATCGCAGCAGCGAGCAAAGAGCCCAATATTTAATGATGGGAATTTATGGTTTAAGAACCTTCGCCCACACCCATCCTAATGCCGAAACCTTACAGTATCTTGCAGACCAATTGCTGGTAGAAGTCTGCCATTAAAGTGCGTTAATTTGTGGGACAGTAAATATCTGAATGACTAATCGAATATGATTAAGCGAACAAGCGCTAACATTAATAGAAATAGATGGATTGAATAGAGTTTTTGCAGAAAATGTCGGGACGATAATTTAGCAAAGTGAATTATTCGTCCCAAGAATGACGATTAGTTTAAAATGTTAACCTATATTAGCTTGAGCAAACACTCGCTCGCCTAATGAATTCAATATCTTACACTCACCTTCAAGTACAGCAATGATAGATTTTCCCTTGCGGAAACTTGCAGGTATCATCACACGCCCAGCTTCACTCACTGGCAAATTACCTAATACGGCGTTGTGCATAATTAACCCTACGGGCGCATCATAATATAAAACAGTTACAGTCGCTTGATTTGCTTGCATCACATTTAACTCACATTAAGCAGCATCTACTGCGTTATATTTACGTCGCAAGAGAGCTCCCTGTCCTCAACATTTTAAAATATCCAGGAAGATATTTTAAACATTTTAAATCAATTACTTAAGGTCTTATTCAAATTTTATGATTTTTTATTGGATACAATACTGTCTTATACTGTACACCTTGGGCTATTTAAGCACTTCGGCAAAAAGATGCCAATCTATTTCTATTATGTTAATCAATTACCCACGATCGATCACATATAAGACACAAATAAAGATGCGTTTTTATGCATTTTTTAGAGTAAATAACCTAAATTTGAGTTATCAGTAATCTACTTAGCTTTAAATCCCACTCGAAATCCGCCCCAATGTTTACCGTTTACAAAAATGGGCACCGACAAGTCGTGCATCACTTCGCCCGTATCGCGTTTATAAGTTTGCAATAGCACAGGTTCAGTATGGGCGCCGCAACGGATCCCTGTAGGATCATTAAACAAGCGTTTGGTTCGATTGTGCACCATATCAACCTCAACTTTGCCTGTCAGTGCTTGGCTAAAGCGTTTATTATGGGTCGGAAAATAACCTTTCCTATCAACGGCTCCCGCATAAATAATTTCGCTGTGTTTTGCCAGAATGGGCTCTTGAATTGTTGGAAAATGCTGATCGGTATAACGATCGAAAGCCGTGCTGTATTTCTGCGGCTGAGTATTGGTAATAGGTTGGTATTTAGGATTAAACAAATCAGCCTCGCTAAAACTGCCACTGGCTAAACCTTGTGCTAACTTGTCACCGCACGCTTTAGCGGCAACATTCGCCAATTGCAGAACCTGCTGATCGAAGGTTTGTGTATCCCATTTAGACAGCGCTTTAAAAATACCCTCAGTGGTCAAGGATAAAGTAAAGGCCTGCTCGGATACGCTATGACTCTGTTTACCCGTCGAATTTAATGAGTCACGTATTTGAGTCACCGAGCGGCTAATGTCGTTAGTAGTGTTGTTATATTGTTTGAGTGAATCTTCCATATCACCTAAGGCATGGGCCGATTGGGTCACAGAAGCCGAAATCTCAGTGAAGTGCGCGTCTAACTCGCCCATGGCGGCGACCACATCGGCTGTTTGCGTCACGACTCGCTCCATCAGCCCAGAAGTTTTATCCGTTTCACTGCGGATTTCTAATAACATCTTGCCGATATCTTGGGTCGCACCTGCGGTTTTACCCGCAAGGCTGCGTACTTCGTCAGCCACTACCGCAAAACCTCGACCCTGCTCTCCCGCACGAGCCGCTTCGATGGCCGCATTTAACGCCAACAGATTCGTTTGCTCGGCAACGGAGTTAATCACTTCGGTAATTTTTTGGATTTCTTCGGCTCTTGATTTAAGCGCCTGCACTTGCTCAGCGGCAGTATCAATATCCGTACTCAGTGAACGAATGGCCGCAACACCTTTCTGAGCTTGACTTCGTCCCTGCACGCTAACGCGCTCAGCCTCTTGAGCTTGGCCTAAAATGTCGGCGGCATTATCGCCAAGTTGGGCCGTAGTGTGACTCAATTGCCCTGCAGCAACCGCAATGGCGCTGGCATGCTCGCCATTTGATTCAATTGATTTATTCAATAAATCAATAAAATGCGACACCTCAGCCGAACCGATAGCCATTTTGCTGGTTTGCACACTAATGTCGTGGGCGGGAATGCTTTGCTCTTGTAATGCCTTAATGTTTGCCTCATCGGTGTCGAGCTTAGCCTTAGATGCGCGCAAACACACCCACACCACTAAGCCACAGGCAAGAACGCCCAAGATCAACGCCTGCACAATACTAGGAAGATGCAGTCCCTCAAGTAATAAACTCCCCAGAGTGACCAGCGTGAAACTGATGAAAATTAAAATTTTGTGCTGTATTTCCATATACTTCCCGTAACTGCGCAAGGTAAAAATGAAAGGGAAATGCTAAGAGTCGAATCATTAGCCTTCGTTCAGCTGCTATCAATTACAGCGGCTATTGCTTACAACTGACGAGGGAGGGCTAACTATGATAGCGCTCAAGATTTATAGTTTTAGTCTATTTCTCTGAATAAGCTAGATAATTTATCTCGCTAAATAAACAAAGTAGAAGTTAGCTATCATCAACAGTCTCACGAGCGTATGGCATTAGACATTAGTATTAATCTATCGCGATATAGTCCTAGCCTATCTAAAAGCAGATCTTCCTTGATAAAACCAACTTTGCCCTGAAATGCGTGCCCCGTCGCCTTCTAGGTAATAAATCACATAGGGACGACTGCACTTATGCCAAGAAAACTGCTAATATCGGCGCAATTTTTTTGAGCTAACGAGATCAAGATGGGCAGAGCATATCAAAACAAGAAAGAATCCATGGCGAAAACAGCCGGTCAAAAAACCCGCATTTATTCACGCTACGGTAAAGAGATTTACGTTGTCGCTAAGCAAGGCGGCGTTGAGCCCGATGGAAACTTATCACTGCGTCGCTTAATTGAACGCGCTAAGAAAGACCAAGTGCCTGCGCATGTTATTGAACGCGCAATTGAAAAAGCCAAAGGCGGCGGTGGTGAAGATTACGATACCGCCCGTTACGAAGGTTTTGGTCCAGGCAACTGCATGGTCATTGTTGACTGCTTAACCGATAACGTAAAACGTACCTTCACCGAAGTGCGTCAAGCCTTCGTGAAAAACGATGCCAAACTCGGCGGCCCAGGTACAGTTGGCCACATGTTTGATCATCAAGCCGTGTTCGTGTTTGCGGGTGATGACGAAGATGCGATTTTAGAACTGCTGATGATGGCTGACGTTGATGTAAGCGATGTTGAGCTTGAAGATGGCTTAATCACAGTTTACGCGCCGCACACTGAATACTTTAAAGTCAAAACTGCACTGACCGAAGCGATGCCAGAGGTTAACTTTGAATTTGACAATATCACCTTCGTACCGCAGGACATGACTAAAGTTGAAGGTGAAGATGTCGTTATGTTTGAAAAGTTTATTGCCGCACTTGAAGATTGTGACGACGTACAAAACGTCTATCACAATGCGGAAATTGATGACTAAACGTTTCTTTCGCCTGAAACAAAAACGCAGCTAAGAGCTGCGTTTTTTTATTTATAGATCAAAATATTAAGCTTCAATAAAGCAGCCATGAAACCCTAGTGGCAATACCCTGTTCATTTGAGCCGAAGCGATGGGGCCCGCACTGATATCACTGGCACGAAACAAAGACAAACCAGACTGTGCATTATGGTAATCGAGCCAAGTCATCAGTAAATAGGCTTCGTGCTGCTCAGTGGCGGGGATATAGAGCGGCTCTTCGGCAATCTTGCCTTTGCCAAGATAAAACGCGCTATAGCTCGCGTCGCCAAGTGTATCCGCACTGTGCTTGCTGCTGTCTTTTGCATTATGAATACAATACAGAGTGTTACTTAGCCCTGATTCAGAGTCAGATTCTGCTTCATATTTAAAGTTAGAGCTGGAGCCAGAGTTAACAGCTGAATCTGATCTTGCTCCAACGCCAAATAACGGAACCAACTCCGAAGCCCCACCTGTTTTCTCTGCAAACGCTTTTTCACCGCTAGTTTGTTTTTTACTCATAATGTGCTGCGAAAACTGGGGAAACTCCATCATCACGCCGCTGCGGTTAATACGTGCAGAGGAAGACAAGGTCTCCGCAAACTGCGCTTTGCTAGCTGCTGTAAGTGCTACTGTGAGCGGTACTGTGATCGTCACTAACTCTGCATGGGGTGTCTTAGTTTTTCGCTCCCCCGTCAGCAACCCCTTCATCCCTTGGGTTAAAATAGCAGAATTGGGATAGAGGCAAAGCTGCACCGAAAGTTCGTCATTCTTCTCAATGGCTTGACCAAAGTGAAATACAAATCCCGCAGGTAGCAGGTGCAACTGGCGCACGCTAAAATCAGCTTTGTCGATGACTAGTAATTGCGATGGCAATTCGGGGCGCCATTTAAAGGCATCAACATAGGTTTCGCCCTCTTCATACACGCAGGATGAAATGTAAAACACCAGCTTACTCTCACTCTGCGCGAAGGCATGTAAATAGCTAGCTTGAGGTAATTCAATCACTTCCATTCTGGCAATGCTGTCATCGGCTGCCACTTGATACACAAGTAATTGCTTATCACCACCGACATACCAGACGCCAAAATTCCATAGTCCACCTTGTCCGTCATCGAGTGGGTGAGCAGAAAAGGGCAAGCCCTTAAATTTGTCACCAAAACTTTTCACGCCAAGCGTGGTTAAGGTCTGAGCATCAAGTCGATAGGGTGAACCCGCCTCCCATAAAGCGAGCAACTCGCCGTGGCGCGGCAATAAACTAGTATTGGCCACATTCAAATCGTCGTTATTTCGAATAGGTAAAGCATTGGGGATCACTGTGCCTGCAGTCGTGTACTTAAACGCGCCAGCGGCCTCTTCCACTTTAAACTTCTTTGTTTGGATAAACTTAGCCTGATGCTGAATTTGCCTATTGCTCACACTAAACTGCTGCACCATGCCATCGCCATCGAACCAATGCTGATATGCCTTACCTGCCCGAGACATTTTCGCTGGCCCATTACGATATAGATTGCCGCTCAACTGCGCTGGCCACTCGCCTGAAACCTGCATAGTCAGTGGCTGATAGTCAGCTTCAGCACCACTAAATCCAATCGCCCATGGCTCACGTGCGACCGTTTGTGCGTTATCCAGCGCCAGCAATTTATCCACTGAACTGGCCCAAACTGCACTCGTCATGAGGGCGGCTGAGCCTGCTAGAAATTGACGTCTATCCATGGTGCAGCGCCCCTCTTAGCGAATGTGTATAGTGATTTGCGCATCGGCCTGCAAACTAAAGCTGGCGTCTTTAAAGCTCGCAGGTCCAAAACTGCCGGCGTTATTGCTAAAACCATAGCCTTCACTCGGCACACCTAACATATTGGTATCTAAGCTGTGGTTGCCATTTTCATCGTGAAAGACCTTGACCGCATATTGGCCATCAGCGAGATCGCTAAATACCAGCCTATGCTCTGTCTTAGTGACGGGTTTTATCATAGACGCACTAGGATTGTGGCCTGCGGCGTAATCCTCGGCATTGGCGTAAAGCTCAACCATCAAGGCGCCGGTTTGTACTTGAATATTATCGATATCCACAGTCAGGGTATGTGCCTGGCTCTCAGCCGACATGCTTCCAGCCGATACACTTCCAGCCGACAAGAGCAAGCAAGCTAAGCCTACGCCCCAAATCGCTGATAACGTCCTTTTGGTCATATTTGCTCGGCGAATCTGGGTTGTTGTCATCGTTAAGTTCACGTGTTTCATGTCTTGCTCCTGTTATTTGCGCTGATAAGTGACTGCGATGGAGTTAGCTTAAAAAATCACAGGACGAAAAACAGGTGCCAAAAGTCATGAAACAAGAATTTAACAAGATGACTTTTGGCATAGTGACATCTGGCGCTGATACCTTAGAATGGTCGGCAGAATCGGATTAAGGAATAGACATTCGTGCTAGAAAATCGATTAGCAAAAGAAGAGAGCATGTTGATTGCCGCTGGAGTGATCACTTGGGCATTAATCGCTTGGGTCGGAATAACCCAAGCCGCATTGCATACATGGCAAGGCATGCTAAATGCCGTACTGTATGGGCTGTTTTTAGTGCAATTTATACTAATAGCAACGGACATAGCTCCACATAATAATATTCAACTTCGCCGCATAACCACGCTAGCAATGCCCTTGATCGTACTGAGCTTATTACTCACGGCAAACCATGCATTGCTGCCGATCCTCTTCGTCATTTGGGCGTCACTGTTGCCTGAGTTTTTTAGTCGTCGCCAAGCTATTTCACAGCTGCTGCTAGCCAACCTTGTTTATTACGCGCTGCTGAAATGGCAATTGCATGAACAAAGCAATGTGTTCAATATTTTGATTTATCTTGGCTTTCAATTCTTTGCCTACAGCAGTAGCCAAGCAAGGCTTTCTGAACGTAAATCACGTTTGATACAAGAACAGCTAAACCAACAGCTTATTGCCACTCGCGCCCTACTGAGCCAAGCCAGCGAACAGCAAGAAAGACTGCGGATATCACGCGATTTGCACGACATTCTCGGCCACCAACTCACAGCGCTTTCCCTGCAATTGGAAGTACTAAGCCATACAGCGCCCGAGGAACTCAAACCTCAAGTGAACCAAAGTAAATCCTTAGCTAAAGAGCTACTTGAAAGTATTCGCGCCGTCGTCAGGGCTCAAAGAGTGCAAGTGGGATTGGATTTAGTCCCACCTTTAGAGGCACTGATGACCCGCTTACCCAGCGTGACTCTTAACTGCAAAGGGATGAAGCCACTGCAAACAGCCGAACTGACTCAGGCACTACTGTTAGTGCTGCAGGAAGGCATCAGCAACGCCGTTCGTCACGGCAAGGCGAATCAACTGCAATTGAGCATGCAAGACTCCCAAAGCGCGCTGGTATTGCAACTAAGCGACAACGGCATGGGGCTAACACGGGGATCCGCGCGAAACGCATCAGCTAAAAGCGGCACTGGACAGTTCAGTACTGGGCTCGGCGGCATGCAGGAAAGGCTACAACCCTTTAATGGCACCTTGGAGTTAAGAGCAAATGACTCGGCGCCCGGCTGCCAACTCACCCTCACACTCCCTGCACTCGCTTAACTTTTTATTAAAAACGCTTTGGGATCTCTATGGATATGCAAAACAACATTATCAGTGTCGGTTTAGTAGAAGATCAACAATTGGTTCGCCAAGGTATCGCCAGCCTGCTCGCCATTTCCGACAACATTCGCGTGTTATGGCAAGCCGAAGACGGCCAAGATGCACTCAAAAAGCTTGCCAGCAATCCCGTCGATGTACTGCTCAGTGATATCCGCATGCCAAATCTTGATGGTATCGCCATGCTCAAACAGATACGCCAGAGTGCCAATAGTTTACCTATCATCATGTTAACCACCTTCGATGACAGTGAGTTATTCCTCAATAGTTTGCAGGCGGGCGCCAATGGTTTTTTGCTCAAGGACGTGTCACTCGACAAGTTACTGCACGCCATCGAAACCGTCGCCAAAGGCGGCTACTTGATAGAGCCTTCGGTACTCAAACAGATGAGTGAGCCTAAACCTGCACCTAGCGTTGGGGTAACTAGAAATGAATTATTGTCGGAACGGGAGCGGGAAATTCTCAGTTTTATGGCGGGCGGCTTCTCCAACAAGGAAATCGCCAATGCGGTATTTTTAGCCGAGGGCACAGTGAAGAATCATGTCTCTAACATACTCACTAAACTCGATTGCCGAGACCGTACCCAAGCTGTGCTCAAGGGATTACAACTGGCATTGATTTAACCCATTAGCATTAAACCAAACCCGATTGCCAACAAAAAGGGCCATTTAAGGCCCTTTTTGTGCTCATCTAAAGCGATGAGTTATGGCTAAAACCTAACGAAGATCCATCTCTTGGATAATTTCATGGGCAATAGCTGGCGTTGTACAGCTCGGGGTTTCATGCAAATCCGCTTTTAACTGACCTTTACGGTGCTTAAGTGCTGCATCTAATTTTTTCGATGCTGCTTTGATTGCTGGGTACATAACCTCATCGGTACCTGAAGCAGAAATACGGCTTCCTTCATAATTCGTACGAAGCTCAACCTGATACTCGCCATGCTCTTTCGCAATAATAATGTCCAGTGCGATCAGAGAGGGGAAATGGGTGGCGATTTTTGCAAATTTTTCGTTAACATCTTCTCTAATAGAATCAGTAACATCGACGTGGTGACCAGAAATATTTATTTTCATAGGTTGTCCCTTTTAGTGTCATTACTTTTATTTTTGCTTCACTAATAGAGCTTGGGGCATGCAGGATAAAACACAAGGGTTATTGGCAAATATTTCGGTCAACTCAGGTATTAGCATCTCCTAAATGTGACCTCCATCAAGAAGTCAAAAATAAAACAGCGAGAAAAACATGATTAAGTGATTGATTTATAAACAGGCATTAATAATAAATCAATCACAAAATGCAATACGACATAAGGTAAATACGCTTAATATTTACGTTGCACACTCTGCTGCCAAAACTGTTGGGACAAATGATGCGTCTTGGTCGATAAACGCGACACTTGATCACCCCGCGCTGCCGCATCGAGCGTCTGCTCTAAACTCTGCTGAGCCAAGTCGCTGATCACATGGATAGCTCGGCTAATTTCTGCGGCCACCGAAGTCTGCTGCGTCATCGCCGCCGCATTATCATCACTCAAAGAATTAATTCGCGAAATAGATGAAAGCAACTCGCCAAAAGCCACACTCGCATCTTGCGCTAAGCTTACCGAACGTTTTACCTGTTCCTGCCCTGCCATCATGGTCGAGGTTGCCCTTTGAGTGCTTTCCCTAAAACGACTAACAATTAACTCAATTTGTGAGGTGGATTGGCTAGTACGGCTCGATAACTGCCTGACCTCATCGGCCACCACGGCAAAACCACGACCACTCTCCCCTGCCCGTGCCGCTTCAATTGCCGCATTTAAGGCTAATAAGTTAGTTTGGTCGGCAATGGCACGTATGACTTCTAGCACTTGGTGAATCGCACGGCTATCTTGTTCAATAGCTTGTACAACATCGGAAAAGTGGCTCACTTGTACACTTAACTGATGTATCGCATCAATAACCGTTTCTAAACGTGAATGACCGCGTTGAGCCGCCTCATGGCTCGACACCATTTCCGAGGCAGTGCGATGAATGTTTCCCGTTACTTCAGCAAAACTGGCACTCATCTGCTCCATCGCAGTCGCAGCTTGCGTGGTTTGTTCACTCTGACTATCGGCATGCTCCCAAGTGTTTGTAATGGTTTGTTTAAGGCTGACACTTTGTGCTTGGATCTCACTGGCAGAATCAGCCATACGGCCAACAACGCCACCAATTTCAGTGATCAAAAAACGTAGGGCGAGGTCTAATTTACCGATCTCATCTTGGCGGCCGGTGTACACGCCCGTAGCGACGGGATCGTCAATAATGTTGGTTGCCATAGACACAAGCTTTTGCAGCGGCTGCATCAGGTAATACCATGCTAGGCACGCGAGGCTCATCCCTACCATCGCGGCAACTATGGGGGAATAACTGGCAATCATCGCCGTAGCCGTAATCGAAACCAACATGGCCAGCAGTATTTTGCCACTGAAACCTAACCTATCTTTACGCAATACTTTAGGTTGCTTGCCCTGATTAATATCACGGTAAATACTCTCAGCGGCTTTAATCTGCTCAGGGGTAGCTTGGCGACGAACAGATTGATACTCATGAACTTTACCATCTTCATACACAGGCGCGACGTAGGCATTCACCCAATAATAGCCGCCCGTTTTGGTGCGATTTTTAACTATCCCCATCCAAGGCTTGCCCTGCTTAATTCGCTCCCAGAGGATCTTAAATGCAGCCGCAGGCATATCTTGATGGCGCACTATGTTATGTGGATTCCCTTGCAACTCAGCAACACTAAACCCACTGATCTGCGAAAAGGTCTGATTCACATATTTAATGTTTCCCTTCAGATCCGTCGTTGATAGTAAAATCGCATTATCTGACAGGTGTGTTTCACCATTTGTAGAATTTTTATGCATAGGGTTATCAGGCTAGGTCTCGGTAAAAAAGATAACGCATTCTGCCAAAACCGTCGTCTATCAAAATTGATAAAGCTCACATTGGCAGCATAAAAATTAACCTAACGCTAAACAAGCAGTAACCACTAAACACATATCAACAAATAAAAACAAACAATTGTGACAGGGCGCTCGTTACGCTACATACGTTAAACTCGTCACCCTACACTCGCTAAAGCAGATCAGCTTAAGATCACAAATTCACATTCGAATCTAAATGATATCGTTTATCATTTGAATTAACTAAGTTATACTTCTCGCGGTTAGCTATCTACTGCTATAGAAATGCATTTGTCGTTAAGCCAAAAAGCTCAAGCACACTTTGCAGAATCAACAGTAACGGATAGCCATAACAGACCCATATTGGCTCGAAATGAGAAGTGGCACTTATGTCTAATACACCCGCGTTTGAAACCTCAACGCAATCTTCTACAACTCAAATGCGCTCGTTCTCGCTGATTTCGCGGGGAATTGTGCAATGGTTTAAGCAAGAACAATCGCAGTTTGCCTTCAAAGTCTTTGCCCGTGCGAGTGCCGCTCTACTGGCGGGTTATGTTGCGGCAGCAACCTTGGCTTGCCTGCTGACATTAGTGCTACCTATGCCGCGCTTTGAAAGCACGATAACGGCCAATATGTTAGCTTTCCTGTTTTATGCCATCGCTATTATTTATGCCTTTTGTGTGCGTAAAACCTGGCATGCGTGGCGAGATTTAGGCTTAGTGAGTTTGTTATGTTTTGGATTGATCAAGGTATGTGGGCAATAAGATGAAAGAGACATTTTTTAGAACTTTATCTTGGCTACATACCTGGGCAGGCTTGCTGGTATGTTGGGTATTATTGTTGATCTTTTTTGCGGGTAGCTTGAGCTATTTTCGCCATGAGATCAGCCTTTGGAATGAACCCGAATTACACAAAGGGGTTTATCAAGACTACCGAGCCGATACCCTCGAAAACCAATTAGATAAAGGGCAAAGTTACATAGAAGCGCATTCGCCGGCAACAGCGCAGCGCTGGATGATAGGTTTTCCAACTGAACGGACCCCCTTTCAAAGCGTTAGCTGGCAACTGCCACCAGAAAAAGGTCAGCGTCGTGGCAAGACTGAAGAACATGTAGCCTTAGCAGATGGCAGCGGCATGATCTCTGAAGTGCGTGAGAGTCGCGGCGGTGATTTCTTCTATCGTCTGCACTTTGACTTGCACTATATGTCCGCTATTACAGCGCGTTATATCGTCGGCGTTTGCACTATGTTTATGCTGATCGCCCTTATCAGTGGCATAGTGATCCACAAACGGATCTTCAAAGATTTGTTCAGTTTTAGACGGGATAAAGGCGCTCGCTCTTGGCTAGACGCGCACAATGTGAGCTCTGTCATCGCCCTGCCCTACCATTTGATGATCACTTATACAGGGCTTATTACCCTAATGCTTATCTATATCCCATGGACGGTTAATACCGCCTATTCGGGTGATAACCAAGCTTTTTTAAAAGAACTTAATCCCGCCAGACAAACCGAGAAAGCCGCGGGGATTAGTGCGCCACAGGTGCAACTGAGCCAATTACTACCTCAAGTGAAAGCCGCATGGGGCGATGCGCCAATTAAGCAAGTGATAGTGTCATACCCTAAAGATCAAAATAGCCAAGTGACCTTTTACCAAAACACAGGTAAAGATGTGACCGATGAAGCCAATATTTTGATATTCAACGGGGTAAATGGTGAGCTTAAATATGCCAGCCCGCACGAAGCCTCTGGAGCCTCCGCGACTTACGATACTATGATGTCGCTGCACACGGCACGTTTTGCCGCACCGCTGCTAAGATTTTTATTCTTTTTCTGCGGTTTATTAGGCTGCGCTATGATCGCGACAGGCACTTTGATGTGGGCCATTCGTCTACGTCAAAAACAGCAAAAATTGATCGATAAAGGCGAGAAACCAAGCTTTGGATTACGTTTAGTTGAAGGGTTAAACTTCATGTTTATCTTAGGATTACCCTTAGGCACTGTAGCCTTCTTTTACGCCAATCGTCTCTTATCAACAAGTTTTGCAAGCCGCTCTGAATGGGAAGTTCACAGTTTCTTTATCGCGTTAGCGGTAATGGGTGTTTGGGCTTTCTTGGGTCGTTCACGTCGCCAGTGGCAAACCGCATTACGACTCACAGGGACTTTGTGCTGTGCGCTGCCCGTGCTCAATGCCTTCACATCACCAAGCAATATCATCGACAATATCCAATCCCATCAATGGGCTTTAGTCGGATTTGACGTGCTTGCAGTACTACTTGGTGGCGCTATGCTATTTGCCAGTAAAAGAGTGACTTTGATTGCTAAGGCCCCCACTAAACGCCCAGCAAAAGCAAAAAATGTACGTAGAAGCGAATCCCAAACATCCCTTGCCAGCGACCTTAGTTCGTCATCTTCATTGGAGGAAGCCAAATCATGATGCCAGAACTTATTCCCCTACTTGGGATCTTAGGTTTGAGTTATCTTTCCCTCGCCCTGTTTGCCTTAGCTAAATTTGGTCACTTCAAGGATGTGTTCAATCGTCCACCAGCACAATGGCAAAGTCGTTTGCTAACCTTGTTTGCTTGGTTACTACTAGCATTTAGCTTAAGTGCCTGCGCGAGCGATCAGGGCTGGGCCTACGGGAGCATTTTGTTTATGGGAATAATTTCCCTCGCGGCAATGCTAGTCATCCTAACGTTAAGCTACAGCCCGCGCCATTTACCGATAGGAATCGTCACTGGCAGCGTGCTCACTGGCACTCTATTACTGAGTGCTGGGATCTAATGTCCAGCTAACACTGACATGGCGATCATGGCTAAGTGAGCACCGCTAGGCTATAGTGCCCTGATGTCCTTCAGATAGGAGAAAATAATGGGCTTTAACTTAACGGTTAACTGGCAAACCTCGCCCGCCGAAGAAGGCGAATTTTGTCGAGACCACAGTATTACCTTTGGCAGCGGCCAGACGATTCAAGCCTCGTCGGCACCGGAATACAAAGGCAATGGGCAAAATGTCAATCCAGAGGAAAGCCTGTTGGCTGCATTATCCTCATGCCATATGTTGACCTTTCTAGCAATTGCGCATCTTAAGCGCTTACCTGTAACCTCTTATGTGGATAATGCCACTGCAGAGCTAGGTAAAAACGATGCGGGCAAGTTGGCCGTGACTAAGATGGTGCTTAATCCTAAGGTCATTTTCGCTGAAGGGGTCGAAGTCAGCCAAGAAACCCTTGAGAAAATTCACGAGAAAGCACATGCAAATTGCTTTATCGCTAATAGTTTAGCAACAGATATTCAAATCAAGTTTTAGGATTTGAGCAGATCTTTATGGCCCGCTGATGGTTTTCCTAAGCGGGCTTTTTTATTGCCGCACCGTAACTCAATACCTGTCTGAATCATTGCTATCATCGAATTATCCGCGCCACCTAACCATCCACATAGTCTAACTTTTCACCATTATTCAGCTCAGGTCCAGCTTTTAAACAGTACGATATAAGCCAATCTTAGCTTGGTATCATCTGTTGGAGTTAAAAGATGCACATTCAACCACTGCGAAATTCCCCGTCTGTCAGCCCACAAAAAAATGTCTCCACTGCTGAATTTGCACAAGTTAACAATGCCGTTCAAACCAGCGCACCCGCGTCAACTGATACAGTAACGCTTTCTAGCAATGCAAAACAATTGGCGGCGAATGCGCAAAAACCAGCAGAAATGCCAGCACTGATGGATAACATAGAAACCTTAGTCGAATTGAAACACGCGAAGATGAAGTATCAAGTGATCGCCGACATGACCAATTTAGCGACAGGAACGAGCCAAGGAATTTCAGCGCCAACGGCCTATTATCTAAGCCATAACGAAGACGCGAGAGCAATGACAGTTAATCACCTTGCCCAACAACAGCAAGTGAACACTATGCAAACCTATGCGGAAACAAGTAAAAATGGGAATAGAAGTATTAATGAATGGGCATAAAAATGGGTGTTGTCTCGGGAACCAAGAGACAACACCCTAACTTTGTACGCGGATATGCTAGCCGAGATACCTTAAATTTCGGTTAAATACTGAATTTAAATATCAATTACTTAGCTTTAATATCCTGTGCCATACCTTTTACAGGCAAAGGTTGCACTTTTAAGGCTGGGATTGGCTGTTTAACCAACTCATCCTTTAAATAACTTATTGCAGTTTCAAGCTGCGCATCTTTTCCATTAAAGGTAGCAAAAGGTAAGTTATCGACTTCAATATCCGGCGTTACGCCATGGCCTTCAAGCACCCAGCGGCCATCCATTGCATACTGTGGATACTCGGCCACCCGCGCCATCCCTTTATCAGTCAACGCATTTCGCCCAGATAACCACACGCCCGCCCCTGCCGTTTGCTTACCAATTAAGGGCGCAATACCGAGCGCTTTAATCCCTGCGGAGAAGGTTTCGCCGTCGGAATAGGTCAGTTCATCGGTTAACACCACTAAATGACCACGGAAAGTTTGTTGCATATTGGTGTTTGGCGTGCCGTGGGTCGGTTGCCAAAACGCCCAAGCGCGGCGTAGTAACTTCTCGATAATCCAACTGTCAATATTGCCACCGCGGTTACGGCGAACATCGATAATCAAACCCTCTTTATCGTAGTTGGCATAAAACTCACGGGCGAAACTTTCAATATCACCACCGCCCATGGCATATAAGTGCAAATAACCCATCTTGCCCTGACTTGCATCCTCGACCACAGCCGCATTATGGCTCACCCAATCTAAGTAACGTAATTGACTGTCCACCACAGCACTAACGGGCATGACGATGGTTTTATGGGTTTGGCTACCACGCTTAAGCTGTAGTAATACTTGCTTATCCTGTTGATTGCGTAAAAGACGCGTGACGTCAGCCACATTCGCCACTGGCGTGCCATTGATAGCCAACAGCATATCGCCTTCTTTAGCATCGACTTCGATACGATTTAACGGTGAAGCATTAGCCGGTAACTCAGGATCGTTACTGTAAATGTGCGCGATTTTAACGCCATCTGCCGTTTGTTGTAGGCGCGCGCCAAGACTTGCCGCTTTAGCCGCATCGGGATCTTGAGGTATGTCACCACCGCGCACCTGTGAGTGCAAAGAATCTAACTCGCCCATCATTTGCATGAAGATATCGTTCAGTTCGTTACGGTCAGTCAGGCGGTCGAGCAAAGGCTGATACTTAGCTTTGGTTGCTTGCCAATCGAGGCCGCGCATTTTTTTGTCGAAGAAAGATTCTCGGTGCATCAACCACGCATCTTCAAACATTTGCTGCCATTCAAGCTGCGGAGAAATCGCTAACTGCCATTGTTCCGTTTGCACTTTGGCATTATCCGTATCGCCTAATTTATCGCCGCCATCAACAATCAGGAGTGATTTCTCATTACTGTGCTTACGTAGCATCAGCTTTTTACCATCGGCAGAAACCTCATATTGGCCAATGTCCTCGGCAAAAACCTCGGCTTTGGGGCTTAATCGGTCAAATTTGATGGTCATTAAATTAGGTGCAACATCGTCACCAATAGCTTGATCTAACAGATAAAGTCTATCATCGACGACGCGCAGCTTACTGTAATTGCCTGAATCGACAGGCACTTGCCATAAACGCTGAGAGATCCCTGCCCAATCGATTTTTACTGGACTCGGTTTATCCTTAGCATCGGTTTTTTCAACTTGATTCGATTCGAGTTCATTGGGTTTACTAAAGGGGAATTTGGCATTTTTGACCAGTGCGATGGCAAAAATTTGGCTGCGTTTATCAAACACAGGGCCCATGTTTCTATCGCCCCAAGGTGAACTTGGTGTTGCGCTGAATTGGCGGTTTGACAGGAAATATAGCCACTGGCCGTCACTGCTAAAGGTTGGCGAATAGGACTCGTATTTGTCGCTTGTGAGCGTCTCGGCCTTATTTTCATCCACAGAATACAGGACGATTTGCGGACGTTGTTTACCGATTTCCGACTTAGTTAATGCAATAAAACGGCTGTCACCTGACCAGCGGATATCGGCGTAAGGCCCAAGTCCCTCGCCGTTAGTGATTATTTTTTGATTGGTATTTTTCTTTAAGTCGAGCAGCCAAACGTTACCATCGTTATCGTCATGGGCGATAAATCGACCGTCACTGGACAAATTAAGACTCATTCTTAAAGTATGACCGTCTTTGGTTAACTGTTTAGCGCCACTGCTGCCATCAGCAGGGAATTGCCAAATTTCCTGCTGACCTGTCATGTCGCTAATCGCATAAACCGACTTGCCATCTTGGCTCAACACAGCTTCCCTAACGCGATAAGTCCCCGGCAGTGCAACTTGAACTAAACGCGATCCATCAACACCCGCGATCGCCACGTGGCTGCGGGCGGTAATCACCACTTTATCGCCAGCGGGGGCAAAATTAGTCGAAGAAGCGTAATCCATAGGATCTTTTACCCAATGCTCACGGCACTCGGCAAAATCGGAAATGAGTTCAATATTGAGTAACGAGTCTTTAGCGGCCGCAATATCAAACACATGGATATCCGCACCTAACTGGAATACCACTTTGCCTTGGTCCATCCGCGCACCGCGGACTTGCCAATCTTTAAATTGAGTCAACTGTTTTGCATCTGAACCATCGAGCGCCATCGACCAGAGGTTGTCGTTGCCATCGCTGTCGCTGATAAAATAGAGTCTGTCCTGCCATAGCATAGGTTGGCGCACTGAGCCGTCGTGTTGGCCGCTAAGCAACTGTGCTTCGATTTTGCTGCCAAGTTTAAAGCGCCATAATTCACCTTTTGCGCCGCCACGGTACACTTTGGCATTATCGCCAGTCACTTGCAGACCAAAGCGGGTGAAGTACACGTATTCGTTGCGATCATCAATCACACCTTCAACTGCATCGGCTAAGGGTAAATCTGTGGTGGTGAGGGTTTGAGGATCGACGCTGCGCAGTATCCAATTATTAGCAGGACCAAAACCAGTGTCGGTAGAATATAAAATCTCGCCTTTGGCAGTCCAGCCCTGAACTCGTACACGGCTATTCTCAAAACTCACCCGTTTAGCCACACCGCCCGTAATGGGGATCACATACACTTCGCTCGCGCCTTCATAGTTGGCAACATAAGCAACCCACTTACCGTCGGCCGAAATAGTCGCCCCTAGCTCTTCCGCAGGTAAACTCGTTAAGCGAGTAGCCGCTTTTTGACCTAAGGTCTGAGTCCATAAATCTCCTTCTGCAGTAAAGACTAAGGTTTGATCGTGCAACGCGGGTGCACGGTAATACCCATGATTGCTCACCGCATCGGCAGCGATGGTTTGGAACGCTGTTAATGTGCCTAGGGCAAGCATACAGCAGGCGACAGAATGGCGAAGTTTCATGTATGACCTCTATCCTATTGTTATTTTTTAGCAATAGACTCTTTACTACGAGATTTTGCTAGCAGATTTAGCGAAGAAATTCTTGCCATGGGCTTTTGTAAAAAACCACAATCAAGTCCAAAGCATGACAATTGAGCCCAACAAGCTAGCAGAATTTGATAGAGAGTTCAGTAACTTCAAGTCAGAGAAGTTTTAGCAAATGTGTCACATCTTAAATCGCGGAGGAACAACTGAATAAAAGACAAGATTCTTTAGAGGAAAACATCAAAGATCATAGCGTTACCATATTGCACTAGGATAAAAGTATACCAGAGTCGGACATGAGTGGCTAATGTTAAGGGCTGACATACAGCGTCTTTAGCGGACTGTTTAGGCGGCTCATATTAGACTGTTTCGCCAGTGTCATTTGTTGCCATTTATTGATCACTCGTGCAATTTCACCGTTATCCATCAATGCCTTAATCGCATGATTAAACTGCTCTAACTGGCTTGTCTTGATACTCGCTTTGCTGAACATTAAATGAATATGGTTTTGATCTAACACTAACTTAAGTGGCACTAGCTTGATGCGTTGATGCTGGCTGGCGATATAGGGCATGGCTAAGGTATCTCCGACGATCATATCTCCTCTACCGTAGATAAGCATTTGCACAGACTTATCTGAGTCTGGACTTAATACTAACAAGTGCTCCTGCTCTAATCGATATTGAGATTCTTGATAATCTGCACCATACCAACCGCTAGAAGGGACAAGTAGACGCAATTTTTTGGTAAAAATGTCCTCCCATTTATCGATATTAATCTGATCTTTTTGCTCATAAAGTACAAATAAGCGCAGCTCTTCATCCCGGTAATAGGTTGAAAAAAGAGCATAGTTTTGACGTTCATCCGTCATAGTCGCTCCCATCAACACATCTAACTGTCCTGCTCGCAACATCTGATGCGAGCGCTTAGCGGGCACATTAATAAAATGAACTTCACAACCAAGATACACTGCAAATGCCCGCATCAGATCCACATCTAAGCCTTGGGCTTCTCCTTGAGGATCTTGCCAAGCATAGGGAGGCCAATCGTTGTAACCGACTTTAATCGTGTTCTTACAAGGTAAAGAACTATTGACCTGCGGCGCACTTACAGCGGGCAAGACTAAAAAAAGCAAAAATAAGACAGGAACGTATTTAAACCATGGCATAGGCTAAGTTACTTGCCTCTTAAGTTGACGATCCTCTCTTGATTAAGATGAAGTATAACGATTCAGTGTCAGACTTCCGCGAGGGGGTTCTACCTCAGTAAGCGTAGTTGTCACTTAGATAGCGCGCCATAAACACCGGCGAGATCACAGTAATTAGCCTAAAAAAGGACGGGGGATAATAACAAAAAAGCACAACAGCCAAGAGTGAGATCTAAACGACTCACTATACTGCGATAAAGGCTAAGCCTGAACGCAGGAAATAAAATAAAGTTTTATAAATTTAAATCAGACACTTATAAATAATAGCAACAACTTTAGTGGGATCCCCCATATCGACTTGTAACCAAACTATGTGTGTTCCCCCCAATTCCTCACCCTGAGCCGTGGCGGACTCTTTAGCTTCATCAAGCCGGTTTTCATGGCGGCTCACCCCAGTGACTAAAGCAAAACTATCGCAGTGGGTGACTTCAAAATCGTAGGCCACGTTAATGCGACGATATAGTTCATGCTGCTTGGTCGCACATCCAGATATTAAAATGCAAAAACATGTACTTAACAGAAAAAATTTAGACAAATCAATTAACCCACAGATTAAACACGCGGATGAACATAACTAATTGCAATCGATAAAATTGTGAACAATGTCACATATAAGAAACCAAGGATAATACAGAAAGTTACAAATATTAATTAAATATCATGTAGTTAACTAAGGGTTGTTTTATGTTCACTGGTAACACAAGCTCATCAATTCCTCACCATAAAACTCACACTTGTAAAAAAGGGAGCCAAGCTCCCTTCCTGCTTTTACGCCATGTTATTCCACTGCTAGGCAGACATCAGTAGGGCTAAAGCCCTTAAGCTAATATTTTGAATAAATGCACTTTTAATGCAGCAAAATCTGCCGCTAATTCCGCGGATAAGATGGGCTTACTCGCAACAGCTTCAAGCTCAGGCGGCAAGGGTAAGTTAAGCGTTAATTCTCTATCCACAACATCCTTAAATTTAGCGGGATGGGCAGTCCCCAAAAATATGCCCACTTCATCGGGCACTAAGGTTAAAGATAAGGCCTTAGCTGCAATCGCCGCGTGGGGTTCAGACACATAACCCTGTGCATGCAACTCAGCTAATGCCTGTGACGTTTGTTCCTCCGATAAGCGAATACCCACTAAGCTACTCAGTGGCCAGCCTAATTTCTCACAAATGGCTTCCACACGCGGCCAGTTACTGGGTTCACTCACATCCATGGCATTGGACATAGTCGCTTGAGTCGGATTGGGCTGCCATTGGCCATTGTCTAAATAACGCGGCACTGTATCGTTGGCATTGGTCGCGGCAATAAAGCGTTTAACTGGTAATCCCATCGCTTTAGCGAATAAACCTGCGGTGAGGTTGCCAAAGTTACCACTTGGCACTGAAATCACAGGATCGGCTTCATGGCGTTGTTTAGACTGGGCAACCGCTTCAAAGTAATAGCAAATTTGTGCGAGCAACCTACTGATGTTGATAGAATTTGCCGAGTTTAAGCTCAGCCCATCGCGGACTTCGGGATCATCAAAGGCGCGCTTAACCAGATCTTGGCAGGCATCGAAATCGGACGAAACGGCAACTGTATGGATATTCTTGCCCAAAGTCGTGAACATCTTTTCCTGTAGTTCACTGATCTTGCCCTTAGGATAGAGCACCACCACATTGACTTTCTCAAGCCCATAAAAAGCATCGGCAACCGCGGCGCCAGTGTCGCCCGAGGTCGCAGTCAAAATGGTTAAGCGCGTGTCGCCCACAAAGGTATTAACGCATTGCGCCATAAAACGCGCCCCAAAATCTTTAAACGCCAGTGTTGGACCGTGGAATAATTCGAGGCAAGCGCGCTGCTCATCGACGGCAACCAAAGGTAAATCAAAGTTAAAGGCACGCTCAACTAATTCATCGACCGCATCTTGGCCTAACTCAGAGGCAAGCCATGCGCCGAGTACTTTTTTACTGCGCTCAACGAATGGCAACGCCAGCAGCCCTTCAATATCGTCTAGTACGGGTATTTGACTAGGAAAAAACAAACCTCTGTCTTTACCTAACCCCAGTTGTACCGCTTCTTTAAAGCTCACTTTCTGCGAAGGGTGTTTTAAATTATATAGTTCCATGCTCAACTCAACCTTTTGATGCTAAACCTTAAATGCTAATTTGGGGTACTTAGTCTTAGCTAAATTAACTATTAATCGACTCTACGCGTGCCTTGCTCATCGAGGCGACACACGTGGGCAAAGCCACCCACCTCGGTAAGATAATGCTGTTCTAACCAGGCTTTAGCGGCATTTGCCGTGGCTAAATCATCGGTAATCGAAAACAGCGTTGGGCCACTGCCGGAAATCCCCGTAGTCAACATGCCTAAAGCGGCTAAAGCGGCTCTGGCCTTGTCGTAACCCGGAATCGCGGCGGCGCGATAGGGCTCGGCTAACACATCCTTTAATACGCTGATCGCAAGCTTGGCATTCTGCTGGTAAGACGCATGCACAAAGGCGCTTAAATAACGGCCAAAATCGATAGTGACACTTTTATCATATTGATCAGGCATGAGTTTGCGCATCATTGCCGTTGAGAGTGAAATCCCTGGATAGGCCACAACCCAATACCATTCTTTAAAGCTGGGTATCGCTTCACAGACATTGCCCGGCACATTGAGCATCAATTGCATGCCGCCCAAATAACAGGGGGCAACGTTGTCATAGTGCACACTACCGCTGATCTTCCCTTCAAACTCGCCCATCAGTTCAAGCAGTGCTTGCTCGTTATAGGGTCTGTCAAAATGTTCATTCAAGGCATATAACGCCGCCACGACAGAGCTTGCACTCGACCCTAACCCACTACCGACGGGCAGGTTCTTTTCCAGTGTGAGTGCCACGCCTTCATCTGCTTTACCCAGCGCAGTTAAAAACTCCTTACTCATGGCTGTTAAGAAGAATTCGGCACATTGGTACACAATATTGTCTTGCGGATTATCAGGTAGTTTATGGGCCCAAGCGCCGATCTGTATCAGACTCACACCCGACGCTGCCGCGGCGATAGTCACTCTATCGCCCAGTAAACTGCCATCAATCGGCGCTAATGCAGCGCCCAGTAAATCAAATCCGACGCCCACGTTACCCATAGAGGCTGGAGCGTAAACAGTCAAACTCATACACTCACCTCACGAGTCCAATTCAAGGTTCTTAATACATCGGCAAAGGCACCAGCAGCGGTCACTTCAGTCCCTGCGCCATAGCCGCGTAGCACAAAGGGAATGGGCTGATAATAGCGGCTATAGAACGCCAAGGCATTTTCACCGCCTTTAACGCTATAAAGCGGATCCTGTGCATCCACTTCGGCGATACGCACACGGCACACACCATCCTCAATTTGCCCAACATAACGCAGCACTTTACCTTGGGCTTTGGCCTGCGCCACTTTTGCGGCAATTGCAGCATCAACCTGCGGCAGACGCGCCATAAAACTTTCAACATCACCTGAATCATCAAACTCTGCTGGCAATACAGATTCAACCTGCACATCACTGAGCTCTAACTTTAGTCCCACTTCACGGGCAAGAATGAGCACCTTACGCGCCACATCCATACCACTCAAATCATCACGGGGATCGGGCTCAGTAAAACATTTTTCCCGTGCCAGACCTGTCGCTTCAGAAAGCGTCATACCTTCATCGAGCATGCCAAAGATAAAGGATAAAGAGCCCGATAAAATACCGTTAAATTTATGCAGTTTGTCACCCGCAAATAACAGTTTTTTCAGGTTATCGATCACAGGTAAACCCGCACCGACTGTGGTTTCGTATAAGAATTGGCGACGCTGTTTTAATGCCGTTTGGCGCAGTGCTTGATAATAAGCATAATCACGAGTGTTCGACTTTTTGTTCGGCGTGACCACATGCAAACCTGAGTTCATCACATCCAAATACAGATCCGATACTTGCTCGCTCGAAGTGCAATCCACCAGCACAGGATTCAGTAATTGTTGATCTTTCGCCCATGCGAGTAATGCTGGAATATCACAAGCTTGCTGGCTATCGGCAAGCAAACTTGGCCAATTATTTAAATCGATGCCCGCACTGTCGAGTAGCATCTTGTTCGAATTCACTATACCGCAAACACGGATACTGATGTGCTGCTCTTTAAGCATGGCGGACTGTTGTTTTATCTGCTCAAGCAGGCCTGCCCCCACATTGCCGCAACCCACTAAAAACACATCTAAATACTGCTGCACATCGAAAAAGCCTTGATGACAAGCCGCCACCGCATGCTTAGTCTTACGCTGCTCGATCACAGTCGAAATCGACCGTTCGGACGAACCTTGGGCGATGGCGATAATGTTCACGCTCGCCTGCGCTAACGCTTGGAAGAAACGCGCTGCCACACCTTTGTGGGTGCGCATGCCATCACCAATCAAAGAAACAATAGCGAGCTCATGACGCATAGCAATAGGTTCAAGCAAGTCACTTTTTATTTCTAATTCAAACTCTTGCTCTAAGGCCCATTTCACTTTGGCCGAGTCAGACGTCGCCACACAGAAGCTAATACTGTATTCAGAGGAACTTTGGGTGATTAAAGACACAGACACGCCGCTGCGGGAAATCGCCGCAAGGGTACGGCTCGCCATGCCAACCATGCCTTTCATGCCAGGGCCTGATATATCGAACATGGTCTGGTTATCTAAATTGGAGATAGCTTTAACCTGTAAGCCCGTTTCATCGGCTTGGTTTGATACCAGAGTGCCGGGCGCATCGGGGTTAAAACTGTTTTTGATATAACAGGGAATATGGAACTGGGCGATAGGCGCAATCGTCTTAGGATGCAGCACCTTAGCGCCAAAATAGGAGAGTTCCATCGCCTCTTGATAGCTGAGTTGTGATAACAGCTTAGCATCGGCAACCACACGGGGATCGGTATTATAAACACCGTCAACATCGGTCCAGATTTCACAACTCGAAGCATCTAAACAGGCGGCGAGCACAGCAGCAGAATAGTCCGAACCATTACGGCCTAACGTCACCACTTTGCCCTGTTCATCGGCTGCGGTGAATCCCGGCATTACCCATACGCGCTTTTCACCTAATGCCAACGCACGAAACCTTGGCTTACTCACAGCGATATCGACCACGGATTCTAACGGCCGACCACGACCTAGAAACAAGGCGCGCGGATCGAGTTGAGCAGACGTGATCCCCTTAGATAGGATCACTTGTTCCATCAAGGCTGCAGATAAACGCTCACCTGCCACCACGATTTCAGCACGTATGCCATCGGGACACTCTTGCAGTAAGCTAATGCCACGTAATCTATCCTGCCAAATCACCAGCTGTGCATTAAGTCCAGAAAAGAGCTGTTCACTCTGCTCACTCGACAACATTGAAGTAACAGCATCTTGGTATAGCGAGGTAAATACCCGCTCAACATGCTGCAGCACAGACGAATAATCTTCACCTTTAACGGCTACATCAACCATTTCTAGTAACGCATTTGTCACAGTCGCCGGGGCCGATAGCACAGTGGCTATGGGTTCAAGCTTAGATGACTTAGCAACGATATCCGCCGCCATCGAGAATCGCTGCCAATTTGCAAGCGAGGTACCACCAAATTTCATTACTTTCATCTTGTTCTCCTGTACCGCGCCCGACTTAGAAATAAGAGCTAGAAACAAAAAAGCCCGCTTCTTTGTGGGAAGCGGGCTCATCGTTAAAATTCTTTAGGGTGTATCAGCCCGCCCCCACTGTTGTTGTAGTGGTGGTTGTAATAATGGTAGTTACTACGAAACCTAGGCTATGCATGTGTTTGGGCTAATCCATGTTAATTTCTTGATAAACAGAATTGCTTTTTTTACCCGCGCTTGTCAACCCCTAAAATGGATTATTTATAGGCAAATATTAACGCTCGATAAAATACTGCATCAAGATTCGTTAATATGAAGTTTTCTAGGGGTAAAAATGCGATTTACGCAACAGATAACTGTTGACGTCAACGTAACACGGTACGAAAAACATTAGATAATCACTTGTTTTACATCTGATTATTTATAATGTATTTTAAAATAATGCGTTATTTGTTCTACCTCATCACTCAGGCTAAATTAACAGGCTAACGAGCAAAAAACACATTACTCATCCTTTCTACCGTAAAGCACCGACAAATTTGCCTAAAAAAAACCTGTGCGATATCTAACATAAGCCACTTCAAATTATCGCCAGCACTAAAAAAGCACGTTATTATGCGCACACATTACGAATTGGAGGCGATATGAAGATCACTCAACACAGCGCGGTAACCATTCATTACCGTTTATCAGATCAAGAAGGCAGACTATTAGAAGACTCTTTCGACTCTGAACCTATGCTATATCTACACGGCACTGAAAACCTGATCCCAGGTTTAGAAGCCGCATTAGATGGTAAAAGCAAAGGCGAAAAACTCGATGTCACTATTAGCGCCGAAGAAGCCTATGGGCCTTATCACGATGGCCTACGTCAAGCCGTGCCATTAGAAGCCTTTGGTGATATCGAAGATATCGTCCCAGGTATGCGCTTCATCGCTGAAACTGAAATGGGTCAGCGCCCAGTTCAAGTCATGGAAGTGAAAGACGATGTGGTTATCGTCGATGGCAACCATCCTTTAGCGGGCCAATCGCTCAATTTCAGCGTCGAAATCGTTGACGTTCGTGAAGCCTCAGCCGAAGAAATCGCTCATGGCCACATTCATGCCCAAGGTGGTTGTGGAAGCCATGGACATGATCACGACCACGGCGGTGGATGCTGTGGCGGTTCAGGTAAACAAGAAGCGGGCGGCTGTTGTGGTGGTGGTTCAGACCACGATCATGGACACCACCATGAAGAACACGAAGCCTGCGACACACCTAAAACAGGCTGTGACGGCAATGGCGGCTGTGGTTGCCGCGGCTAAACAAAGCCTGATACCAGAAGTTAAACGAGAAGTTGTTTATCCGTAAGTGATTAAACTGCCATGGTTTAACCTTTTAAAATGCACGCCCTTAATTTAAGGTCGTGCATTTTTTATACACAAGCGTTTATAATATTCGTAATAGATAAATAACTGACTGGTAAATTGAAGTATTCAAATTTTATATGAATATTTTCAATTAGATATTGATATCAACCTAAGTTAAGCGACGGAGTGCTTATGTTAACCAAACCACTTTACGAAATTTTGCCTTTTGGCTACATGGCGCTCGGTAGTTCGAGTTTTATTGCACTCGACATCAACTATGCCTTGATAGCGGCAACTGTGGTATTTGTATTAGGTGCGAGGATCTACGTTATGCGTTCTCAAAACCGTCGAACAGACTCGGCTAAGCGGCGTAAATCGGGTTATCTTCCCGAGATAATTTATAACTTTCTACCTTTTATCTATCTCTTAGCGGCGCTGGCTATCTTTAAATTCCTTCCCAAGGATCTTTACCCAATTCTGGCTATCTGTTTACTCAGCTACGGCTTATACATTCTGGTTCGTCGTTCCCTCTATCGTCGTCATAAGCTTCCCATCACGCCTTAAGGCTTAGTTCTATTCACCACAGTAGGAGCAGATGATATTCACAAGAGTTGTATCCACATGAACACTAACCAATTAATTTTTGAACTTTCGCCCTATGCTCAGAAGACATATTCTTCAAATAATTAGAACAACGTGTAATCGTTGCAATACTGACTTCATATTCCGCAGCGATATGCCTTTGACTCATTTCCCCGTCTAGCAGCAATTGAAAGACCTTCAAACGTCCGGCAACGGCACTACGTTCTTCTTCGGTTAACAGTAAATGAAACAACACAGAAAGATCTTCATAATTGCTGTGGCTCAAAATTTTTTCTAATACTAGATCCCAGTTAGCTCGCATAATCACCCTCATAAGTACTGTTCAAGCATTACATTAGCAGTCTAACAGATTTCGCCTACATACAAATAAATTGTTACGTTTAGCCGTCTTATCCAGACAAAAACTGACAAAATTGCTTCTAGTACATCAAGTTAATTTGTGTACAATAGGAGTGCAATGTCACACTTCGACGCTAATTTGTGAGAATACGATGAAAAAATTACTACTTACTCTCGTTGCCAGTACCTTATTGGCTTCAACTGCTCAAGCACACAATTTCGAAGACTCTAAAGATGCAATTGAATACCGCCAATCTGCATTTGGTCTTATTGCTTATAACTTCGGCGATATGGCTGCCATGATGAAAGGTAAAAAACCTTTCGAAGCAGAAACCTTCGCAATGCGCGCAACGAATGTTGCTGCATTATCCAAAATTCCTTTCGAAGGTTTTATTGATGGCTCAGACAAAGGTGATACCGAAGCCCTAGCCAAAGTTTGGCAAGACAGAGCTGATTTTGATGCAAAAATGAAAACCTTCCAAGAGAATGCTGCCATTCTGGCTACTGTAGCTCAAAAAGGTAATCAAGCTGAAATCAAACAAGCCTTTATGGACACAGGAAAAAGCTGTAAAAGTTGTCACGACATTTATAAGAAAGATTAATTTGACGTTGTTTTTCCCATCAAAAAGCCTGCTAAATAGCAGGCTTTTTGTTGTTCCCAAACTGAGTATAAATCTACAGAACTTGCACTATTGGCCACATTAAATAGCCAAAGACCACAGCAGCGCATACTGTGAACAGCACTAAAGCAAGCCACTCAGACTTGAATCGAAGCTCGCTCTTCGCACTTGATGAAAAAGCAACCTTCGAGACTTTCTTGTAACCACTGATCATAGCACCAACTAACTTATCCCCTTTCATGGCATGAATAATCACAGCCAGTATATGAATGGCACTCAGCAAGAGAATAAGGTTAAAGTTCGTTTTGTGTAACCAAGTCAAAAACCCACTGGTATCTGAACTGACATAGCTATATAGCGGACCTTCGGTAAAAATATCATCGGTCGCAAAAAGGCCTGTAACTAATTGAAGGCTAATGATCCCAATCAACGCGATGACCATATAGCCACCGATAGGATTGTGTCCAAGTACCACAGACATCCCTTTAGTTCGAATCGATCTCAAGTAATCGAGTACAACTTTGGGGTGATGAACAAAGTGGCTAAACCTTGCCGTATCGCTACCAATGAGCCCCCAGAGGATCCTAAATCCAATAAGGATCAGCAAACTATAAGCAAAAATTTGATGCCACTGCATTTCTCCCGCATCGGCACTCCACCATAAAAGTGCCAACAGACACACCATGCCCCAATGGAAAATTCGCGTGGGTAAATCCCAGATCTTAATTTTAACGTGTTCAGTATTCATAAAATGGGCAAACTCAAAGTGACCGAATGGAATAAGTAGAAGTATTTTATCGGGATTCGGGATGAAACTTAAAGTAAATATAAGTAAATAAGGGCAAAGACTGCGGAGTTATCCCATCGAATATGACCCCATTTAGCTGGCAATACAAGGCTTTTGGGCCAAGAATTATTGATATTTGTCTAAGTGATCAAATATCCAACGAACAGTATCTAATGGGCACAAAAACGTGATCTACATCTCGTTTTATAGTGCGAACCTTGGTAATCTGAAATCCAAGGAAACAACAGAAGGTTCGAAATATGCTAAAGATTACTAGCAAGCAACTTGAAGTCACATCTCCTATTCGCGAACGCATTGAAAGCCGTTTTGAAAAACTTTCAAGGCATGATGTGCAAATGATAAATCCCCATGTAATCATTACGGAGGAGAAACCTGGTTTCAAAATTGAAGCATCGGTTGGCATCCCAAATGGAGAACTCTTCGCTCAAGCAAAACATGAAAATTTATATACTGCGATTAACGCTATGGGCCAAAAATTAGAGAAGCAGCTCAATCGCATAACACACAAACCTGAAGCTCAACGCTCCACATCACTAACACCGACTAATAATGTTGTTGAAATTGACGACGAGTACGAGGAGGAAGATGCGGCATAATTTAAATCTGGTGAGTACGAGAAACGCATCACTTTGAGAGCAATAAAGTAGAAATATTTAATCAGATCACAGTTTTTACAAAAGCTTAGTGCAATCATTTTAATGATGAAAAAAACAGTTCTTTTGACTAAATACCTACTACACTTTACAAAGTGACAGCAAGAATCGAAGTGGTGCGGATTTAAATCGTTTCAAATGTTGATTTACTTTAAATTTTGATTTACAAATATTGATTAACAGATCTTAAGTTCTAAGTAACGTTACTGGATATAACTAAGGAGCACTACTAATCTAAGCTATATAGTTTTAAGTACTAAGGTTTACTGTTAATGATTAATTTTACTTATAATTTCTACGTTTAAAAGTTCAATTTTTATTTTCAACTAGGTTCCACTTTCAATAGCAAGTTTGGAAAGGAGGCAACACAAGAGCGAACAATTTGATTTTAGAAACAATCAAGTATGTTGGCATTCACTAAAAGCAGTACTCAATTTTGACCCAATATCAGGATGACCACCAGAAACAGGCGGCATTGCTGAATACCAGAGTTAACATAAGGAGTCGAGTACAGTACAACGAGTACATTAGCAAAACCTTTAACTATAAAATGTTTATATCCACAATGGAGGCTCAGGTAAACATAAACAAAAGTCACATTTACAAAAGCTACATGAATAAAAGCGTTTATTGTAAAACGGGTCAGCACCAATACGTGCTAAACACTGAGATAAAATGAGGTAACAACTGTCACGTTTAGTTAGATGTAGATTAGTTATATGAAGAGAGTCATATTTACACTGATATGTTAGTTAGCGTTTTAGCGTGTGATTTAATGTAAGTGCAATACGTTGATTTGATTAAAAGTCATTAGTTTACTTAGTGTTATTTGTATAGTAAAAACTGTAAAACGTATAAATGTTTATTTATGTAATGTGTTAACGTTTACCATTAGTTGAGTTTTGATATTTATAGACACCTTAAATAATGTTTACTTATCAACTTAAAAGGAGGAAATCTAGACTTGACGAAAATTGTAATAACAGTAAATGAAAGTTTTTATACGCTCCATGTATTAACATGTTAGGTTTTAAAGTAAAAAATAATAATGGTAATAATGTAAGTAGCAAGACCTAAACGCGTGACAAGGCTAAGCTGTTCTTACAGCAAAATGTACCTAGTACAACCAATGAGCCGTAAATCGTTTATTTTTAAATGTTCGTTTTGTTAGTGTTAGTTTTTAATGTTATAGCTCCATGCAAGTGTTAATTGTTAAAATATAAGTGCAAGACATGTCAACGTAAGTTCGCTGGTACTGCAAACTGCATAGTTTCAAGGTTATACGCTATGCCGCATAAAGTACTTGTTAATGTTCATTGTAAATGCAAGTCGTTATCTAGTGAGTTGTCAACGTTTTACTGTTACACGTAAATGTAAGATAAACGAATGTGTTACCTTGTCCCACACTGACCATAAGGAGGATAAACTCGCTTGACCATATATACATACTTGAACCAAACCAGCGCACCCTCGGGTGCGCTTTCTTTTTAGATTACCTTTAAGAAAGTTTTGATTGACAGCTAAGCCCTAGCCCTTTAGTTTTAAGACCATGAAAATGATAACAGCAGCTTTTTTTACTTTCTTTTTTACACCCCCACTCTAGGAGGCGGATTTACTGTGTAAAAACGAAAGTAAAAATCCAAAGCCTCCCAACTGGGAGGCTTTTTTGTCTTAAACGATTGATAAAATACATGGCGGCAATTGAGGTCAGAATGCATACACCACAGCCTTTAAATCAAACCCGAGAGCAGATCACCCATCTGGATAATGAACTGCTGGCATTACTCGCAGAGCGCCGTCGCTTAAGTTTAGAAGTAGCCCGTAGCAAAGAAGTGGATGTCAGACCCATCAGAGATACTCAAAGGGAAAAAGAACTGCTCGCTCGACTCGTGAAAGAAGGCAGAGAGAAAGGATTAGATGCCCACTATGTTATCTCCCTTTACCAGAGCATCATTGAAGATTCAGTATTGAATCAACAAGCTTACCTTCACGGCCGCGCCAATCCAGAGACACAAAAACAACAGTATTGTATCGCTTACCTCGGTGCTAGAGGTTCATACTCTTATCTCGCAGCTACACGCTATTGCCAACGTCGCCAAGTTGAAATGCTGGACTTAGGTTGCCAAAGTTTCGATGAAATAGTGCAAGCCGTTGAGTCTGGACATGCTGATTATGGTTTCCTGCCGATTGAGAATACATCTTCAGGTTCAATCAACGAAGTCTACGACGTGCTACAGCACACCAGTCTGTCGATTGTTGGCGAAACGACGATTGAAGTCAGCCATTGCCTACTAGGAAAAGCTGGCAGTAAATTAGCTGAGATCAAAACTGTCTATGCCCACCCTCAACCTATTAGCCAATGCAGCAGATATTTAACTCAACACAAAGACTTGAGACTGGAATACTGCTCAAGCAGCGCAGAAGCAATGGAAAAGGTAAACCAAAGTCCAGATAACAGTGCAGCAGCGATTGGCAGCGCAGAAGGTGGTGCACTCTATCAACTTGAGTCCATAGAAGCAGGTTTAGCGAATCAGAAGATCAACCAAAGTCGCTTTATCGTTGTTGCACGCAAAGCCGTTGCCGTACCAGAGCAGTTACCCGCTAAGACTACATTGATCATGGCAACAGGCCAAAAAGCCGGTGCTTTAGTGGAAGCCTTACTGGTTCTAAAAGCGCATCAGTTAAACATGAGTAAATTAGAGTCACGCCCGATTCCAGGAACTCCTTGGGAAGAGATGTTCTATTTGGATATCGACGCGAATATCTCCAGTGAATCTATGCAGGCGGGTTTAAAGCAACTCGAGCGGATCACCCGTTTTATCAAAGTATTAGGCTGTTATCCTTGTGAAACAGTCAAGCCCACACAGCTGAGCAACAGCCAGCTACTGATTGAGCCCAGCACCTCTAAGGATCAAGTCATCAGCGAAAATGGTGCTAATGCCAGTCCAGTTCGATATAACAAAGCCTATAAAGAGCAAGCAAGTGAAATCAACTGTGGCGCAATGACAATCGGTGCAGGGCATGTCGGTGCCATAGCCCAAATCACACTGAATAATGACATTTCACATTTAGCATTATCGGCTTTCGAGCAGCAAGTGAAGCAGCTTAAAGAAGCGGGATTCCAAGCCGTTTTGCTCAGCGCTGTTAATCAACTGACTATGGCAGAAGTTACTCTCGCTAAACTACGCCAAATCCTGCATCAATATGGCCTAGTGTGCATTATTGCCATAGCGCAAGAAGCTGATATGCCATTAGCAGTCCAGCACGCCGATATGTTATTCCTCGCAGGCAAGCAGATGTTTAACCAAACTTTACTGACTCAAGCTGGAACCCTACCGATACCTTTAATACTTGAACGTAACGATATGGCAAGTTTTGAAGAATTACTCACGGCAACAGAAATTATCTTAAGCCAAGGCAATCAGCAACTTATCCTGTGTGACTCTGGCATTAGAACCTTAAATAACGCCAATCTACCCTCACTCGATTTGGCGAGCCTGATCCAGATTAAAGCCACGAGTCATTTGCCCATTTTGATCAACCCTAGCTATGCCGTTTCGGATGATGCCCTGCTGGTTCAAACACAAGGAATTAAACAGCTTAAAGTGGATGGATTGATACTCAATTGTCCACTAGCTAGCAGTGATGACCATGAGTCGCTTAACTTAATAAGCGCTGTGGTACGGGAATTATATCGGGCGAACTAAAGCTTTGATCTTGAGTGATTTAATTTAAAGTGAAATGTGGTTAGTTCGAAGTGTGTTAAGGGATAAATGAGGCTTCTTTTATTCCTAATTGACTCAGACAAGCTTGCTAGCCAGTGTGATGACTAGCAGGCTTAATATTGTTTAGTATTGCAGCGCAGTGAGCCTTTATGCATTTTAAGAAGAGCCAACAGCACTCGATGGTTCAGTAACGGCATTACTCCTACGGATAAGCCCTGTCATAGTAGAGCCCTGCACTAGAATCGAAAATACGACGACGGCATAGGTCATCACTAACAACAACTCCCGCAGCTCCACACCACCAATAGCATCTATGACGATACCCTCTGGCAAACTCATCGCCATAGCGAGGGCTAATCCTCCCCTTAAGCCACCCCAAATCAAAATCGTCTCTGCATAGGGGTTGTATGACTTAAACAATCGAAAGCCTAAATAAGGTAATAACACACTCATTGCACGCGCCAACAAGACTATTGGTATAGCCACAAACATAAACCACCATAATGGCGCTTTGAAAGTGACTAACAAAAGTAATAAACCAAGCAATAGGAAGAGTAAGGCATTAAAGAAGGATTCAATCAGCGACCAAAAAGTAAATAGTTTCACTCGCTCGTTGCGAGCAAAAAACTTAGGCACACTGAAATTTCCTATGATGATCCCCGCACTCACCATAGCTAAAGGACCAGAAACACCAAGCACATCCGCCATGACATATCCCGCGGTTGGGATCAGCAGGGTAACCAGCATTAATTGCGTTTCTTCCTCGCAGTAGCGGAAAAAATGATGCAGCAGAAAACCAAGCACGCTACCGTAAATAACCCCACCTACCGCCTCACGAATAAATAACTCAGAGATATGGATAAACGTCAGTGGCTCGGTGGAGAAAGCCAATTGCGATATTGCCACAAAAATCACTAACCCTATGCCATCGTTAAATAAAGATTCACCTTCTACTTGAATCGCAATATCTTCCGGCGCACCCATTTTCTTTAAAATAGCCAAAACAGCGATAGGATCGGTGGGCGAAATCAAGGCGCCGAACAGTAAGCAGTGGCTGAATTGTAGCGGGAGACCCAGCATAGGCGCGAACCAAAATAACAGCCCACCTATAATAAATGTCGACAATAAGGTGCTTATAAAAGCAAGGATTAGGATCTCCCACTTTTGATGCCTCAGTATTTTTAAGCGGATTTGTAATGCGCCGGCAAAGAGTAAAAAACCGAGCATGCCATTGAGCAGTAAAGCTTGAAAATCGAGTTTCTCTAAGCCAGAGACAAAATACACATAAACGTCCCCACCTAAAGCCTTTCCCCCAAGGAGCAACAACAAACTCATTCCTAGGGCAATAGCAGTAATGGCCACAGTTTCCTGCAGTTTATGGACGCGAGAGGAGATAACCGAAGTCACTAGCGCCAATGCGCAGAGGACACACAGAATTTGGTAGCTGGACATAAGAGCCTCTAAAAATCATCAATTTAGAGACTCTAGCACAAGTTTAGATTTCTAAACCATCCAATAGACTTAACCACCCTTTAATGATCCTGTGGCAAAACCAAATGATCCCAAAGAGATAAATCGAAAGACTGAGCCAAGTCAGTGGAACGCAATAGCCGAGCACTAGTAAGCCAAGAAAGGCGAGATTAGAATGCCGTTGCCAACGTAAATGCGACGCCAATAATGGATTACCATGGAATTGGCGTTGGGAAACATTAATGAACAAACTTAGCAGCACAGGAAGTAATAATAAGGGAAAACCCGACATCAAGGCGTACAACAAATGTCCCAGAGTACGGTCTTCAATTTTTGCGGCATAAGTGGTTGTCATTGTCATTGAGAGACTCCAGCCAGACTAATAGACTGGGCGCAAACATCATACGCCCTTGTCATTAACCTTACGTTCTCACTGAGATAAGCGCAACTAAGGATTAGAAATATTTCCATCCATTTAAAAATAAGTCACAAGTAAATGACGCTAATTAGCAGCACGTTAAAGTTTAAGTGTCACGTCGGATGCTAATTTTGTGGAGCAAGCGAGTACAAAACCGGCTTCAATTTCTGCAGTAGTCAGTGTCATCACGCTTGTCGATACCGTTTCGCCCTCCAAGACTTGACACTTACACGCGCCGCAAACGCCCGAACGACAGGCCGCAATAATCGGCAACCCTTCCGCCTCAATTCCCTCCAGCAGACTTTGTCCTTGATTTAGCGTCGTGCTTCGATCGCCAATAGACAAGGCGAAAGCCACTTCTGGTGGGTTTTCACTCGTTCCATCTGACGAGTTTGCTTGCATAAGCTGACTACGGGCAACTTTCTCGGCCGTGGCAAAACTCTCATGGTATAACCGACTCATATCAAAATTGAGTTCGACCAATAAGGCTTTTACCGCTTGCATATAAGGTTCTGGCCCACAAAGGTAGATAGTACGCTCTGCAAAATCAGGTACTAAGGTTTGTAGCATCTGTGCACTTAACCGCCCGAAATCGAATGCTATCTTTGGTGAACACCCCAGTGTTTCAGTGACAGTCTCAAGTACGTAGCTGAGCTTAAATGCATTAAAACGGTTGGCCATAGTCGCCAATGATGACTTAAAAATAATATCATTCTCTGATCGCGCACTGTGCACAAAGGCAATATCGGCATCAATTTGTGTATCAGTCAGATAACGCGACATAGAGTACATGGGGGTAATACCGCAACCAGCACTCAAAAAAAGGTATTTCTGCGCCGTTATAGCTAACAAATTAGCATCTAACTTTTCAGTCTCTGGCTGTTTATGGCTTAGCCGAGCAATATCAAACAGATTAAATTGCCCCGCGGGCGGCAGCACTCGTACACTCTGGCCGAGTAATAGATTGTCGATAAGATAATTAGATACGAGTCCACCCGCAACACGCTTAATCGTCACCATCAAGGAATAGGGCCTAGATGGCGATGATGACAAGGTATAACTGCGGCACACTTGCTCGCCATTAATCTCAAGCACAAAGGTCATAAACTGACCGGGTTTATAGTCAAACTTCATCGGCTCGCCCGCTTGAAAACGAAAACTCACGACATCCGAGGTTTCATTCCAGCGTTCGACGCACACTAATTGATTAACACTTCCGGGTTTATGGGGCGAAACCGATAATGCCCGCGCTCCCGCTATCACACTCATGTTCATAGCATTTACCCACAAAACACTGCGGCCTCAGTAAACAAGCCAAAACCGCAGTTCAGCAACAATTCTTGGTTGATTTAAGCCACGTTTAACATATTTTTTAAATCGGCTTCGACTGTCGTGGTATTACGCAAGCCAAACTTATCTTCCAAAATTTTGGCTAAATTGGCCGTCAGGAATGCAGGTGGCGTCGGGCCTGTTCGAATATTTTTAACGCCAAGTGACAACAGCGTCAGCAGTACTACAATGGCTTTTTGCTCAAACCAAGAAAGCACTAAGCTCAGAGGTAATTCATTGATATCACATTCAAACACTTCAGCTAATGCAATCGCTAACTGAATCGCTGAATAGGCATCGTTACATTGGCCCACATCGAGCAAACGTGGAATACCGTTAATGTCACCAAATTCGAGCTTATTGAATTTGTACTTACCACAGCCTAGCGTCAGGATTATTGAATCCTTAGGTGTGGATTTAGCAAGTTCAGTGAAGTAGCTTCTGTCAGCTTTGTCGCCATCGCAACCGCCAACAAGGAAGAAATGCTTAATCGCACCACTTTTCACATTTTCAACCACGGCGGGCGCTGCGGCCATCAAGGCATTGCGGGCAAAACCAATAGTGATAGTGTGTGGGATTTCATCATAGATAAAGCCTTCTAAGGCTAACGCTTTATCAATGACAGCCGAGAAATCATCTCCTTCGATATGCACCACACCAGGCCAGCCCACTATGCTGCGAGTAAAGATACGATCACTATAACTACCCACATTTGGATCGATAATACAGTTAGATGTCATCATTACAGCGCCAGGGAAATTGGCAAATTCTTGCTGTTGATTCTGCCAAGCACTGCCGTAATTTCCGACAAGATGTGCATATTTTTTAAAGGCAGGATACGCCAGTGCAGGAAGCATTTCACCGTGGGTAAACACATTGATACCCTTGCCTACCGTCTGCTCGAGAATAAGCTCTAAATCCTTCATGTCATGGCCAGAAACTAGTATGGCTTTGCCCTTAACTGACTTAGTGTTGACCACAGTTGGCTCAGGATGACCAAAGGCCTGAGTTTCACCCGCATCCAGCATTGCCATTATGCGGTAGTTCAACTGACCTATGTCCATAGCCGTAGTAAACAGCTTATCGCCATCAACACTCGGCTCACCTAAGAAAGACATAATTTCATGGAAGCGCCCTGCCACATCAGCATCAGTCTGACCCAACACGCGAGCATGCTCCATATAAGCAGCCGCGCCCTTAAGGCCATATAAACACAATAACCTCAACCCCATGATGTCTTCATGAACTTCATGCTTATCTTTATTCAGCAATGCAATCGGTGCCTGCGCTAGCATTTCAATCTTACTGGTCCCCAGCACTAACTGAGCGACTTGCGGCACTTGCTCAGCAGCAATACCGGCTTGTTCACAAGCCGCTTCGTAAGAAGCTTTTAACTGAGCACGATACTTAGCCGCCTGCTGGGTATAGGCCATAATGCGCTCATCATCGAAGTTGACGTTGGTGAGGGTCGCGAAAAAGGCTTTAGGCACAAAACTATCAATTTCAGCATCGATAATGCCCAGCTCGCGAGCTTTAACCGCATATACAGACACGCCTTGTAGCATGTAAATCAGCAAGTCTTGCAGATCGGACGTTGCCGCCAACTTGCCACACATACCTTGGGAATAACTACAACCATTGCCAGCGGGTGTACGAATGGTTTGCTCACACTGAATACAGAACATGGATAGACTCCTAATTTAAATTCATGCTTTATTTTTGCATGTTTAAAACTAGTCTACCTAAACGTGCCATAAGCGACAGTCATTTCTAAAGTGAGATGCTAAATGTTAGAGAAAGATCACCTTAAGCAATTGCTAATAAATACAATGTGACCTGTTAAAAAATCCATAAAAAAACGCCCATCAATGATGGGCGTTTTAAAGAGTAACTGTTTATTTATTAATTGGTTTTCATATCATTAACCGATTGCAGCATAATACGACTTTCGCGCTGGAATTGAGGGGCGAAATCCCCAAACCATTTGGCGACACTTTGGAACTGCTTAATAAACTCGTTCCTGTCACCCCGTTTTAGTAGCTCTAACGCTTCACGGTAGTTGTCTAAATAATCACCAATAGCATGCTGGCTATCTTGCTGGGCAAAAATAATATCGGCATAAAGCTCTGGGCTTTGGGCGAATAAGCGCCCTACCATAGCCAATTCTAATCGATAAATCGGCGAGCTAAATTGCAGTAAAGTATCAATATCGGCCTCTTCCTTACACAGATTCAAACCATACACAAAGGTCGAGAAGTGACGCATTGCCTGCACTAGCTGCATCGCATTGTCGTGACGCTCTGGTTCTGCTTCGACAATCCGCGCCCCCCAAATGGCGATCTGCTCAAGTAGCCACTGGTATTTTTCCGGCGAGCGACCATGACACACCACCACGACTTGCTTCGCCAGACTGCCCACATCAGGACCAAACATAGGATGAAAACCAACGACAGGACCAGAATGCGCCTCAAGCATGGCTTTAACCGGCTCAGTCTTGATGGAGGTCAAATCTGCCAGAATGCAGTCAGCTGGTAATTGGGTCAGCTTTTCACGAATAAGATCGCAAGTAATCGCAATCGGCACAGTCACTAACACCACGCCCGCATCGGCAAATAGGCTATCTGCTTGCTGCCAATCGTCTTTATCAAGCAGATTCACTTGGTAGCCGGATAAAGTCAGCATTTGTGAAAATAGCCCACCAAGCTGACCTTTACCGCCGATAATCACCACAGACCCTAAATCTTTTTTGACTTGTTTAAAGCCTACATCTTTCTCATTAAGGTAAGACTCACGCATCAAGCGACGTAAAATATCTTCGATCAACTGCGGCTCGATCCCCATAGTTTTTGCTTCTTCACGGCGTTTAGCCAGCATGGCTGCTTCACGCTGAGGTGCATAAATCGGTAAACCCGCGCCGTGTTTCACCGTGCCCACTTGTGCAACGAGATCCAAGCGCTTACGCAGTAAGTGCAGTAATTGCTGATCAACACCATCAATCAGGCCGCGAAGGTGTTCTAATTCGGCCGTTGTTTTTTCATTCATACCTGAGTCCATTAAGCTGTAACCAATTTAAGCGTTAGCTACTTTCAGCATATCGAAACGCGTTGGAAGTATTGAAGATAACTTCGCTGCGCCTTCCCGTAAAATGGTTTCTGTTTTTTCCCAATTAATACAAGAATCTGTTACAGAAACACCGTAAGCTAGCTCGCTTAATGGCCTATCACAACTTTGATTGCCTTCATTTAAATGACTTTCTAGCATGACGCCAATAATCGACTTATTGCCGTTAAAAATCTGCTCGAACACATCTTCACAGACAGGCTTTTGGCGGCTGTAGTCTTTGGATGAATTGCCATGGCTGCAATCGATGATCAAACGTGCATTGAGTTTGGCTTTATGGAGCTGCGTTTCACACTCTGCCACACTCGCCGCATCATAGTTGGGCGTTGCACCACCGCGTAAAATCACATGGCCATCGGGATTGCCCGCAGTTTGCAATAATGCGACTTGGCCCTGCTGGTTTATGCCCATAAATCTGTGGCTACTGGCCGCCGATTTTAGCGCATTAATCGCTACATCGAGCTTACCATCGGTGCCATTTTTAAAGCCCACCGGCATAGAAAGACCCGATGCCATTTCCCTATGAGTCTGCGATTCAGTGGTGCGAGCGCCAATGGCAGACCAAGTGACAAGCTCAGAAATGTACTGAGGACTGATAGGATCGAGTGCTTCGGTGGCAACAGGCAGTCCTAACTCGGCCAACCAAATCATCAGCTCACGGGCCATTTTCAGGCCTTTTTCGACATCGAAGGATTCATCCATATCGGGATCGTTGATCATGCCCTTCCAACCTACCGTAGTACGTGGCTTTTCAAAGTAGACTCGCATTAAGATATAGAACTCATCACTGAGTTCATCGTGCAGAGTTTTAAGCCTTAAAGCGTATTCCTTAGCGGCGGCGATATCATGGATGGAGCAAGGGCCAGTGACAATCAATACTCGATTGTCGCGCTTATGGACAATATCAGCCACGGTTTTGCGGGCATTGAGGATATAACGATAAGCATGCTCAGAGAGTGGCAAGGCATTTTTAAGCTCTTGCGGCGTGATTAAGACTTTCTCTGAACTGATGTGTACGTTGTTAATCGTATCTTGTTGCATGCTTACCACCTAAGACTTAGTGTTTAACCCAGTTGTCGAAGCAGGACTTCAAGTCAGCTTGGGCATTCATTTCGGATATAAAATAGCGTAAATCCATCGCAATGCACTTCTGTAATGCTACACCATTACAATCAGGCGACCACTATGCCTGTTCATTCTCTTTAGATCAAGTATAAATACTCAAAAAACAGCAACAAAAAACCGCCACTAGGGCGGTTTTCTGTGCGAACACTACGTCTTGTTTTCTGTAGCGGTAACTATTACTTAGTTGCCAGCTTCTCACGGATACGTGCAGATTTACCTGAACGATCACGCAGATAGTACAGTTTGGCGCGACGAACGCGACCACGACGCTTAACTTCAATGCTAGCGATCAGTGGGCTGTGCGTTTGGAAAGCACGCTCAACACCTTCGCCATTAGAGATTTTACGTACTGTGAATGCAGAGTGCAGACCACGGTTACGCTTAGCAATTACAACGCCTTCAAAAGCCTGTAAACGCTCTTTATCGCCTTCTTTAACACGAACCTGAACGACTACTGTATCACCAGCACCAAACGCAGGTACGTCTTGTTTCATTTGCTCATCGTTGAGCATTTTAATGATGTTGTTCATAACTTACTCCGTTCTAGAATTAACTGAGCTACGACTAAGCATGCTTGTTCATTGCTTCAACGAACTGCGCTAATAGAGTCGTTTGTTCGTCAGTCAGAGCTAGATTTTGCAATAATTCTGGCCGTCTAAGTAAAGTCCTACCAAGGCTTTGCTGTAAACGCCAGAGTCTAATTTGTTCGTGGTTGCCACTTAGCAGCACTGCCGGTACGTCAAGACCATCAAGGCTTTCAGGGCGAGTGTAATGTGGACAATCCAGTAAACCGTCGGAGAAAGAATCTTGCTCCGCCGAAGCTTGTTTTCCTAGCACGCCAGGAACCAATCTCGATACTGAATCTATCAGAGTCATCGCCGGTAATTCGCCGCCCGAAAGCACGTAATCCCCTATCGACCACTCTTCATCCACTTCCGTTTGAATGATGCGTTCATCAATACCTTCGTATCGACCACAGACCAAAATCAAACGTGATGATTGAGCCAACTCAGTGACGCCTTGCTGATCCAGCTTGCGTCCTTGAGGTGACAAGTAAATCACCTTCGCACCTTCACCCGCTGCGGCTTTCGCTGCATGGATGGCATCGCGCAAGGGTTGCACCATCATCAACATTCCGGGACCACCGCCGTAAGGCCTGTCATCTACCGTATTATGTCTATCATGGGTGAAATCACGGGGATTCCACGTGTGCAACTCGAGCAGGCCGTTTTTCACGGCTCGACCCGTAACACCAAAGTCTGTCACGGCACGGAACATCTCTGGGAACAGGGTTATTACCCCTAACCACATCTGTTGTACCTCGACTTAGAAGTCAGGATCCCAATCCACTAAAATCTGTTTACCTTGCAGATCAACCGTTTTGATGAACTGCTCAGGGACAAAGGGGATCATACGTTCCACTTTGCCGAAACTATCTTTAGCGTTGGCTTTAACGAGTAATACGTCGTTCGATCCTGTTTCCACGATCTGATCGACAATTCCCATGTTATAGCCTGTTGTATTGACCACTTCGCAACCGATGAGATCACGCCAGTAGAATTCATCTGCTGGCAAATCGTTCATCTGTTCCGGCAAAATCGCAATCTCACAATTTGTGAGCATTTGCGCTTGCTCCCGTGTTTCTACGCCATCAAGTAAGGCAACAACGGCCTTACCTTGATAACGCCACTGGGTGACCTTTATTTCGCGCCATTCACCATTTTCTTTAATAAGCCAAGGTGAATAGTCAAAGATACCTTCAACAGAATCGGTATAGGCGGTGATTTTCAGCCAACCTTTAATGCCATGACAGGAGCCTAATTTCCCCAGTACGACTGGCTGTTGGTTACTGCTCATCAATCTATACCTTAACGCTATTAAGCTGTTGCTTTACGAGCGTCTTTGATCAGTTTTGCTACACGTTCTGTAGCAGCTGCACCGTTAGAAACCCAGTGCTCAACGCGAGCTAGGTCTAAACGTAAAGTTTCTTCTTGGCCACGGGCCAATGGGTTGAAGAAACCAACACGCTCGATGAAACGACCGTCACGAGCGTTACGGCTATCAGCAACAACGATGTTGTAAAATGGACGCTTTTTTGCGCCGCCACGAGCTAAACGAATGGTAACCATGCGTTTTCAATCCTCTAATGATTTGCTTGAAGCAAAAATAAAAACTGGAACCCCGTGTTCGCGAAGAGTCCCAGATAGAAAGCCGGAAGATTTTACCTGACTTTCCAACGAATGCAACCAAAGATGGCGATTATTACGCCTGCGCCCTCAGTAAGCGGTTCATTGTTGCCAGAGTCAACCGACTGATAAAGTGCTAAGTTTAACTAAAAATGCCCGATTAACGTCCCGGGAATTTCATTCCTGGCGGCATCATACCGCGCATTCCGCGCATCATTTTTTGCATGCCGCCCTTAGCAGACATTTTTTTCATCATCTTTTGCATTTGAGTAAACTGTTTCAATAAACGGTTTACATCTTGAATTTGCGTGCCAGAACCAGCTGCGATGCGACGTTTGCGTGAGCCCTTGATTAAATCAGGGTTCTTGCGCTCCTTGGAAGTCATCGAATTAATGATGGCTTCCATTTGGCCTGTCATCTTGCCGTCTTGGATTTGCGCTAAGGCTTCTGGGGGCAATTGACCGACACCGGGCAGTTTTTCCAGCATATTCATCATGCCGCCCATGTTTTTCATTTGCTGTAACTGCTCACGGAAATCTTCTAAATCGAAACTGCCACCTTGCTTCACTTTCGAAGCCAGCTTCATGGCCTTTTCTTTATCGACGCCGCGCTCAACTTCTTCGATAAGCGATAACACATCGCCCATGCCCAAAATGCGTGAGGCAATACGGTCAGGATGGAATGGCTCTAACGCGTCGGTCTTTTCACCCACACCGAGGAATTTAATCGGCTTGCCCGTAATGTGGCGAATCGATAACGCCGCACCACCGCGCGCATCACCATCGACTTTAGTTAAAATAACCCCTGTCAGTGGCAAAGCTTCATTGAAAGCCTTAGCGGTGTTTGCCGCATCTTGACCTGTCATAGCATCAACAACGAACAAGGTTTCGATAGGCTTAACCGCTGCGTGTAAGCCTTTGATCTCGTCCATCATGGCTTCGTCGACATGCAGACGACCCGCGGTATCGAGGATCACCACATCGATAAACTTTAATTTAGCGTGGGCAATCGCCGCTTTCGCAATGTCGATTGGGTTTTGGCTAACGTCCGATGGGAAAAACTCCACCGCCACTTCTTGCGCTAACGTCTCAAGCTGTTTAATCGCCGCGGGGCGATAAACGTCAGCACTGACGACTAATACCGATTTTTTATGGCGTTCGCGTAAAAATTTACCCAGTTTGGCCACACTGGTGGTTTTACCCGCACCTTGCAGACCTGCCATCATAATCACAGCTGGCGGCTGAGTGGCTAAATCTAGGGCTTCATTCGCCTCGCCCATGGATTTTTCAAGTTCACTTTGAACTATCTTAATAAAGGCTTGACCTGGGCTTAAGCTTTTAGAGACTTCTTGTCCAACGGCACGTTCTTTTACGTTATTAACAAATTCGCGCACCACAGGCAGGGCAACATCGGCCTCCAGCAGTGCCATACGCACTTCGCGCAGGGTTTCCTTAACGTTTTCTTCAGTTAAGCGACCACGGCCACTGATATTTTTCAGTGTGCGTGACAGTCTGTCGGTTAGGTTCTCAAACATCGTCCTGTTCTATACCTTTAAGAATCTCGATTGATGGGCTGTATTATAACGATGCATGCGCATTATGCTACTGCTGCACCCATCTTGATTGTGGTTAAGTGTTTTGCTTGCGCTGAGTCATGTTTTATTGTCGTCGACACACTATTTAACCCTAACAATAAGAATCTGCTAAATTTTGCAACTCATGTCACTGCCCATTTGCCGACAGCTCATGTTATTCTAGGGGAAATATTGATCTGTATGCCCCGTTTTTAAGGCACCTTTAACTACACAAATAGGTTAATTACCCATGGTCATCTTTTCTGCCTCAGCCATGTTTTTTTATTGCATTGCATTGGTACTAGTGACGAGTAGATTGTTTCACCCAGACGGTCCGAATCGCCGTGCTGTCGCAGGCTTTGCCGCTATTGCGGTTATTTTGCATGCCGCAGCATTATCACAAGTGATTTTCACCACAGATGGCCAAAACTTTAGCCTGACGAATGTGATTTCCTTAGTGAACTGGATTATTGCTTTTACTTTTACGATATTGATGTTCAGGCTGAAAGTCATCGTCGTCGTGCCCGTGGTTTACGCCTGCTCAGTACTTTCGGTTGCCCTACTCTGGTTATTGCCACCTAAATTCATCACGCATTTTGAGCTTTATCCTGAAGTATTAGCCCACGTCGTATTGTCACTCATGGCCTACAGCGCCCTGATGATTGCCGCCCTGTATGCGATACAACTGGCGATGATCCAAAATAAACTGAAGAAAAAACAATTTATGCTGAGCCCTGGCATTCCGCCGCTGATGACAGTTGAAAAACAACTGTATCACCTAGTGATTATCGGCGTTATCTTGCTCAGTTTGTCGCTCGCGACTGGTTTTATCTTCCTTGAAGATATGTTCGCCGATGGTAAAGGTCATAAGGCAATTCTGTCGATAATGGCTTGGTTTGTATACATTACTATGCTGTGGCAACAGTATTGGGTCGGTTGTAAAATTCGTACCGCAGTCATTTATACTCTGACTGGCGCATCCTTACTTTCGCTCGCATATTTTGGCGCGCGCATTGTCAAAGAGTTAATCCTCAACTAAACATTTAAGTCGGCTGGGGCAGTTATTGCTGCGGCCGACTTGACACTTTTTTTAAATGTCGGTATTTACTTAAGTTTACTGGCCACATTGGAGCCTTTTTTGGACGCTATATCGACAAGCGCACTCCTGATCGTTTTACTAGTGCTTATCCTATTCTCTGCCTATTTTTCAGGCTCAGAAACCGCAATGATGACTCTCAACCGTTACCGTCTACGCCACTTAGCCAACAATGGCCATAAAGGGGCGATTAGAGCTTTGAAGTTACTTGAGCGTCCTGACCGTTTGATTGGATTGATCTTAATTGGTAATAACTTAGTCAATATTTCCGCATCGGCTATTGCGACTATCATTGGTATGCGTCTTTGGGGCGACTTAGGGGTCGCTGTTGCAACAGGCGTGCTTACGTTAGTCGTGCTCGTTTTTGCTGAAGTCACGCCAAAAACCATCGCAGCGCTAAATCCTGAGCGTATTGCTTTTCCCTCTAGCATATTGCTACTTATACTTTCCTCTACCTTTGCCTATGTTGTCTCAAGCGTTAATTTAATAACCACAGGTATCTTACGTTTGATGGGGATAAAAACCGTTAATAGTAGCGATGCACTAAGCCAAGAAGAGTTGCGCACTGTGGTACATGAGGCAGGGGCACTCATCCCCCGACGCCACCAAGAAATGCTGTTATCTATCTTGGATTTAGAGAAAGTAACCGTTGAAGATATTATGGTGCCACGCTCAGATATCTACGGAATTAACGTCAATGACGAATTTAAGGTTATCAATCGTCAGGTGATCCAAAGTCCACATACCCGAGTGTTAGTGTATCGCGACACCATAGACGATGCAGTGGGCTTTATTCATCTACGCGATGCTCTGCGCCTCCAATCTAAAGAGCAATTTAGCAAGTCATCTTTGCTGCGCGCAGTGAAAGAACTCTACTTTGTGCCAGAAGGTACGCCACTCAATGTGCAGCTAGCTAACTTCCAACAAAATAAAGAGCGCATCGGCTTAGTCGTTGATGAATATGGTGATATTCAAGGTCTAGTAACACTCGAAGATATTCTCGAAGAAATTGTCGGCGACTTTACCACTTCTATGTTGACCACCCCGAGTGAAGACATTAAGGTCCAGCAAGATGGCAGCTACTTAGTTGATGCGGGCATTACGATCCGCGATTTGAATAAAGAAATGAAGTGGAACTTTCCCACCGATGGCCCTAAAACCCTCAATGGTCTGATTCTGGAGTATCTGGAGGAAATTCCTTCTGCGAATACCAGTTTACGTTTAGCAGGTTATCCATTAGAGATAATTGATGTGTCAGAGAATATGATTAATACAGTGAGAATTATCCCACTGTATTATCATCCCCCCAGAGTTTAATCCTCAATTTTGAGCATAAAAAATGGCCGAACCACACGAGTTAAGATGTGGTCCGGCGGACGATTTCCTCCAAGCGATGATGCTCCCCCAAGCTATAAATCTATCTACTCTAATTCACTATCTAGCCAAGCTATGCAGACTTTTTCGCCTCAAGCATACGACGCTTCTCAAGCGCCATTGGTGTTATCTGGGCATTCAGCGCCTTTTCTAAGCCCAACATAAAATACACTTCCGCCATTAAGAAAAATGGCCCAATTAATAGCTGATTTAAGTCATCCACAAAGGCAGGCTTGGCTTTTTCATATTGATGGCCAATTAGCTGGAACACCCAGCCCACCACAAATACCCCTAGGGCAAGCCAAGTGGCACCGGCGATATGCGCCGCCCACTCAGTCGTGAGCAGCACAGGTACCATAAATAATATGAGCCCCATTGAAAGCCTTAAGTGTAAACGGACATAATAGGCCAACACGAATATACCGACTATCACTGCTAAACTTGTCTCTCCCATACTCCCCAGCGGAATACGCACTGTGGCCAACAACAGGAAAGCAGACCAAATAATCAGTGGGATGCCAATAAAATGGGTCTGAATATTACGCTGATTTAAATGCACACTTTTGTAGGTCGATAACTGCTCTGCGGCGGATTTCATGTCGGGTTCCTCTTCATTTGCCCCTGATTTTACGTGCGCCAAATTGAGCGACGCGCAAGCCATAAACTAACGTAAAACAATTAAGCTGAACAGTAAAAGTAAATAAATTGTTGCATTCAGTAATTTGGCACTGATTTGGATACCCATCCAGAAATGAAAAAAGAACCCTAAGGTTCCTTTTTTACCGCCAACAGACACAAACTCGGGTTTATTAAGACTCTATGATTACCGTCGCAATCGCGTAGGATTTTTCATCGGCAATAGAGATATGCCCAACCGTCGCTTTAAGCTGCTGTAAGCGCGTCAGCGCCCCCTCGGTAAAGTGAATCGTCGGTGCACCATCCTCATTGTTGCCAATGTGAATATGCTGAAACGACACGCCGCGGCCAATACCCGTACCGAGGGCTTTGGCTGCGGCTTCTTTTGCAGCAAAACGCTTGGCAAGATAACGACTTGGCTGACTATGGGCAGTATAAATGGCTAACTCAGACTCGGTCAGCACACGTTTCGCCAGCTTGTCACCTGCGCGTGCCACATGGACCTGAATACGCTCAATCTCGACGATATCTGTGCCTAGGCCGACAATCGCCATTATTCGCCTCGACGACCTTCAAGCATTAACACTTTCATGTCTTTCACTGCTGTCGCTAAACCATCAATAGCGGCACGTGCGACAATCGCATGACCGATATTGAGTTCATATAACTCAGGAATCGCCGCGATGGGTTTCACGTTGTGATAATGCAAACCATGACCCGCGTTAACCACTAAACCTTTGCCATGGGCGTATTTTGCCATTTCGCTAATACGCGCTAACTCAGTGGCTTCTTCTGCTTCCGTTTTAGCATCGGCATAACAGCCCGTATGAATTTCAATAAGCGGTGCGCTAGAGGCAACAGCGGCATCAATTTGAGTTTTATCGGCATCGATAAATAAGGAGACTTGAATACCCTCAGCAGCTAAACGACTAACTGCTGCAGTGATTTTATCTAATTGCCCCGCCACATCTAAGCCACCTTCAGTGGTGACTTCTTGACGTTTTTCTGGCACTAAACAGACATAGGTCGGCTTAATTTCACAGGCGATGTTAAGCATTTCTTCGGTCACAGCGCATTCAAAATTCATGCGGGTTTTCAAGGTTTTTGCCAACAAATATACATCGCGGTCTATGATGTGGCGTCTGTCTTCACGCAAATGGATAGTGATGCCATCGGCGCCAGCATGTTCAGCAACGGCAGCAGCATGCACAGGATCAGGATAACTGGTGCCACGGGCTTGGCGCAGAGTAGCAATATGGTCGATATTCACGCCCAATAAGATACGGCTCATCGGGAACTCCTTAATGTTTAACGCTGATATTGCGGCCTATTGTACTTAGGCTCACGCTAAAAAACAGGAGCTAGGGCGAATTATTCCCATCAATCTTAGTTGGTACGGCTGTGCTGACGAACAATTGTCGACTCAACAAAGGTTTAGTCCCGAGTAATGGCGTTAACAGGGAGCGCATCAACAACTTCGCGCTCAAAAAATGTGCTTCGGTGAGCTGGTTATCGTTAAGCGCCGTCAACATTGCCCCTTGGTAGGCGTTGCGAGCACGGGAGTTAAGCACAAATTGAAAACCTAACTCAGGCACGAGTTGGTAATAATCATCAGGTACGAGTGGTTCACCTTGAGTATCGCGGCTAAGAGAAGGCATAAAACCTAATTCCCGCAGCAAGGCGAGCTCAATATAACGCAGTTGGGATTGGCAAAACTTCGCGGCAAGGCCGACTAAGGCTTGATGATAAATGAGGAACAACTCTTCGGCATTGTGCTGTACAGACAAAGTGCGAACCAATAACTCATTGATATACATACCAGCAAACAAACTTTGGCCAGAAAGAGGCACAGCAGGCGCAGCGGCTTCGACTTGAGTTAAGGTTTTTAATTCAGACTTACCGCTAAATTCGAAGATCAGCGGTTGAAAGGGCTGGAGAATACTCTTGATAGAGCGCTTACCGCTGCCGGTTCGGGTAACCACATCAACCCGTCCAATGCCGTCAACTAACAGGTTAACTAAGACACTGGACTCTCGATATGGGCGATGATGTAAAACGTAACCACGTTTCATCGGTAAGCGCGCTCGCTGAAATTAATGCTTAATCGTCGCCGTAACCTAAGCTACGCAAGGCGCGTTCATCATCGGCCCAACCGGATTTCACTTTCACCCACACTTCGAGGAAAACTTTATTATCAAACAAGGTCTCCATGTCTAAGCGAGCTTGAGTTGCGATAGTACGAATACGTTCGCCCTTGCTACCAATCACCATACGTTTTTGACCTTCACGCTCAACAAGGATCAAGGCATTGATTTGATAAACGCCATTTTCCATCATCTTGAACTGTTCAATCTCAACTGTCGCATCATAGGGTAATTCATCACCTAAGAAGCGCATCAATTTTTCACGCACAATTTCCGACGCCATAAAACGTTGCGAACGATCGGTAACATAGTCTTCAGGGAAGAAGAAAGGTCCTTCAGGAATAGACGCCGCCGCTAGCTCTAAAATGCGCTTAACGTTGGTACCTTTACTGGCTGAAATCGGCAAAATTTCATCGAAAGGATATTTTTTGGCGACTTCTTCCAAATACGGGAACAGCGATTCTTTGTCTTTGATATTGTCGACTTTGTTAATCGCCAGAATTGTCTGACGCTCTTCACCGCCACGGCGTAATTTACTCAACACCATCTCATCATCGGCGGTCCACGTCATGCCATCGACCACAAAAATCACCATAGCTACATCGGCAAGCGAACTGGCTGCTGCGCGGTTCATCAGGCGGTTAATCGCCCGCTGCTCTTCTATGTGTAAACCTGGTGTATCGATGAACACGATTTGCTTCGGACCATCGGTATGAATACCCATGATACGGTGGCGCGTTGTTTGTGGCTTTTTAGAAGTAATACTTACCTTCTGACCAAGTAAACGGTTAATTAACGTTGATTTACCGACGTTAGGGCGACCAATGATCGCTACCATGCCGCAATAAGTGACATCGTATTGGGCCGACGGCGTTGGCGCGGCCGCATTCATCCTTGCCAGTAATTCATCTAAACTCGGCTCAGTTGCCGCTTTTGCAGCATCGATACCTGACAAGTCTGTTTTTTTGGTCATTTCTTTAGTAACTCCAATACTTGAGCGGCCGCGATTTGCTCGGCTTTACGGCGTGAACTCGCCACACCAATGACGCTTTGACTCAAGTCTTCAATACGACATTCAACGGTAAATGTCTGATCGTGGGCATCGCCTTCTATGTTGATTACTTGGTAATCAGGCAGCGGCTTTTTAAACCCTTGTAAATGTTCTTGCAGTAATGTCTTAGCGTCTTTCTGACTGATCCCAGGTTGGATTTCGGCCAAACGCTCGGCATACCATTTCAGCAGTAATGCACGGCAAACTTCGAGATCGGAATCAAGGTAAACGGCGCCAATAATGGCTTCAACCGCATCGGCAAGAATCGACTCGCGTCTAAATCCGCCACTTTTCAACTCGCCAGGACCGAGATATAAATAATCGCCGAGCTTAAACTCTTGGGCGATGATAGTTAAGGTATCACCGCGGACTAAAGTGGCACGCATCCGGCTTAAATCGCCTTCGGTTGCCTTCGGAAACTGATGATACAAAGCATCAGAAATCACGATAGATAAAATTGAATCACCTAAAAACTCTAAGCGCTCATTATGCTTATTTGCCGCACTTCTGTGGGTCAGCGCTTGAGTCAAAAGCTCAATATTCTTGAACTCATAACCTAAGGTACGACACAAACGTGGCAAATTTTTAATCGGTTCCATGCTATTTAATTCCACCTACACGCTCAAAACGCACACCGCTAGGCACCCAAGTTGGGAGAAAGTCGGCTTTTGAACGGTCAAATTCAAAACTAATCCAAATCGCTACCGCTTTACCAACAAGGTTCTCTTCTGGTACAAAGCCCCAGAAACGACTGTCGGTACTGTTATCGCGGTTATCACCCATGGCAAAGTAATGGCCTTCAGGCACTAAAAACTCACCCGCGGGTAAATTACCTTCGCGCTTAAAATACCCCAGCATGTCAGGTCGACTTGGGTTAATCAAAATATCGTGGGCAACATCGCCCAATTCCTCTTTATAACGCAGTAATGGCACACCATCTTGGCTGTAATCACCACGACTGATCTCTGTGCGGGCGATAACTTGTGGTTCTGGGCAAGCTGTTTGCTCAACGCCACAGGCCTTCTGGATCATCAACTGCTTGTTACGGTAAATAATTCTATCACCCGGTAAACCGACAACACGCTTAATGTAGTCAATTTGCGGATTTTCAGGATACTTAAATACCACCACGTCACCGCGTTTTGGCTCGCCAGTTTCAACCAGTTTAGTGCGCCATACGGGATCTTTAAGCCCATAACTGAATTTTTCCACCAGAATGAAGTCGCCCACTAAGAGGGTTGGCATCATAGAACCCGATGGGATTTGAAATGGCTCATAAATAAATGAACGTAGGATCAACACAAAGGCAATCACAGGGAAGATAGAATGCGCGGTTTCGACTATGGTCGACTCACGAATGATTTGGTACTCAGCTTCTTCAGTTAAATTCGCTTGTGATGCCTTTGCTAACGCTAAACTCTCACGACGCTTTGGGGCGAAAACGAGCACATCGACTAACCAAATAAGTCCTGAGATCAGGGTGATTAGCACTAGAATAATGGAAAAATACGCTGCCATTGCTTATTGAACTCCTGCCTTAAAAATAATTAAAGGTGCCTAACTCAGCGAATATCATACTTTAGTTAACTTACCGTATTCGACCTTGGTAAACCAAAGTGATAAACCAATGCGATAACCTAACTAAAGCGCCGCAAACAGCGGCGCAATAGTCAACTAAATTGTCACTTCTTATGCTAACGATTACTCGTTTAGCTTAAGTACCGCTAAGAATGCTTCTTGTGGCACCTCAACGTTACCTACTTGCTTCATCCGTTTCTTACCCTCTTTTTGTTTATTTAAGAGTTTTTTCTTACGAGAAACGTCGCCGCCATAACACTTAGCCGTTACGTCTTTACGCAGGGCTTTCACGGTTGAACGGGCAATAATTTGACTGCCCACCGCCGCTTGAATCGCAATATCAAACATCTGACGTGGAATAAGTTCTTTCATCTTATCCACTAAAGCTAAACCACGGTGACGAATGTTTGATCTATGGATAACCATAGCCAAGGCGTCGACTCGGTCGCCGTTGATGAGAATATCTAAACGCACCATGTCTGCAGGATCGAAACGAATAAAGTTATATTCGAGTGATGCATAGCCACGGCTAGTGGATTTCAAACGGTCGAAGAAGTCCATGACCACTTCCGCCATTGGCAGATGGTAAGTCACAGCCACTTGGTTACCGTGGTAAACCATGTTCACTTGGGTGCCACGTTTTTCAATACACAGGGTAATCACGTTACCTAAGTATTCTTTTGGCACTAAAATGTTGGCCTCAACAATCGGCTCACGCATTTCTTCAATGTTGTTAATCGCAGGCAGATCAGACGGGTTATCAACATAAATCGTTTCACCGCTGGTCATGACAACTTCGTACACTACGGTTGGCGCAGTGGTGATCAACTCTAGGTTGTATTCACGCTCTAAACGCTCTTGTACGATTTCCATGTGGAGCAGGCCTAAATAGCCAATGCGGAAACCAAAACCGAGTGCCGATGAACTTTCAGGTTCAAAGAATAATGACGCATCGTTCAGGCTGAGTTTGTTCAGCGCATCACGGAAGTTTTCATATTCGTCGGTCGAAATTGGGAATACGCCAGCGTATACCTGTGGCTTCACTTTCTTAAAACCAGGTAACGGCTTTTCAGCACCATTTTTGGCTAAAGTTAACGTATCACCCACGGGCGCGCCGTGAATTTCCTTCAAACCCGCAATCACAAAGCCGACTTCACCGGTTTTAAGTTCGGTTTTATCAGTTTGTTTTGGGGTGAAAATACCCACGCGATCCGCAGTGTGGTTTTGCCCTGTAGACATTACCTTAAACTTGTCACCTTTTTTCAGGCTACCGTGTTTAATTCGCACTAACGACACTACGCCTAAGTAGTTATCAAACCAAGAATCGATAATCAAGGCTTGCAATGGTGCGTCAGGATCGCCTTCTGGCGGTGGAATTTTGGCAACAATGACTTCTAAAACCTCGTCGACACCGACACCTGTTTTAGCCGAACAACGCACAGCATCCATCGCATCAATACCAACGATATCTTCAATCTCGGCAGCAACACGTTCTGGATCGGCTTGTGGTAAGTCAATCTTGTTTAAAATGGGTACCACATCTAGATTCATATCCAGCGCGGTATAACAGTTTGCCAGTGTCTGAGCTTCAACGCCCTGACCCGCATCAACCACCAGCAAAGCACCTTCACAGGCAGCTAATGAGCGCGAGACCTCGTAGGAGAAGTCAACGTGACCTGGGGTATCAATAAAGTTGAGTTGATAGACAAGGCCATCTTTGGCTTTATAATCCAAAGTGACACTTTGTGCCTTAATCGTAATACCACGCTCACGTTCTAGATCCATAGAATCTAAAACTTGAGAATCCATTTCACGGTCGGTTAAACCGCCACAAACCTGAATAAGACGATCTGATAGCGTCGATTTACCATGGTCGATATGGGCAATAATTGAGAAGTTTCTAATTTGTTTCATTATGCTGCAATGACTAATACTGAAAATGGATACGGTTCAAAGGAGCGAAATTGTACCTGATTGCGGTTTCAATACCAATCACATTCACTCCTACTTAAGACAGGCCGATAAAACAACGCCCAAAACCGCAGTTAGCTGCTATTTGATAAAAAATAACACATTGAAATTATTGAGCTAATTCGTTTAAATTGATGCTCCTACCTAAATAGGCCAAAATCACAGGCTGAGCATCAACTTCTAAACGTTTAGCCTGTTGCTTACCAAAAGACCACGCAATCAAGGCACCAACGGCCGCAAAGCCCATGGCACCTAGGTTATGATTAAACTCAAGCAACTGGCCTAAAAATTGTCCTAACGCCGCGCCGACAAACAGGCCAAACAGCGGCATTAAATAGATTAATGCCGCGGCTTTGAGGATCACGCTCTCGGGAAGGCCTAATTTGAGTAATTCACCAGCCTCACAGCGGCGGTCACTCTGAATAGAAAATTGCTGGATTTTCGAGGAAAAAGCCTGAGCGACAGCAGAGGTCCCGCAAGACTCACTGTTACTGCAGCTCTTGCAGGTACTCTTAAGTTCCACTTCAACCGTCAACCAGCCTTGACTATCACTGGAGACGACTCTGGCAATTTCTTCCATCATAATCGGCGTCCTATTCTAGCGTCAGACTTTTAGCAATGCGCGTTAAGGTTTCTGTCGGCACTTTACCCACAGCAACCACTTCGGCATTACCGACTTTTTCTGAGACTAATGACAAGCCATTACGGGTAATTAATTCTTCAGGCAATGGACTCGTGCCTGCACGCGCCACATAAACAGAAATATTTGCCAGTCCATCGGTCAGTGCTATGTATTCCACCGCTTCGTGACTGCCAATTAATCTATGATGGTCGCGCACTACCACAGTAAAACCTGCGGGTAACCAAGCAAATTGCCAGTTTTGACCGTCTTGGCGCTCGGCTTGATCGATAACTGCCGGCCACTCTTGCTTATAGGCCTCTTGCAAAATGGCTGGCGGCTCGCTGAATTCAATGAGTTCAATCACCATGATCTGCTCAAGTAATTGCTTATCTTGAGTCAGCATGTCGTATCTCAGCGGCAGATAGGTTTCCATATCAAGCCAAATTTGAAAGCCATAACGGAATTCATCATTAGGCAACAGGCGGATCATCTGCCCCGGACGCCCAGCGATACGGGTACGGCCACCGAGTACAAACTGATAACCCACTTCTAAGTCCGCCATATTGGCAGAGAAAGCAGCGGGCCAGACACCTTGAATATGATTAGAAACGATACTATACGCAGGCTCATCGTGCTCAATAAAGGTGACACGATTACCGACACGCACTGCATTTTTGGGTGGACCGTTAAGGTATTCTAGAAAGGCAACTTCTTGATTATTCACCTTACCGTGCAGGTAAACCAAAGGCCGAATATGATCGGCCTGAAGTTGAATAATCGATGCTTTAAACTCTTTCTCTCGTAAAGCCTGACTCATTTTCTCGAGCCAAGCTTTGGCAGGCATGTCCTCCTGCGCGGTTGCAGGAAAGACCAAGGCTAATAAAGCCAACAGGATTAGACGCAAGCTAACTCCTCGTTATTGATTGACCGGAACGGGTATGACCTCGGTATTGTCCTCTACAACCGCACCAGTATTCAATCGTTGTTGCAACATATGATCTTGGATATAAGTATTAATTCGGCGACGTTGCTCATTCACCTGATCATTGGTATAGCCTTGATTCTGTTGTACAGGACCGGTTTGTAGGCTCACAGGTGATGCGCTACCAATAAGCGGCCTTGTAATTAACACGGGCGATGGTGACGCGGCATCATCGGCGGTTTGATTGTAATTCTGCACACCCACAATCGCAAACATAGCAACCGTCGCAGCAATGGCATATTGACCAAATTGCTTAAATAAAGGTATTACGCGGCTTTGCTCCGAATTGGCGACAATTTGTGGAGTTACAGGTGCAGTAACTTTAGACGCATGATGCTTAGGCGCAACTATCGCTGGCTCAAGTTCAATGGCGGCAGCAATGCTAGCAGAGAGATCTAACACAATAGTCTGCGGCAATTCGCCACGCATGGCATCGCCTATCATATGATAGTTATGCCATTTATCATGTGAATGTGTATCAGCAGATAACTCTGCCATGGTCTGCGCATCAGTCTCTCCATCGACTGCGGCAGATACCCATTCTTGACCTAATTTATCCATTTTTCACCTGTCTAAATATAAGGGTTTCTTAAAATAAGAATTTAGGCTTCCAGCAAAGGCTGGAGCTTTTTATCGATTGCTTCTCGTGCTCGGAAGATACGTGATCTTACGGTCCCGACAGGACAATCCATGACTATGGCAATATCTTCGTAACTCATACCATCGAGTTCACGCAATGAGATGGCCATTCGTAATTCTTCAGGCAAGGTCTCTAATGTATCGAAAATCACTTTTTTGATTTCATCCGATAACATTAGCCGTTCTGGGGAGGCAAACTCCTTCAGCGCGTCACTGCCTTCGTAATATTCGGCATCTTCTGCATCAACATCATTCGCAGGCGTTCTACGCCCCTGTGATACGAGATAATTCTTCGCAGTGTTTACTGCGATGCGGTACAACCAAGTATAAAATGCACTTTCACCGCGAAAGTTTGGCAAAGCTCTGTAAGCTTTGATAAACGCTTCCTGTGCGACATCAGCAACGTCCGCTTGGTTCCGTACATAACGGGATATCAAGCTAATGACTTTACTTTGATATTTAAGCACTAACAGGTTAAAAGCGTTTTTATCACCTTGTTGTACGCGCTCAACTAATTGTTGATCACTTAATTGTCCACTCATCCGAGCCGACTTCTCCTAAATCTAAAATGCTGATTTCTCAGTCGCTCGAATCATATTCACTTATGTAGACTCGCGGGCTTTGAAAAAGTTCTAAAAATTATACAAAAAAAGTAAGGTAAAAAGGAAAGTACCCATAATCGGTGAGTTGGTTTACCATAGTTGGCACTCTTCAGTCACATCATGATACCCGATGAAACAAGTAGTTGAACACCAATCTGACATATTAGTCATAGGTAGCGGTGCCGCAGGTCTGACACTAGCTTTGCATCTTGCTGAAAAAGCAAAAGTAATTCTGCTTTCAAAAGGCCCACTCTCGGAAGGGTCGACTTACTACGCCCAAGGCGGTATCGCCTCCGTCTTCGACGAAAGTGACACTATCGAATCCCATGTTGCAGACACCTTAATCGCAGGGGCGGGTTTATGTGACAAAGACGTTGTCACTTTCACGGCTGAAAATGCCAAGAGTGCGATGCAATGGCTTATCGAGTGTGGCGTCGCCTTCGATAAAGAAGAAACCACAGACGGCAACGCAAAAGATGCACCTTACCATTTAACCCGTGAAGGCGGCCATAGCCACAGACGTATTCTGCACGCTGCCGATGCCACAGGCAAAGAAGTGCAAACCACACTGCAAGAACGCGCACTCGCCCACCCCAATATTCACGTTTTAGAACGCTATAACGCCATCGACCTCATCACCACCCGTAAATTAAATCGCCCAGGTAATCGTGTGTTAGGCGCTTATGTGTGGAATCGCAATGAAGAGCACGTCGAAACCGTTAAGGCCAAGTTTGTTGCGTTAGCAACAGGCGGTAGCTCTAAGGTTTATCAATATACCTCAAACCCCGATGTCGCTAGTGGTGATGGTATTGCCATGGCATGGCGTGCAGGTTGCCGCGTGGCGAATATGGAGTTCAACCAATTCCATCCGACGTGTTTGTACCACGCAGATGCGCGCAACTTCTTACTCACCGAAGCCCTGCGTGGTGAAGGGGCTTATCTGCGTCGTCCAGATGGCAGCCGCTTTATGCCGGACTTTGATGAACGCGCTGAGCTCGCTCCCCGTGACATCGTTGCCCGCGCCATCGATTATGAGATGAAACGTCTGGGTGCCGACTGTGTGTATCTGGATATCAGCCATAAAGATGCTGACTTTGTGATGAAGCATTTTCCGACCATCTATAGCCGTTGCTTAGATCTGGGAATTGATATCACTAAGGATGCAATCCCTGTCGTGCCTGCTGCTCACTATACCTGCGGTGGAGTAATGACAGATATGCACGGTCAGACGGATCTCAATGGTCTCTATGCTATTGGTGAAGTCGCCTATACGGGCTTACATGGTGCCAATCGTCTGGCGAGTAACTCGTTACTCGAATGTTTAGTGTTTGCCCGTGCGGCGTCACAGGACATAGAAAGCCAACTGCATAAAATTCAAATCCCGGGACAAATTCCAGCATGGGATGAAAGTAAAGTGTCGAACTCGGATGAGGAAGTGGTCATCGCCCATAACTGGCACGAACTGCGGTTATTCATGTGGGACTACGTTGGAATTGTACGCTCTGATAAACGTCTCGAGCGTGCACTGCGCCGCTGCCTGATGTTACAGCAAGAAATTCAGGAATATTACAGTAACTTCAGGGTTAGCAATAACTTGCTCGAATTACGTAACTTAGTGCAAGTGGCCGAATTAATTATTCGCTGTGCCATGGAGCGTAAAGAAAGCCGTGGGCTGCATTTTAATATCGATCATCCAGAGAAATTAGACGCGCCTCGCCCGACTATTTTACTACCAGAAAAGTAACCGCATACGCATAGATTACTTCATCATAAACAGACTAAATCTCAGAATGAGGTTTAGTCTGTTGCATTTTAGCCCGCAGCAACAGACGACATAAATGTCGATAGTCAGTATCGTCTAACATATCAGCCCAAACCAGCAAGAGCCGCAACTGAGTATCTACTTCGATATAAATCACGCAAACAAAGGGCGTGACCCAAGTGCGTTTTAGTACCTGAAAGTGCTCCCCCGTTGACAAACGTCCCTCGCCTTTATCACTCAGCACAAAATCTAAACGCCAATGCTGCAGTCGCCACAACTGCAACAGCAAGAAAATACTGACAAGTACGATAAACAAATATTTAAGCAGAGATAAGGCGATAATCTCGCTTTGGGGCCAAAGCAGAAATGAGCTAGAACAGACACCAATAAAAACGACCAACGAGAGTCGTTGGTCGAAAGAGGCTTTTACGCTGAAACTATGGTGCCGGTCTTCCACGGACTTTCACTATCATACGAGCCAGTTCAGTATCAGGGCACACTTCATGGCCCATAAACCAAGCAAACAATTCTGGATCTTCACATTCCAACAAACGGATAAACACGGTTTTATCTTCATCGGACATTTCTTGATAGAAATTTTCAACAAAAGGTTGAAGCAAGACGTCTAATTCCAGCATCCCACGGCGACATGCCCAGCGAACCCTTGCGATGTTCATTAATTCCAAGGTATTTCTCCCAACACAGATTTGGCATTAGTCTATCAGTTCACTGACTAAAGTGTCGATTAACCCTTCATATTGACTCACAAAATTAGCATTGTTGTACTTGCGTATCGAGCCCCTCAAAGAGATCGCTAAAATCTGTATCCAATAATCGCTTTACCGCAGGATGTTGGATCATACGTTCGGCAAACATCACATGGTATTCCTCTTTCACATCGGTGGTTTCACCGAGCAAATTCATACCATGGGAAATCACTTCTTGGCGATAAATCGACGGTGTGACAAAAATACCTCGTTTAAGGTAACCAAAGGCTTTCATCATGGCCGCATCATCGAACTCACCTAAGATACTGACTTTAAGGTTTTGCTCGTCAAACCAGCGATATAGCTGTTGTCCAAGTGAAGTTCTACGGCCGGGGATTAATAGCTGGCCTTGTTCTAAACAGGCAGGAAAATCAGCGCTATAAGTCTCAGCGGAGAAAAAACTCACGCCACACTCGCCTAATTTTTTAGATAAAATTTCAGGGTATTTCAGTGACTCACCTGCACAATCCGAAAGGATCATATCCAGTTTATGCTCACGTAAACGCGCCATTAGGCTCTCGTGAGTCGCCTCATAGCAGGCTAAGTGCATAGAATTGTCATTAGGCACTACGGATAATAACACTCGGCTGACTAAAGCTTTAGATAAGGCATCGGCAATACCCACCTCGAATAACATGGCATCCGCTTTTTGATAGTTAAGTAAATCGAGCATTTCATAGCTAAGGCTAAACATCTTATCGGCGTAGCGAAAAACCAATTCACCTAATTCTGTCGCCTCCAATGTCCGCCCGACTCGCTTGAACAGACTGCCGTTTAACCTATCTTCTAAGGCACGAATTTGCCCAGTTATCGTTTGCGGCGTTAAACATAGGGCTTCGGCCGCCTTCGCGACTGAGCCCTTTTTCTTAATCATCCAAAAATAATACAAGTGGTTATAATTCAAGTGCAGCATGCTAACCCGCTGTTAATGCTCCCTCAAACGCCAAGGCGCTGAGGGGGGGACTGTGTTATTTTAAACTCGATAGTTTAAAATCAGATGATTAAAAACCTGATGATTCCCAGTCAAGTTACTTTAAACGCTGGCAGTCGAGTAAGTTAGTAACTATGCCTTGTAACTGCTCCAAATCGGCAGCATTCCCCAGACTTACCGCTTCAGTGACTCCTGAAACTAAAACGTTACGTTCAGGAATACGTTCGGCGCAATAGGTTCGATTCGCTTCTTGGAAACGTTTACCACCGCGATACTTAAGTGCCCTCGATTCATAACCATTAGTTTCTAATCTCGCCCCTAAGGAATCAGATTTAAACATCAAAGCGCCATCCACTATTCCTTCAAGATAGCTTTGGCAAGTCTGCGAGTTTGCATCCTGATTACAGGCCGAAATTTGCGATGCCGTCGCGGTTGTCGATAAACATAAGAGCGTTGCTATTCCCATTAATTTCAACTTTATCATAGTTATACTCCTTTCTTAGGTAACACTTTTGATAACCAGAAATACCCGACTAACGCTGCCATAATCGAACCGATTAAGGTCCCTAGGCGTGCTAAGTCACCGTACATAGGGTCTGCATGTTCAAAGGCCAACGACGCAATAAACATAGACATAGTAAAACCAATACCGCACATGGCCGCGACGGGGGCAATTTGCTTCCAACCTACGCCATCGGGCAATTGAGCTAATTTTAGTTTCACCGCAATAAAGCTAAATAACATTACACCGATTGGCTTACCTAACATCAGGCCCAATGCAATACCAACAGGAACAGGAGAAATTAACGTCTCCAAATTCATATTGCCGACATAAACGCCCGCATTGGCAAAAGCAAACACTGGCAAAATGAGGAAAGTACTCCAAGGATGCAAACTATGCTCTAAGCCTTCTGAGGGTGAACTGCCATCCTTTGCCCGCAATGGAATACAAAAAGCAATGATGACGCCAGCCAGAGTCGCATGCACTCCAGACTTAAGTACGGCAACCCAAAGAATTAACCCTAAGATGCCATAGGGTAAAAGTGAGGTAACCCCTTTGCGGTTTAACCCGACCAAGCCCGCAATCGCTAAACTGGCAATCACTAAACTAATGGTTGATAGGTCAGTACTGTAAAACAGCGCGATAATCACTATGACGCCTAAATCATCGATGATAGCTAAAGCAAGTAAGAAGACTTTCAGTGAAACAGGAACGCGGCTTCCGAGCAGTGCCATAATACCTAAGGCAAAGGCAATATCAGTCGCGGCAGGAATCGCCCAGCCCGCTTGTGTGACAGGATCACCATAGTTAAACAGTAAGTACACACCAGCAGGGACTAACATGCCGCCAATCGCTGCAAAGGTAGGCAGGGAAGCTTGAGCGACACTCGATAAGGCGCCTTCAAGTAACTCACGTTTCACTTCTAAACCAATCAGCAAAAAGAATATGGCCATCAAGCCATCGTTTATCCACAGGATGAGTGGCTTGTGTATATTGAGCTCGCCAATTTTGACTTGAACGTCAGTGCCTAAAAAGCCTTGATAAAGTCCAGATAAGGGGGAATTGGCCATCAGCATGGCTAAGACAACAGCAACCAATAACAGGATACCGCCAGCCGACTCTTGGCTCAGAAAATTTCTAATTGCTTTTTCCATCTTGCACTCCTAAAAATCATAATGAATTGAGTGTAGACGAATTGTAATAACAAATATAATCGTAAGTTTCTCCCTAACACCTCGGTTATCCCGAAGTGTTAGACTAAAAAACATACATCACACAGCAACAGGGGCTTTGATATGAGGGTGTGGAGCGTAGTTTGTTAATTCAAAATCATCGAATTGATAGTCAAAAATCGACTCAGGTCTGCGTACAATAGTCATAGTCGGCAACGGTTTTGGATCACGGCTTAACTGCAGTGCCGTCTGTTCCATATGATTAGAATATAAATGGGTATCGCCACCCGTCCACACAAAATCACCTAAGGCCAAGTCACATTGCTGGGCGACCATCATAGTCAACAAAGCATAACTGGCAATATTAAATGGCAACCCCAGAAACACATCACAACTACGCTGATACAGCTGACAAGATAATTTGCCATCAGCTACATAGAACTGAAAAAACGCATGGCACGGTGCCAAAGCCATTTTATCCAGTTCGCCCACGTTCCACGCAGAAACGATAAGACGGCGAGAATCTGGCTGAGATTTTATCTGGGCGATAACTTGCGAAATCTGATCGATAGCATCACCACTCTGGGTTGGCCAGCTGCGCCACTGGGCACCATAAACTGGGCCCAAATCGCCATTATCATCGGCCCATTCATCCCAAATGCTGACCTTATTTTCGCGTAAATAGGCAACGTTAGTTTCCCCCTTCAGAAACCACAGCAATTCATGGATGATAGAGCGCATATGGCATTTTTTGGTGCTCACCAAAGGAAAACCTTTGCTCAAATCGAAGCGCATTTGATAGCCAAATACCGAGCGAGTCCCAGTACCTGTGCGATCCGATTTATCCACGCCTTCGGCTAATATATGCTTCATTAAGTCTAAATACTGTTTCATTGCTGCTTACCTTGCTTACGAAAAATCAAGTACAAACCGATTAACACCATAGGCACAGAGAGTATCTGCCCCATAGTTATAAATCCCCAGTAGAGTCCCAACTGTGTGTCGGGTTGCCTCACAGTTTCAACCATAATACGGAACATACCGTAACCGACTAAGAACATACCAGAGACGGCACCGACTTTATCGGTACGTTTGCTAAACCAGTAAAGTAATAGGAATAATGCTACGCCTTCAAGGGCGAACTGATACAACTGGGATGGATGGCGTGGGTCAGGCCCACCAGTTGGAAACACCATAGCCCAAGGCACATCAGTGGTTCGTCCCCAAAGCTCGCCGTTAATAAAGTTACCAATACGACCAGCGCCTAAACCAATAGGCACAACAGGTGCCACCATATCGGCGACAGCAAAAAAAGTACGTTTTTGTTTCCACGCGATATAGAGCATCGCCGTAATCACGCCCATCAAACCGCCGTGGAAAGACATGCCACCTTCAGAGATTTTAAATAAATAGAGGGGACTGGCGAGGAAATAATCGAAATGATAAAAAAGCACGTAACCGATACGGCCACCTAAAATCACCCCAAGAAAACCATAAAAGAGTAAATCTGAAACTTGTTCCCGCGTCCATATCCCCTTTGAACGGTCGGCTTGGCGGTTCAACAACCACATGGCCGCAACAAATCCGACTAAATAGGTAAAACCATACCAACGCAGTGCCGGTTCAAAGGTTTGTCCAAAAAGATTAAACGGTCCAAATGAAACGATCACGGGATCGATATTGGGGAAACTCAACGCCATAACACATCCATTAGCAGCCTCAAACTGAGATAAACATAAAAACTAGGTCAGAATTAACTTAAGGCCGACACATAGAAGTAACAATGCAAATATCTTTTTAAGTACCGATGTTGGCCAAGTGCTCGCCGCTTTTACCCCCACAGGCGCCATCAAGACAGAAGTGATCACTAAACCAAACAATGCAGGTAAATAGATATAGCCTAAGGTACCATAGGGCAACTCAGGGGTATTCATTCCTGCAATAATATAGCCGAAACTGCCAGAAAGAGAGATTAAGAAGCCCATCGCCGCAGAAAAGCCCACGGCTTGACGCATCTGTAAACCATAAAAAGTCAAAAATGGCACTATCAGTATACCGCCACCTATCCCGGTCAAACCTGCCAAAACCGCAACAAAAGCCGATACAACAAAAAGCACTACTGAATTAGGTAATTGACGATTTGATTCGGCCTTAACGGGATAAGCCATTTGAATTGTCATTAAAATCACAAAAATGGCAAAACCTTGTTGTAACTTATCAGCGGGAATACGCTCAGCAATAAAACCTGAAGCCAGCGCGCCTATAATCAGGCCCGGTAACATTGATTTGAATAAATTCCAAGGCACATTGCCACGCTTATGATGGGCACGTGCCGACGAAATAGAGGTGAGAATAATGGCTGCTAGCGAAGTGGCAATTGCAATATGGGGGAGCTGAGTAGAGCTAATACCGACCGATGGCAAAATATAAAGCAGTGCAGGCACTACAATCAAGCCGCCACCGATACCTAATAATCCTGCCATAAAGCCGACAAATGCGCCTAAAGCCAAGCAAATAAAGAACACCAACAACAAACTATCCACACGAGTACCTACAGCGTGATAAATTGAGGGCCTTAGCTTAAAGCAAAACACAGCATTAGTTAATTAAGAATTGTTGCGAGACACTGCTGGGTCAAATATTCTTTAACCAGCTCACGCACTTGGAAGCCGTTTGATAGGCTCAGCGCTTTAGCAAGTAATTGATCTAAATCAGCCCGCGCAACACGACGCAATAGATAATTGATCCGCGCTAAACTGCCCTGATTCATACTCAACTGATCGTATCCCATAGCCACCAGCAAAATGGCCCCCATAGGTTCGCCCGCTAACTCTCCACAGATACTAATATCGAGTTTATGGTATCGACAATCTAGGTGCGCCTGATGCAAAGCCCGCAATATTCCAGGATGATAACTGTCAAATAACGAGCTCACCCGCGGGTTATTACGGTCAACAGCCAATAAATATTGGGTTAAATCATTACTACCAACAGAGACAAAATCCACTCGTTTTGCCACATCATCCAACTGATATAACATGGCTGGCACTTCGAGCATAATGCCTATGCGTGGCATCACTATGTCGCTGTTAACATCGTTTTTTAATTCAACATAGGCTTGTTGCAAATATTCTAAGGATTGATCGATTTCATCTAAGTTGCTGACCATAGGCAGCAAAATACTTAACTGTTTACCGTCTCCCCCAGCCTGTAGCATGGCCCGTAACTGCACCAAAAACAGCTCAGGATGATCCAGAGACAAGCGAATACCGCGCCATCCAAGGAAAGGATTGTCTTCTTTAATCGGGAAATACGGTAAAGGTTTATCACCTCCCACATCTAAAGTACGCATCACCACAGGTCGACCGGACGCTGCCGATAAGACCTGTTGATAGACTTTGACTTGCTCAGATTCACTCGGGAAGCGCTGTTGCAACATAAAAGGAATTTCAGTGCGATAAAGCCCAATACCGTCGGCGCCCTCTGCAATTTCAGAGGCCACACCACTGAGTAATCCCGCATTGAGATACAAGCGAATACGTGAACCATCTAAGGTTACAGAAGGCAGCGCTAATTCTTGGGCATACTGGCGTTGCAAGGCTTTTTGTGCCGAAATCAGGCTACGATACTCACCGACAATCGCAGGTGATGGCGACACCAATAACTGACCACGGCTTGCGTTTACGACTAGAAGTTTTTGGTCAATATTGGCAGATAACAGTTGCTCTACACCTGTGATTGCAGGCACACCTAAGGCGCGGGCTAAAATAGCGGCATGGGAGTTTACGCCACCAAGCTCAGTGACAATACCCGCAAGCTTTTGCCTTGGGAACTCAGCCAACATAGTCGCATCGGCTTCACGGGTAATGAGGATTACAGGTTTATCGGGCTCAAGCTCTAGACGTTCTGGCTCAATAAGTTGGCGCAATACTTTTTGACCTAAGTCACGAATATCGCTAGCCCGCTCCTTAAGGTAAGGGTCTTCCATTGCTAAAAACTGTTGAATATAACGTAGAGACACTCGACTCACCGCCGACTCAGCAGCCCAGCCTAATTGCACTTCACGGGTATATTCGCCGCCTAAACTAGCATCATCAAGCAGTAACTGTAATGCATTGAAAATGGAGACAACTTCGTCATCTTGCTCGCGATCAAACCGTTGAGATAAGGCACCTATCGCTTCTTTACAACGCACCATAGCCGTGGTTAAGCGACTCGATTCATAGGCAATATCGTCAGAACGCACCTCAGGCTGTTCAAGGGGGATTTCCCCACCAAGTACGAAGGCATACGCAATGGCGATACCGTTTGATGCTGAAGTACCTTGAAACAGAATTTGTTGATGATGGGAGCTGACTTGTGCTTTTTGTTTTAAGCCACGCACTGCCATCGCTAATTGGGCGGCGAGGGTCATCAGGAAGGCTTCTTCGCCCTCACTGAATTGGCGAGCACTCGCCTGCTGTACCACTATCACCCCAACCACAGCCTTCTGGTAGATAATAGGTACAGCTAAAAAAGCGCGGTATTCTTCTTCGGCGACTTCAGGAAAAAGCTTAAACCTTGGATGAAGCCGAGCATCCGCTAAATTAACGGCCTCTTCTCGCTGGGCAGCAAGTCCAACTAAACCTTCAGTCAGCGGCATACGTACTCGACCAACGGCGCTTTTTTCAAGACCATCGGTTGCAGATAACACGAGTTCTTGCTCTTCTAGGATATAGATGGAGCAACATTGGGTTTCCATCGCCGCTTTAGTCGATGAAACTAAGATTTCTAATGCGGTTTCCAAACTGTGGGCAGATGCCACAGCCTGAGTAATATCCCTAAGCGTATTTAACACTGTTTTCAATCCTCTTTTGAAAATCAGCCCGTTGTTTTTTGTCTTCCCCGTTTCCTAGGTATTTCTAGGGTTTGGAATGACAATGCCGTTACCGCAAACTCTTTCATCACCTTACGATAAACATCACGCTTAAATGACACAACTTGCCGCACAGGATACCAATAACTTACCCAGCGCCAATCGTCAAATTCAGGATGCCCAGAAGAACTCAAATTAATCGCACTATCTTGGCTTTTCAGTTGTAACAGAAACCACTTTTGTTTTTGCCCGATACACACAGGTTTACTGTCTTGCCTCACTAAACGCTTTGGCAAACGATAGCGCAACCAAGAACGGGTCGAGGTTAATATATGCACGTGTTCAGGTCTTAGGCCCACTTCTTCATACAACTCACGGTACATAGCCTCTTCTGCTGTCTCGCCATCATCGACGCCACCTTGAGGAAATTGCCATGAGTGTTGACCGAAACGTCTAGCCCACATGACTTGGCCATATCTGTTACAAATTATAATGCCCACATTTGCGCGAAAGCCGTCGCTATCAATCACATGGACTCCAAATCACATTAAATTTTAATAAACTGATTGTTTCATAAAGCTAGTCTCTCAGCAAACCTCTATTTTATCCTAAGCTTTGGATAACATCTGACTTAAAAGACATTTATCAACAATGCTAGGGGATGGAATCCGGGGATATCCACATTTTCTGTGGATATCTCTGTTTGAAACTCAGGTGAACTTGTTATAACGTTCAAAAAACATCTATTTACCATCGTTTTTAAAATTTAGAGTTAAAACTTAATGATTAATAAATTCATAAGCTTGTACGTTAATCATGATTTGTTTTAGACTAAAAAACCAATAAAGCTCATTATTTGACCAGCAAGAAGTATTTCTATCATTCTCGCGATATTACTCAACTTTATACACAAATAGTGTCCACAAAAGCCAGAATAAATGCACTTTATTCGCATTGACTTAGGGTTTTTATTAGGTTAAGAGGCTCACTTTACTGAGTTATCCATAATATCTGTGGATAAGTATGTGGGGAACGCAAGGGAAAGCAGAGAGTAACTTTGAACACTTTTTTGCAAAACGGGGGTTAACACGGATATAAAATTTAAAATCAGTCACTTAGAATAAAAACATTCGGTACAAGTTAACCCACCCTGTAGAGCTCGTTTTTTAACCGCCATTGCTAAGCGGTTATTTTTAAGTAAAATCCAGCCATGAATCGAATTATCCCCCCCGAAAATCTATCTGAACTACTCGAACGTGCCAACATGATGGCGGGCGTGAGTTTGGCGCAGATAGCCAGCCAAAGAAGCATTCGTGTCCCCAAGGATCTTAAACGCGATAAAGGTTGGGTCGGTCAATTAATCGAAATGGAATTAGGCGCAACGGCGGGTTCTAAACCTGAGCAAGATTTTCTACATTTAGGAGTCGAGCTAAAAACTATCCCCATTGATACACAGGGGCGACCGCTGGAGACCACTTATGTCTGCGTGGCGCCGCTATCGAATATCCAAGGATTAACCTGGCAAAACAGCTTAGTCTGCCATAAGTTACAGCGAGTACTTTGGGTACCCGTTGAAGGAGAGAGGCATATTCCTGTGGGTGAGCGCCGTATAGGTACACCAATATTGTGGGAACCAGATCCGCACGAGTTGCAATTACTGCAACAGGATTGGGAAGAGATCATGGAGCTTATCGCCCTCGGAAAAGTAGAGAGGCTTACAGCGCGCCACGGCGAAGTGCTGCAATTGCGCCCTAAGGCCGCTAATAGTAAGGCGTTAACACAAAGCATTGCCGAAGATGGTAGCCTCAAAATGACCAACCCTAGGGGCTTTTATTTAAAGACCAGTTTCACTGCTATGATACTTAATAAGGTATTTGGTTAATTTTTAGTAACGATATGGACTTGGATTGATCCAGATCACAAATTTCACTGGCACTAAGGTGACTCTTTTCTATAAACTACGGCATCCTGAAATCACAGCCGTATTCGGATACCAATCAAGCAGTGAGAGCACGTAGACAAGCGAAAAAACTCCTTTTTGCGATTTTAGCTTGGGCGATTGCCATGGCTGCATTCGTGTTTTTTCGATATGCCCAATCACCAGAGCTGCCCCAATGGGCGGTAAGTTCGGCTGATCTCGCAACACTTGCTATCTACATGGGGATAATTTTTGGCAGCTTACATTGGATGTCGAACGTCATTGCAGATTTCAGTGCAATCAATCGCCTCCCCTATGTGTTTTCAGTCATCTTTAAGGGCTTGTTTTTATTACTGGGTGCTACGACGTTAGCTTACATGACTCAGTTTTTAAATATGTGGGCCATCGAAAATCATATGTCGACCCTCAGACAAATGCTGACGGCGCACATTCTCTATAGCCCTTCATTCCAAGCATTGATCGTATATTTGGTCGTCGTACGAGTCAGCTTAGCTTTTGTCGAGCAAATGGCATTATTAGTCGGGCCGCGTATTTTACTCAACATAGGCCTTGGTAAATACCACAAGCCAAGATATGAGCAGCGCTTATTCCTCTATTTAGACATGGTCGCCTCAACCACACATGCCGAATCACTTGGCGATTACCGCTTTAGTCGATTGATCCAAGACAGCTTTAGTTTACTTTCAGATACAGTGTCCAATAACGAAGCTGAAATCTACCGCTATATGGGAGATGCAGTGCTGCTTCACTGGCCATTAGAAGAAGGGATAGTTCACGACCGCTGCATGAATATTTATTTTGAATTTAGCCAACAACTGAACTGGCAACGCCGCTACTTTGAAGAGCATTATGGCTTTGTGCCGAAATTTAAAGCGGCGGCTCATTGTGGCCAAGTCGTCGCTGCAGTTGTTGGTGTACAGAAACAAGAAATTAGTTTCTTTAGTGACGTGCTCAATACCTTAGCAAGACTGCAAGATCAATGTAATCCACTAGGACAGCGCATGTTGATTTCGGGCGCACTCGCGGGACGTTTAGATAACCCCAACACTCAGTATCACCTATCAAATCTAGGCCCAGTCAAACTCAAAGGGAAACAACACTCAATTGAAGTGTTTGGCGTTTCCCCGCTCTGATTTGTAATCGACTTTAAGCTTTAGCTTGAATTAATGCTTTGCAGTTACAGTCAGTTTATTCCCCGTCCTTAGTTAATAATTTTTGGATCATTAAACCTAAAGTGCGGAAAGTTAAGATGCGACTGGTGGTTTGACGCCAAACAAGGCCGATATCACGGTAAGGAGCTTCACCCGGTGGCGTCATCACCACTAAATCTGTGTCATTCAAAATACCCGCGTCAATGGCCATTTGCGGAAGAAACGTGGTGCCCAGTTTACTGTTCACCATCTGCACTAAAGTATGCAAACTGGTGGCGGCAAACGGATTGACTTTCGCACTATCACCTAGCTGACATGCAGTAATAGCATGGCCTGTGATGCAATGCTCACTTTGCAGAAGAAAAATGCTCTCGTCCGGCAGAGTTTGATAATCAATAGGTTGATGTATGCCACCCGCTAAATCTTTGTGGGCAACCATTTTGAAAGGATCTATGCCCACTTTCATGCTGTGGTAACCGCTAGTATCAACGGGTAGCGCTAGGATCAATAAGTCCAGCTCTCCTTTACCCAAAGCATCTAGCAAACGCTCAGTGGTATCTTCCTTCAATAATAAACTCATCGCCGGATAAGATTGCTGACACTGGCGGATCACACGGCTCAATAGGAAAGGCGCTATGGTTGGAATACAGCCTAAGCGAATATCCCCCGTCATCGGCTCACCTTGATTTTTCACTAATTCCACCAAATCATCCACATCAGTGAGAATTTTACGGGCGCGCTGCACCACCTCTTCACCAATGGCGGTAAACATAAATGACTTATGGTCTCGCTCAATCAACTGATGCCCTAACTGCTCTTCTAGGTTTTGGATCCCACTTGAAAGTGTTGATTGACTGACAAAACACACCTTAGCGGCGCGGTTAAAATTCTGCTCTTGATGGAGATTCACCAAATAGAATAAGTTTTTTAAGCTAGGTAAACTTTTCATTTTCTCGATTGCCATGAAGGTTATGAATTAAGAAATTAAATCTACTTTAGCATAAGTGATGAGCAATAACGCGGCATAAGATATCAGGATTGTGACCCGAATCGATATTCAATCGGTTCGCCGTAAAACTTAAGTGGGAGTATCAAAATAAGATGGGAAAAGCGCTAACAAGAAAATGTCGAAAACAACAAACTTAATCGTAAAACCAATGCAAGATTCACTCAATTGAGCGCAACAATAGACATTATTGCTGCGCCTTAACGTACCTTAGCAAGTAATATTTTATGCTTTGGCTTGGAGGAATAACTTTAACTGTTGTAAATCTGCACTCGCGTGTTCAACGATGTCAGCAACCCAAGAGCCATGTTCAGCATCCCATCTTGCTTCTTCGCCATGCTGTAATAACTGGGCGATCTGCTGAATACGTTTTAACCCCACAGAACCTGCAGCACCTTTAAATTTATGTGCTTCTGAACATAAGGTATCTTTGTCTGCTGCGTCGTTAGCCTTCACTAGATTTCCAACATATTCAGGCATTAGCTGCTCAAATAACACCACACTCTTGAGTAAGGTACCGGCACCAATGGCGCTGCAGTACTGTTCGAGAGTATTGAGATCTAGGATTGCTTCTAATTCAACTGTGGCCATAAGGCCTCCCTTAAGTGGTTCAATGCTTAAAACGAATTTATCACATGATACCCACTAAAATTGTCAGTGCAACTTATAGCGATATTCATGGTCTAATTCAGATTAAAATTAACAAAAAACAAACTAATAGTCGTAAATAAACGCTTACGAAATAATAGCGACGACATAACATTTAGGGAGTAAATTTATCCCACTAACTTGCCTCTATCGTTGCGCTAATGCGTGCCCTTGTCCACCATAAAGCTGCAAATTATCCACAATCGCTACCAATCCATCCCAACGATAGGCACACCAATCGGGTGCTAATAACATAGGTTTTTTCGCATAAGCGGTGACACGGTGAAAAATAACTTCTAGGGGGGTATGGCGGATAATCTCACCGACACTGTGGGCATAATCCTCAAGACTCAATAAAGGTAAGCGCCCACTTCGCCACGACTTAGCCATAGTGCTACCTTCGACGATATGCAAAGGATGTAGCTTCAAACCGTCAACACCCTGCTGCAATACAGCAGCTAAAGTCGCCATATAATCGCTATGGGTTTCATCGGGTAAGCCAAGAATGAGATGAGTGCACACCTTAAGACCGCGAGCTCTCGCCCTAGACACAGTGTCACTATAACAGGCGAAATCATGGCCACGGTTAATTCTACGCAGTGTTTCATCTTTGGCTGTTTGCAACCCGAGCTCTAACCACACATCGACACCATTTTCCTGATAGCGCGCCAGTAAATCCAGTACATTATTCGGTACACAATCGGGGCGAGTTCCTACACATAAACCGACTATCTCGCCATCTTTAACCGCTTCATCGTACTTAACCATTAACACTTGATATTCATCATAAGTGCTAGTGTAGGCTTGAAAATAAGCAATAAATTTATCGGCTTGTGCCTGAGGCTTCGCCTCACGATAGCGGCTCTTACCCTGTTCGAGTTGCTCAGTAATACTCAATACATCGGCAGTTTGATGGCTAAATGACGCCACATTACAGAAAGTACAACCTCCGCGCCCTAAAGTGCCGTCACGGTTAGGGCAAGTAAACTTGGCATCTATAGTGAGTTTTCGCAGTCGGGTGCCATATCGCGCCTTACAAACGGCACCAAAGGTGTTCACATATGCATCAAGCCCCATCAGAGCACCAACCAAATTTCATATCGCTTCATTGATAATAACCAAGATAAAATCACAAATAGAAAAGAAAATACGTGAACAAATAGAAGAAAAAGCTTAGTGTAAGCAAGGTAGCGAGAGGTTTCTTGGCGCTACATCAAATTCCCGCCTGACTCATACCGTTATTATCATAAATGTGCGCATCCTCAAATTAGCCAGCTTACCGCTGAGATCTTGCTCACATCAAAAATGAATAACAATTCAACAATTTTAATTTTTTATCTATTTACTGTGTTTGCAATAAAAATCACTATTTCTAAATCAAAAACAATCCCACCAGCATGTTACACCTTGGTAAATTTTGAGTTTGATAGTTTTTAAAATTCTTTTTATTCATAATGTTATACAACACATTTTACTGTTGACGTTAACGTAAGGTAATTGTGATTTGCGTATGAAACATGAATTAATACCCATGTTTTATGCAAATTTTTGGTTTGACCTTTATTGAATCTCAGGCTAATTTGGGTGGTTCGGGTGCATATCTATAGAAAGTCTTTACATTTTCTCCCCGAGTAGTAATCAGTTGAGGTCTAGGGAGGTTTTTGTATGAGCTTATATCATCCCAGTTTTGAGCGGGACAATTGTGGTTTTGGGTTGATAGCACAGATGGATGGCGAAGCCAGCCACCGTATAGTGCGCACGGCAATCCATGGTCTAGATCGCATGAAGCACCGCGGGGGCATTGCCTCCGACGGTCGCACTGGCGACGGCTGTGGTTTATTAATGCAATTACCCGTGCAATTTTTTGAAGCGATTGCCGCGGAAAATGATTGGCATTTGAGCCGAAAATTTGCCGTAGGTATGCTGTTTTTAAGTCAAGACGATGAACTGGCTGACCAAGCCAAGTTTATTCTTGAGCGCGAACTCGAGCGTGAAACCTTAAGTATTGCAGGCTGGCGCAAGGTGCCTGTCAATCCCGATGTGTTAGGTGAAATTGGCAAGGCTAGCCTGCCACAAATCTACCAAGTACTGATCAACGCCCCCATTGGCTGGCGTGAAAAAGACTTGGAACGCCGCCTTTATATGGCGCGTCGCCGCTTAGAGCAGCAGATCACCGACGACAAAGACTTCTATGTCGCGAGTTTGTCTGGCCAAGTTATCGTCTATAAAGGCTTGATGATGCCTGTAGATTTGCCCGCGTTTTATCCCGATCTCGCGGACATTCGCTTAAAAAGCTCTATCTGCCTATTCCATCAACGTTTCTCAACGAATACTTCTCCTAAATGGCCATTAGCTCAGCCGTTTAGATATTTAGCCCATAACGGCGAAATCAATACTATTACGGGTAACCGTCAATGGGCTCGTGCCCGTGCCTATAAGTTTAATTCGCCGCTACTGCCAGATTTGCAGCAGGCCGCTCCCTTTGTGAATGAAACAGGCTCAGACTCTTCATCTTTAGATAACATGCTGGAAATGCTGTTATCCGGTGGCATGGACTTATACCGTGCAATGCGTCTATTGATCCCGCCTGCTTGGCAAAGTAATCCAGAAATGGATGACGAATTAAAAGCCTTCTACGACTTTAACTCTATGCACATGGAGCCTTGGGATGGTCCGGCAGGTATTGTGATGACCAACGGTCGCCATGCCGCCTGCGCTGTTGACCGAAATGGTCTGCGTCCATCGCGTTATGTGATCACAAAAGATCGTATTTTGACCTTAGCTTCCGAAGTCGGAATTTGGGATTACGCCGCCGATGAAGTGATTGAAAAAGGCCGTGTTGGGCCTGGCGAATTGCTGGTATTAGATACCTTGAACGGCCGCCTGTACCAATCTTTTGAAATTGATAACGATCTTAAACGCCGCCACCCTTACAAAGAGTGGATGGCGAAAAACAGCCGTACTTTAACGCCAGCGGAAGATTTAGCCTCTGAGCAGCACGGTGCCAGCGAATTAAGCCCTGAACTATTGCTGCAATACCAAAAACAATTTGGCTATACCCGTGAGGAATTAGAACAAGTCATTTGGGTATTGGCGAAGCAAGGTGAAGAAGCCACAGGTTCTATGGGCGACGACACACCTATGGCGGTATTGTCGAAAAAATCACGTTCACTGTATGACTATTTTAGGCAGAAATTTGCTCAAGTAACGAATCCACCTATCGACCCCTTACGTGAAAAGCACGTCATGTCGTTGACCACTTGTATTGGCCGTGAACAGAACCTCTTCAATGAAACGACTGGGCATGCTTACCGGGTGATGTTCAATTCACCTATTTTATTATTCAGTGATTTTAACCAGTTACTGGGATTAGATAGCACTTACTATCGCGCCAATATTGTCGATTTAAATTACGAACCACAGGAAGGCTTAGAAAGCGCCATTCGCCGTATCACTGCCGAAGCCGAGCGTTTAGCCCGCAGCGGCACGACTTTGTTGATCCTTTCTGATAGAGCCATAGGTAAAACAGCGCAAGTGATCCCCGCGGCCATGGCGGTAGGTTCTGTGCAGCAAATGCTAGTGAATAAGAGCCTGCGCTGCGACACCAACATTATTGTTGAAACCGCATCGGCGCGAGATCCGCATCACTTTGCCGTATTGCTTGGCTTTGGTGCCACGGCGATTTATCCGTATTTAGTGTATGAGTCAATTTCCGAACTGGCGAAACGCCATGACTTAACCGATACCACGGCATTGATGTTGAACTTCCGCTACGGCATCGAAAAAGGCTTGCGTAAGATCATGTCCAAAATGGGCATCAGCACTGTCGGCTCTTATCGTTGCAGCCAACAATTTGAAGCCATAGGCATTGCCAGCGAAGTGATCGAACTGTGTTTTAAAGGCGTAATTAGCCGCATCGAGGGCGCAGGCTTTGCAGAAATCGCCCAAGACCAGGCTATTTTGCACAAAGCGGCCTACCGTGCCCATGTGCCGTTACCACAAGGCGGCCTACTAAAATACGTTGAGGGCGGCGAGTATCACTGCTTCAACCCTGATGTGGTCAACACCTTGCAAGCATCATTGATTGACAAAGACTTCGCGAGCTATAAAAAATTCACCGAACTCGTCGACAATCGTCCCGTGGCCACACTGCGTGACTTAATCGGTATTAAGGGCGCACAAACATCGATTGATATCGCTAACGTCGAAGGCGCAGCGGGCTTGTATCAACGCTTTGACAGCGCAGCCATGAGTATCGGTGCTTTGAGCCCCGAAGCCCATGAAGCGCTGGCTATTGCAATGAACCGCTTAGGCGGCCGCTCGAACTCAGGTGAAGGTGGTGAGGATGCTCGCCGCTTTAATACTGAACGCAACTCTGCGATTAAGCAGATTGCCTCGGCACGCTTTGGCGTTACGGCGCATTATTTAGTTAATGCTGATGTGTTACAGATTAAAGTCGCCCAAGGGGCAAAACCCGGTGAAGGTGGTCAGTTACCCGGCCATAAAGTCAGCGTTGAAATCGCCGGACTGCGTCATGCACGCCCTGGTGTGACCTTGATTTCACCGCCACCGCACCACGATATTTACTCTATCGAAGATTTAGCCCAGCTGATTTTCGATTTGAAGCAAATCAACACGAAAGCGCTGATTTCAGTGAAACTTGTGTCAGAACCCGGTGTGGGCACTATCGCCACCGGTGTGGCCAAAGCCTATGCGGACATGATCACGATTTCAGGGTATGACGGCGGCACAGGTGCTAGCCCAATTACCTCAGTGAAATATGCGGGCAGTCCATGGGAGCTAGGGTTAGCCGAAGTGCATCAATCGCTAGTGGAAAACGGTCTACGCCATAAAATTCGCCTGCAGGTCGATGGCGGCTTAAAAACCGGTACCGATGTGATTAAAGCCGCATTATTAGGCGCCGAAAGCTTTGGTTTTGGTACTGTGCCGATGATCGCCCTAGGTTGTAAATACCTGCGTATTTGCCACTTGAACAACTGCGCGACTGGCGTAGCAACGCAAGATAAAAACCTGCGCGACAACCATTACCATGGTCTGCCAGAGCGAGTGATGACTTACTTTGAGTTTGTTGCACAGGAAGTTCGTGAATGGATGGCGACCTTAGGGGTGAGTAAATTTGAAGACTTAGTCGGCCACAGCGAATGGTTATATGCCCTCGAAGGTCAAACCGCTAAGCAACAAGGGCTCGACTTATCGCCGATTTTGTATCAACCCAAGGTGCCAGCAACCTCGTCACGCACTTGGCAAGAAACCAATCCACCGGCGGATTTAGGGCTGCTTAACCAGCATTTATTAAACGAATGCCAAAGCGCTGTCGATAAGGGCGAGAGTTTCGATGCTGCTTACAGCATCAACAACACAGACCGTTCCGTTGGCGCGACGTTGTCAGGCTATATCGCGAGCACACTCGGCGTCAAAGGCACCAAAGCGCCGGTCAAACTGAGCTTTAACGGCAGTGCCGGCCAAAGCTTTGGCGTGTGGAACAGCCCAGGCCTTGAGTTAAAACTCTGCGGCGATGCCAACGACTATGTGGGTAAAGGCATGTCTGGCGGCCAGATTGTCATCTACCCGCCAATTGGCAGCCCGTTCCAAAGTGAGCGCAGCGCCATTGTCGGTAACACGTGTCTTTACGGCGCGACGGGCGGCAAGTTCTTCGCCGCGGGTCAAGCGGGCGAGCGTTTTGCAGTTCGTAACTCAGGAGCGATTGCTGTGGTCGAAGGGCTTGGCGATAACGGCTGCGAATACATGACCAGCGGCATTGTGGTTGTCCTTGGTAAAACAGGGGTGAACTTCGGCGCTGGGATGACAGGCGGTTTTGCCTATGTGTTCGATCAATTCGGCCGCTTCAATCGCCGTGTGAATACTGAGCTTGTCGATACTCAAAAACTCGAATCACCGATACATCAACAACATTTAAAAGGTCTGATTGAAGCCCACGTGGCCGAGACGGGCAGCGAACATGCAAAGATGATCTTAAGTGATTTTGGTAACTGGTTAGATTGCTTCGTATTAGTAAAACCTAAAAATATTGCCGTGGCCGATCTGCTCAAATTAGAGAAATCGAGCCCAGAATTAGTTGTAAAAGCGGGGTAATGGCGCATGAGTAACGATTTTCAATTTATTGAAGTGGGTCGTAAAGACCCCGCTAAACACCCTGCAGCTAAACGTGCGACTCAGTTTATTGAGATTTATCAGCCCTTTGCCCAACCTCAAGTGGCTGAGCAAGCGGACCGCTGTTTAGATTGCGGCAATCCTTATTGTGAGTGGAAGTGCCCGCTACACAATTATATTCCTAACTGGCTCAAGCTAGCGGAACAAGGCCGCATCATGGAAGCGGCAGATTTAGTGCATGAGACCAACACTCTGCCCGAAATCTGCGGCCGTGTTTGTCCACAGGACAGACTCTGTGAAGGTGCTTGTACTCTGAACGACGACTTTGGCGCTGTCACTATCGGTAATGTCGAAAAATACATTACCGACACAGCTATCGCCCAAGGCTGGCGCCCCGATATGAGCAAGGTCACGCCACGCCCTGAACGAGTGGCGATTGTCGGTGCGGGCCCTGCGGGTTTAGGCTGCGCGGATATTCTGTCTCGCAACGGTGTTAAAGCTGTGGTCTTTGATAAATATCCACAAATTGGTGGTCTACTCACCTACGGTATTCCGTCTTTTAAACTCGACAAAGCCGTTATGGCGACCCGTCGCAGTGTATTAGAAGGCATGGGCATTGAGTTCAAACTCGGTGTCACTGTAGGTAAGGACATCCCATTTACTAAACTGCTCGAAGAATACGATGCCGTCTTCCTCGGTATGGGCACCTATACCGCGATGAAAGCAGGCCTTGAGGGTGAAGATGCCCAAGGCGTATACCAAGCCCTGCCCTATTTGATTGGTAACACCCATCATTTAATGGGCACGCAAGATGCGCAAACGCCCTACCTGAACCTTGAAGGTAAATGTGTTGTGGTATTAGGCGGTGGTGATACTGCGATGGATTGCGTACGCACAGCCGTCAGGCAAGGTGCCAGCAGCGTAGTCTGTGCTTACCGCCGAGACGAGGCCAACATGCCGGGTTCACGCCGCGAAGTACAAAATGCGCGGGAGGAAGGGGTTAACTTCCTGTTTAACCGTCAACCTGTGGCGATTAAAACCCAAGATGGCAAAGTAGTTGGCATTGAATGCGTCGAAACAGCCATGGGCAAAGCCGATGCCAGCGGTCGTCAACGGGCCGAAGCGATTGCAGGTAGCGAACAGTTGCTCGAAGCCGATGCGATTATTATCGCCTTTGGTTTCCAGCCTAGCCCAGCACCTTGGTTTGCCGAACACGGTATCGAGCTAGATCAATGGGGCCGAGTTAAAGCGAGTAAGTTAGACGAAAATCCATTCCAAACCACAAACCCGAAAGTGTTTGCCGGTGGTGATATGGTGCGCGGTTCTGACTTAGTCGTGACAGCCATTGCCGAAGGTCGCGATGCTGCTCAAGGTATTCTTAACTACTTAGACTAAGCGCTAAGCTTAAACGCCAATGTGTTTGTTTTATCGCTAAAAAACTGTTTTACCGCTGTCATTTAACAAGCACTGCAATGGCTGGACTTAGGCAAACAAGTCCAGCCTTTTTTTTGTGATTTGTCGCCATCGGTTGATGGAAAAATAGATAAGTAAAATAGACAGATGAAATAGATAGATAAAAGTGCACCTCTTAGGGGTGCACTTTTCCGTTAACCCTCCCGCGTTTTAACCCGCGATTATCAAGCAATCCCAATCTCGCCATAACGACTGCATAAAACTGTGTGGTATATTAGCCAGCATTCCCGTGTCCCACTCTTTAAGTGTTGAATCAAAAAGGTCTCCCATGAAAATTGGAATTATTGGCGCAATGGAGCCAGAAGTCGCTCACCTGATCGCCGCCATGACAAATGCGACATCGCAAACCATTGCTGGTATTGAATTTATTGCTGGTACTCTCGCGGGTAAAGACGTAGTCGTGACTCGCTCAGGCATAGGTAAAGTCGCCGCAAGTATTGCGACCACGCTACTCATCGAAAAATATGCGCCGGATGCGGTGATCAATACTGGTTCTGCCGGTGGTTTTGTGGATTCGCTGGCCATTGGCGATATCGTGATTTCTTCTGAAGTGCGTCACCATGATGTGGATGTCACCGCCTTTGGTTATGAAATTGGCCAAATGGCGCAGCAACCAGCTGCGTTTATTCCTGCCGCACATTTAGTTGAAGCAGCCAACAAAGCGATTGCTCAACTGGGTGAAGTCAAAGCGATTGAGGGTTTGATTTGTACTGGCGACAGCTTTATTTGCGATCCTGTTCGCACCCAAGCCATGCTCAAAAACTTCCCTACTATGGCCGCCTGTGAGATGGAAGGTGCGGCAATCGCTCAAGTTTGTCATCAGTTTGGAGTGCCATTTGTGGTGATCCGCTCTTTATCGGATAACGCCAACAATGACTCGCCAGTGGATTTCGACTCTTATATTGTCAAAGCGGGTTATCACTCGGCTCTGATGGTGATGTTGCTGCTTGAGCAACTGAATCCTAGCGCAATAAAATAATCACTTAAGTGGAAAGTACCGAATGCACACCTCTTTTTATCAACAACTTGTCGAGATAGATGGCGCTTTGTTTGAAGGCTTTTTGGTACTTTTTTTTGCTTTGTTATTGGCGCGGTTAGCGCCATTACCACGGGAAATGCAGCCGCTTATTTGGTTTAGCCATTTAGCCAAGCAACTCGCAGCCAAAGTGAATCGCCCTGAACGATCTCCAAGCCAACAAGCCACAGCAGGCTTTTTAGCTATGTTACTGTTGCTGTTTCCATTTTGGGCCATTATCACCTTTTTACTCGAACTGGCTGCCTTTCCATGGTTTTTCGAATTTTTGGTGCTTTATCTGTGTTTAACAGATGCAGGGTTTAGCCAAGTTGCCGATGAAATCGCTAAGGCCTTAAAACGTGGAGATAATGCCAGCGCAAAAAAGCTTTTACAGCCTTGGGTGGTGCGCGATACCGATAGTTTGTCGGAAATCGGCCTAGCCAAAGCCACCATAGAAAAACTCGCCACAGCGCCTATTTACGGCACAGCATCGACCATTTTCTTTTTCGCTATTGCTGGAGCACCGCTAGTGCTAGCTGTGCGCATGCTCAAACAACTCGAATTGAGCTGGCCGCCCATTCAACCAAAGTATCAACATTTCTGCAGTACTGTGAATGGTGTATCCATTATCTTGCTGGCGATTCCGGCTTGGTTGTGGAGCCTGTCGCTCGCCATTCAAGGCGGGCCTAAGGCGTTTGCAAAACTTTTTAGAGCCCCTAAAAATCATCACGCTATTCGAGGTTATGTTCTCAGTGTGAATCTCGTGGCCAGTATTTTGAGAATCGAGCTCGGTGGACCACAGAAGTTTGCTGGCGTGCGTATCAATGTGGATAAATTGTGCTACGGTCCGCAGCCAACCAGTGATGACATCACGCCTGCAATTAAGCTGACCTCACGTGCCTGTGCTATCTGGTTTAGCTTTATCATTATACTGCCCTTGTTATGGGCAAGTTTACGTTGGTTACAAAGCCTGTGATATGATGCCGCATTATCTCAACGTGAAGTTAAAGGCTGACCATCTTGCTCGAAAACATGCATGTTTCATTAACAACACCTGCGTTGTTATTTCCTGCTATCTCATTGTTACTCTTAGCTTATACCAATCGTTTTTTTGCCTTAGCCGCATTAATCCGAAATTTAAGCAATGGTGAAAAACCCGTACATAAAGATCAAATTAAGAACCTGAGCCAGCGTATTACGATCATTCGTCGAATGCAGGAAGCAGGTGTGTCAAGCTTTGCCCTATGTGTATTGTGTATGATTTTTATCTATATCGGCTTTAATAAAACCGGCTCAGTGATTTTTGGCGCTAGCCTACTGCTCTTGCTCTATTCACTGATTTTATCTGTGATTGAAATCCGCATCTCTGTTGACGCATTAAATATCCATATCAAAGAGATGAGTAAATGAGCCAGTGGATCTACTTTTTTGATTTATGGGGTACCGCTGTATTTGCATTATCCGGCGCACTTGCCGCTGGACGCCATAGAATGGACCCCTTTGGTGTAATCGTGCTCGCCTCGGTTACCGCTGTCGGTGGTGGCAGTATTCGTGATGCCTTAATTGGTGCAACGCCAGTGTTCTGGATCCGCGACCCGAATTACATCATAGTAATCCTCGCGACCGTGCTCGTCTGTTTGCTATTAGTCCGTCGCCCTCGTAAGGTACCCGAGTATATTTTACCCGTCGCAGATGCCTTTGGATTGGCCCTCTTTACCGTGATAGGTGCTGAAAAGGCCCTCAATATGGGCTTGAGTGGGATGATTGCCGTCGTAATGGGCTTGATCACAGGCGTGGGAGGAGGCATTATTCGAGACTTACTGTGTAGACAAGTTCCTATGGTCTTACGCACAGAAGTCTATGCCACAGCTTCGATCATAGGTGGTATAGGCTATACCGTGAGCTTAGCCTACGGTATGGGCGAAAAAATGGCGCTGTTTCTGGCGATGGCCAGTGCCCTGTTAATCCGCTTAAGTGCCATCAAGTGGCATCTTTCATTACCGGCCTTTGATCTCAAGACCAAGAGGGAATAGTTTGCGAATATTGTGTTTTATTTTGTGCCTCATTTTTGTTCCAGCCCTCAATCCTGCAGCGGCGCAAGCCAACTCAGGTGAAATGCCACAAGAACAGCAGTTAGCCGTAAAATATATGAATGCGCTGACTGAACACGACTATAAGACACTGCGAAAATTCTATAACCGCGAAAGCGTCTTCTTCGACAAAACCGCCAACCGCAAATACACCGGCGGCCGCTTCATCATCGACTTCCTTGAGCGTGCCCACGAGGGCGTGCTCGAGTACAACTTCAACATAGAACATATGTATAACGCAGGCTCTTTAGTGGTGATGATAGGTAACTACCATTTCAAAGGTCCAGGTGAACAATTTGGCAAACCGGGGAAAATCATCGATGTTGCGATACCAGGTGTGACAAGCCTTAAGATCGACATGCTCAATCGCAGAGTAACGGAACATGTCGACCTAATCGATTACCAGACCATGTCAGACCAATTAGCGATGCAGTAGTCACAAAATTTATCCGTCTTTGAAACTTGATCCCTAAAAACGAGTCGAAACTAACAATGAGTCAATACCACTGCGTATTTCACCTTTGAAAAATTGACTGAGCCGTTTCGTTTCAATGAGGTTTGTATGAAGTTTTTTGGATTGATTGCCCTACTCGCCCTTAATGGCTTAATACTGGCCCCCAAAGCACAGGCCTTACAGCCCATTATCGTTTCCTACGCCGTTCAGCCAGTAAGCCATTTTAATCAACAACTACGTACCGCTCAGGCACAACATCAGCCTTGGTCGGAAGATCCCAATAAAATCAGCAGCCAATATGCAGGCAACAAATTTACCTTAGTGCGAACTCAAACCAATAAAGACGGCATTTTAACCTATCAAGTGAGCGAGCTTTCCAAGCAGCATCCACAGATGCTGTTGATTATCTCACTGAAACAAAACGCTAAACTTTGGCAGGTAAGTTCGGCCCAATTGGCATGGAAATGCAGTGGTGGGCAACACTTTGGCACCGACAGATGTAATATCGCCGAGCATGAGGCCAGCACAGCGCCTTAATCTTGTATTGTCAAAAGATTCAAAAACAAAGAGCGCCCTAAGGCGCTCTTTTTGTTCGTTTAAACTTACTGTAGCGTAAACCTAACTAAACCAACGTCACTATACCAAAGTCACTTTGGCAAACTTACGTTTACCGACTTGGAATACAGCAACAGTACCCGCTAACAAAGTCACACGGCTATCTTCTAGTTTTTCGCCGTCCATCTTTACCGCGCCTTGCTTGATCATCCGCATCGCTTCTGAAGTCGATGACACTAAGTCCGCGTCTTTCAACAGATTGGCAATCGCAATACCTTCACCCGCAGCTAACTCAATTTCTTCGATATCATCGGGGATCATGCCCTTAGAACGATCGACAAAGGCTTGATGCGCACTTTCGGCAGACGCTGCATCGTGGAAACGTGTGATAATTTCCTTAGCTAAGGCGATTTTAGTGTCACGTGGGTTAGACCCATTCGCCACATCTTGCTTAAACTGTTCAATTTCAGCCAGTGGGCGGAATGACAGTAGTTCAAAGTAACGCCACATCAAGTCGTCCGAAATTGACATCAGCTTGCCAAACATTTCATTGGCAGGTTCGCTCACGCCAATATAGTTATGCGCCGATTTAGACATTTTCTTCACGCCGTCTAAACCTTCGAGCAGCGGCATCATGATCACAGCTTGTGGCTTTTGGCCTTCGGCTTTTTGCAGTTCACGGCCCATTAACAGGTTGAACTTTTGATCTGTACCACCCAACTCAACATCGGCCTGCAGCGCAACTGAGTCATAACCTTGCAGTAAAGGATACATAAACTCATGAATCGCAATAGACTGACCCGAGGCATAACGCTTCTTAAAGTCATCACGCTCCATCATACGAGCCACTGTTTGCTTAGACGCGAGACGGATCATACCAGCGGCGCCCAATGGCTCTAACCAGCTTGAGTTGAATTCGATACGAGTCTTAGCAGGATCGAGGATCTTGTAAACCTGTTCTTTATAGGTTTCTGCGTTCGCTAAAACTTGTTCACGGGTGAGCGGCGGACGTGTGCTATTTTTACCACTTGGGTCCCCCACCATACCAGTAAAGTCACCAATCAAAAAAATGACTTCATGACCTAACTCTTGGAATAATCTTAATTTATTCAAGATTACTGTGTGTCCAAGATGGATATCCGGAGCGGTAGGGTCAGCGCCTAACTTAATACGGAGTGGACGTCCTTCTTTGAGTTTTTCCAGCAGATCCGCTTCGAGTAAAATCTCATCGGTACCACGTCTAATTTCTGCTAATACTTGGTCTAAATCAGCCATCTCGGCAGGGACTCCTAAGGCCATGATCATAAAATGAAGAGACTTATGTTACTTGTTAGCCACCACAATTGAAAGTGTGTACACTAACGGGATTATTTAAGTCTCTGGTTATTGGTATCGGCGTCAATGGGAAAGGTTATAACGTTATTTAAATTGTTGCCTAAAAAGCATCAAATTCTCCTTAGCATTCTTTCAGTTATCACAATGATAACCATGCTTCTACCTTCTGAAGAAGCGCAAGCTTCAAGACAAACCACTAGCATTGATGACCAAGCTCAAATCAACACCCGTTATGATGTGCCCTTAGCTTTTCGCTCGCCTGAACGCCCTGAGTTACTAGAAGGTCAAACAGATAATGCTCCGACAACGGCTGAACCGTTATCCTCACCCGATGCGCTCGCTGCAGCTGGAGCTAATAATCAAGCCGCAGGATCCCACGAAAGCGCTCTCCACAGAGATGTCGAACATTTTAACGTCAAAAATGGTGATACTTTAGCCGCGGTATTTGACCGCGCTGGCTTAACCAGCAAAGACGTTTATGAAATCACCCAGTTGCCTTTAGCCAAGCAAAACTTACTTAAGATAATGCCGGGCGAAGAAATTGTGATTTCAAAGGATGCAAACGGTAATTTGACTGAAGTACGTTATCGGGTCGATGCTATTTCCACGCTAGTCATCACTAAAAGCCAAGAGCAATACAACGAAAAAATCTCCGAAAAGGATGTGGAAATCCGCAACCATTTCACCAGTGCCAAAATTAAGAGCAATTTCTGGAATGCCGCTGTGGATGCAGGCATGTCTGCTAACCAGATATTACAATTATCGACCGTATTCGGCTGGGATATCGACTTTGCCTTAGACTTACGCGAAGGCGACAGCTTCGCCATTATTTACGAGCAAGAATATGCCGATGGTGAATTTTTGCGTAATGGCAATATCTTAGCTGCAGAATTTGTTAACCAAGATGAGCGCTATACTGCCATTCGCTATACCGACGGTAACTATTATTCCGAAAATGGCACTAGCATGCGTAAAGCCTTCCTGCGCTCACCGGTCGATTTTAAGTATGTCAGCTCCAACTTTAACCCAAGACGTTTGCACCCAGTGACAGGCCAAGTCAAAGCCCATCGCGGTGTAGACTATGTCGCAGCCATTGGCACGCCCATTAAAGCTGCGGGTAGTGGACGCGTTATTGAGTCTGGTTATAATCAATTCAACGGTAACTATGTGTTTATCAAACATAACGATACCTATACCACCAAATATCTACACCTCACAAAACGTAATGTCAGCAAAGGCGCCAACGTTAAGCAAGGACAAATTATTGGTACTTTAGGTAAAACAGGCCGTGTCACTGGGGCTCATTTACATTACGAATTTATCGTCAATGGCGTACACCGCAACCCGAGAACGATTACGCTACCGAAATCCGAATCAATTGCGAGAAAAGAAAAAAATCAATTCGATGCACTTAGCAAGCAATTGATGACTACACTTTCGCAAAACAAGCAAACGCAATTGGCAATGCAATAACGACGGATGGATTCCTCCCAATGAAAAACGCTTATTATATTGGACTTATGTCAGGCACCAGCATGGACGGTGTCGATGCAGTATTGGTCGACTTTTCAGGCGCGCAGCCGCAGCTTATCGCCAGCCATACCGAAGCTATTCCGAGCCATTTGCTCAAAGGTCTACAGCGCCTGTGCTTACCCAGCTCAGATGAAATTAACCGCCTCGGCCGTTTAGATCGTAATGTAGGTCAGCTGTTTGCTTTAGCAGTCAATAATCTGATGGCTAAATGTGCTATTGCGAAAGAAGATGTCATCGCCATTGGTAGCCATGGTCAAACCGTGCGCCATATGCCAAACCTCGAAGTGGGTTTTACCTTACAAATTGGCGATCCTAATACTATTGCGACCGAAACAGGCATAGATGTCATTGCCGATTTTCGTCGCAAAGATATTGCCCTTGGTGGCCAAGGCGCGCCCTTAGTACCCGCATTCCACCAGCAAACCTTTGCCCAAGTCGGTAAAAAACGTGTCATCCTCAATATTGGTGGTATTGCCAATATCACCTATCTGCCGGGCAATAGTGAAGAAGTCTTAGGCTTTGATACAGGACCAGGCAACACCTTAATTGATGCCTGGATGCAACAGGTTAAAAGTGAGCCCTTCGATAAAAATGGCGAATGGGCTGCATCCGGAAAAACTGATCAAAGCTTATTAACTCAGCTGCTTTCGCATCCGTATTTCTCCCTTGCTTACCCTAAAAGCACCGGTCGCGAACTGTTTAACCAAGCTTGGTTAGAGCAGCAATTATCGCCCTTTAATCATTTAGATGAAGAAGATATTCAATCAACTTTATTGGATTTAACCTGCCACAGCATAGCCCAAGACATTATAAAACTATCCAATGAAGGGGAATTATTCGTCTGTGGCGGCGGTGCATTTAATGGTCAACTGATGCAGCGTCTTGCAGCCTTATTACCAGGTTATAAGCTGGATACTACCTCGGCCCTTGGCGTAGATCCTAAGTGGGCAGAAGGCATCGCCTTTGCCTGGCTCGCCATGCGCAATCACTTAGGTTTACCCGCTAATCTCCCAGCAGTAACAGGCGCCTCCCGCGAAGCCGTACTCGGCGGACGATTTAGCGCTAAGTAATTAGCCTTCGCAAAATACTAAAGCGATAACCTAAACAAGAGCTTCTACATGAAGCTCTTGTTGTCTTTAAAAGACAAACTAATCTTTTCCCCTCTTCCTGCCTAAATTTATCAAGAAAATCAGCAGCTATTTTAAAGCCATCTATTCTTAATTACTGAAGCATTTAGTGACAGAAGCATGAGTAAAAAAGTTTCGTCACTGAAGCTTAATCAAGTCTCACTATAGTAAAAATGGATACAGGATATTGCTCTAAACAGCTCAAACACTTAGGAATAGCCTCATAGGCGTCCAATAAGAAACTGGTTTTAAGGGAACTCGTGTCTACAGCGCGATTTTGCTCACTCAGACAAGATCCGTTAATAGGCAGGTAAATTAGGAATAAAGACGCACTGATTAACAAACAAGCGTCTTTAAAAGAATAGGAAATCAAACAATGAACATGTCACAAAAAATGGCGGCAGAATTTCTCGGCACCTTGTGGTTAGTCCTTGGTGGGTGTGGTAGTGCTGTACTTGCCGCCGCATTTCCAGAAGTAGGCATAGGCTTACTCGGCGTCGCTTTAGCTTTTGGATTAACCGTATTAACCATGGCCTTTGCGATTGGCCATATTTCAGGTTGTCATCTCAACCCTGCAGTGTCATTCGGCCTTTGGGCTGGGGGACGTTTTCCGGCAGCAGAATTATTGCCCTATATCGTAGCCCAAGTCGCGGGTGGGATTGTGGGCGCAGGCATCTTGTATCTCATAGCTTCAGGACAAGAGGGATTTTCACTCGCGAGCGGATTTGCCTCTAACGGTTTTGGTGAGCACTCACCAGGTGGCTATAGCATGCTGTCGGTGATGATTTGTGAAATAGTTATGACACTGTTCTTCTTGATTATTATTTTAGGTGCCACCGATGAGCGAGCGCCTAAGGGATTTGCCCCAATTGCCATAGGGTTAGGTTTAACCTTAATTCACCTTATTAGTATTCCTGTGTCCAATACTTCGGTGAACCCAGCGCGTAGCACAGGCCCTGCACTGTTTGTCGGTGACTGGGCGGTATCACAACTCTGGTTGTTCTGGGTAGCACCGATTGCCGGTGCCATTTTGGCGGGCTTTATCTATCGCTACTTCCACGCGGCAGAATAAGAGCCGAAGATCTAACACAACAGCGCTCTCTTGGCGCTGTTGTTCTTTTTCTAATCCCGCTCTAATGTTACCATTTAGCCAACTGGCGAATTTTGCTGTGCCCTAGGTTTTTACATTAGAGACACAACAGGCTTCGCCCTATCCAAGCAAAAGAGATATTTTTCATGAGCAAGACTGTTAAAAACCTCGCTGAGACAGCAGCAATGACGCCAGAAGCCCGTTACGATTACCTCGTTGAACAAGTTAAAGAACACAAAATACTTTGGACATTACAAGATCAAGACGGTTGCGTGATGTTAACCACAGAAGAAGAAGATTGCATCCCAATGTGGCCAACCGAAGAAGCCGCTGATTCTTGGGCTGTGGATGAATGGAGTGATTGCCAAACGTTAGCGATTCCACTCGACGAATTTCACGAAAGATGGGTGCCAGGCATGGAAGATGACGACCTCTTTGTCGCCGTATTCCCAGTATTAGATGATTTAGGTGTGGTAATCCCGCCTTATGAGTTAGATCAAAGATTAGCGCCTAAGCAAAGCCACTAATCGCTATCGCTAAACGAGAATGCCTATGAGCGAGCAAAAATCGGCGATACCGACACCAGAGGCAAGTACAGCACTGAGTCAACACTTTCCGAAACGACTCATTGCCTTATTGCTAGTGTATGTTGTTGCGTCAGTGAGTGGCTTAATCGCTAAACAAGGGGTGTTATTTTGTCTGCTAACCCTCCTGATGGTGATTGCCATTATCGGTCGGCAAAAAGCAGGGCTTATCATGCTGCGCGGCTACACAGTCGTGCAGCTTGGATTGATTAGCATGCTGCCAGTGATCATGTACGATCCGGGCAACTTAGTGGTAGGTCCAACAACAGTTTACTTAGGTGAATGGCAGGGAAAACTGCCTGACTATGTGATTTTTATCGCTTTGATCGTCTTGTCATTACTGCAAGTTTGGATAGCCTTTGATAAAAAGGTAAAGGCATGGTTTAAACCTAAGCTTAACCTGAACATCATGAGCTAAGCTCTTGTAGAAAATAAATTTAGCCCAACAAAAAGCCGTCATTGCGACGGCTTTTTTGATCTCACTCTACGCCTAAAAAGATGCAAAGTTAGTCATCATTAAACAGAAAAACTTTTTTACACAGAGAAACTGGCACCACAGCCACAAGTTGTGGTTGCGTTAGGGTTTTTCACGAAGAAGCGAGAACCTTCCAGTCCTGAAGTGTAATCCACTTCACCACCGACTAAATATTGTAGGCTCATAGGATCGACAACCAAGAGAACACCTTGTTTTTCTATCGTAAAATCGCCGTCATTGACCTTTTCATCAAAGGTAAAGCCGTACTGAAATCCAGAACAACCACCACCAGTCACATAGACTCGTAGCTTAAGTGCAGGATTTTGCTCTTCTTCCAGCAAACCTTTCACCTTAGCGGCTGCCGCATCGGTAAATTGGATTGGCATTGCTGTATCAGCTTGATCAGTCATTACTACCTCTTAACATCAGTTTTCTGGGGCAAATTATCCTTTACCTGACTGTTTTGTTCAAGTATTACCCGTGGTTCTTTTTTACCCTGTAATAACTCAGGGGCACTATAGACATGTTCGGTCTGCGAATTCTTAGTCCAGCGGCTCGAAGGCACCAGCACTTTGACTTTCACGTGTTGTAAATTAAAGCCAGCAGGAACAGTGACCTTGGTATCTATGACTTGAAAATAACGAAAATCAAATTCCAACTTAGAACCCGTGAGTTTGTTCACACTCAAGCTAACAGATTTGCCATCTTGCACACCAATGAGCGTCAATTCTGTTCGGCCTTGAATAGCTTGCTTACGCTTTTGCAACTGAGTCAACACCAACTTGAGATGGTATTCATTGGCCAAAGCGCCCAGCGTCATTTCAAGTCCGTGAATAGCGACACCTTCAGCATTATCATCCGGTGTCATAATGCTGCGGTAAAATGCCAGCTCATGTTCCAATTCTTTTTGCTTTTTCATTTGCTGGCCAAACATTTCTTGCATTTGGGTATTAGCCTCTCGCTCGACGGACAGCTCTAAATTTCGGGTTGCAAGTAGTTGGGTCTGTGCCTCTAACTCAGCGGTCAAGCGTTGAGTCTTGCTGCTGATATGCTTAACAACAGGCTCATCGCTGCTTAATAGCAGAAAACTTATCCAAGCCCCAAAAAGAATAGAAACTAACACTAAAAGCGATAAATATACTGAAGATGGACGATACTTGAGATCCATCACTTGCAGCCGATCTAGCCAACGATGATAATTTGGCATTAGGTAACAGCCCCTTATATAAAATACAATCAACTCAAGAACGAGTTCGATACAATACAACTCAGGCCAATGTAGTGCAATTAACGATAAATAAAGTCGCTATCCAACATGCCATAGTCACAGCCAAAAAGTATTTAACCAATGAGCTACGTGACCATTTATCTCAAGCCCGCATCAGTGCACAGCTGTGCATACTGGCACTGTTATTTGCTATTTTTGCATCCTGTGTGATCTTACTGTTTCGACTCTTGCTCGTTTGGGCTAATCATTACACCCAAATACAGGCGCTGGATTTTACGGGGAACGTCGCCGACTGGCGAGCCCTGTTACCCCTTTTAGGCGCAATATTAATTTGGATAGTGGCGAAGTTGGGCTCCAAACGCTACAAACGTATGGGAATAGCCTATGTGTTACATAGAGTTAAACTGCATTATGGTAAAATCCCCCTACAATCCGCCGCTGGGCAATTTTTTCAAGCACTCTTTGCCCTAGGTACAAATTTCTCAGTCGGCCGTGAAGGTCCTGCCATTCATCTGGGTGCTGTCAGTGCAAGTTTTCTCGCTGAAAAATTCAATCTTCCCGATAATAGCGTACGCATCATGTGTGCCAGTGGCATTGCAGCAGGGATTGCCGCAACGTTTAACGCGCCCTTGGCGGCGGTGATTTTTGTACTCGAAGTGATAGTACGTGAATATAAAATCCATTACTTTTTCCCGATTATGCTATCAGCAATTTGTGGCGCAGTTTCAAGCCAACTGGTGTTTGGTAATGTGCACGAATTTGACCGTATTCAAGTGATCCATATTCCCTTAGACCATTACCCTATTCTCGCCATCGGCGGCGTGGTATTGGGCTGCGCCGCGGCGCTGTTTAATTACTCACTCTTAAAAGTCACCGCGACGGGTCAAAACTGGCCACTCATTTACCGACTATTACTGGCGGGCAGCGTCACTACCTTAATAGGTCTAGTATTGCCACAAGCCCTTGGCACAGGCGATCTCGCTATTGGCGAAGCCATTAGCCAACATCCAAGCCTATTGCTGTTAATCGCCCTATTATTTGCCAAAATCATTGCCACTATTGCGGCGATTGGCTTAGGTATTCCCGGCGGTTTAATTGGTCCACTTTATGGTATCGGCGCGCTGCTAGGGGCGATTTTGGCGCTGATCAGCGCTATCTTATTCCCGTCCATCGCCCCTTATGTAGGGCTTTACACTGTGATCGGCATGACAGCCATGATGGGCGTGTGTTTAAGCGCGCCGCTGGCCGCCTTAGTCGCCCTGTTAGAAATGACTAATGACGCCAGCATTATTTTACCGGCAATGTTTGTAACAATTCCGGCTTTTTTAATTGCTTATCAGGGTTTTAAGACCGACTCCATTTTCTTTAAGCAATTAGAAATTATGGGACTAGGTTATAAGGTCGCCCCCGTGAATTTAGCACTGCAGAAAAAAGGCGTGCGAGCCTTAATGGATAAACGCTTTGTTATCGTCAATAACAACGATGAATTGTTACTCGAAGTGCTAAAACGCGCCGAAGGTCGCCCTGTGCTAGTCCGCAATGCCGATGGCATTATCGAAATGCTTAGTCTTGAAATGCAATCCTATGATGACAGTACCACGCTATCACGCCATCCCATGCAAGGGCTAAGCGACAGCACCACCCTCAATGAAGTCTATTCACTATTGTCACCCAAACGCTGCGGTGAGGTGTTTATCTATCAAGATACACCAGACAATGTGGTTGGAGTGATCAGTTGGTCGAACCTACAACAGGAGATTCGTTCAGGCCAAGCCTAATATCGCTTCAAAACCTGAGGCGGCAGATTAAAAGCTTTGGGCTTCATCGCAAAAATCTAACACAGTGGTAATGTGGCTATTTCGTTGCCCCAGTGCTTCTGCTACAATCGCGCCTCAGCCACCCTACATAACATCAGGGCAGATAAGCGCGATAATGCAGCTTAAAATGCCCCCTAGCAAATTGGAAAACAGGCTGATGAATCAGTTCGAAGGATCCCATATCCTCTCCGTAAACCAGTTAGATCTTGACTCAATCCAAACTATTTTTAATGTCGCTAGCCGCATGATGCCCTATGCACTTCGAGAGAAGCGCAATAATGTGCTCGATGGAGCCATTTTAGGTAACCTGTTTTTCGAACCTAGTACCCGTACCCGCGTGAGTTTTGGTTGTGCCTTTAACTTGCTCGGCGGCCATGTACGTGAAACCACAGGCATGGCTTCATCGTCTTTATCTAAAGGTGAATCCCTGTACGATACGGCGCGGGTGTTATCCACCTATTCTGATGTCATTGCCATGCGCCATCCAGACTCTTACTCGGTCAAAGAGTTTGCTGAAGGCAGCCGCGTCCCAGTGATCAACGGCGGCGATGGTTCGAACGAGCATCCGACCCAAGCCTTGCTCGACTTATATACTATCCAAAAAGAACTCAAGTGTGCTGGCCGCGGTATCGATGGCATGCACATCGCTATGGTCGGCGACTTAAAATTTGGCCGTACTGTGCATTCACTGTCGCGCTTACTCTGCATGTATAAGAACATCAGTTTCACACTGATTTCACCTGCTGAATTAGCTATGCCTGATTATGTGATCTCCGACATTGAAAATGCTGGCCATAGCATCAAAATAACCGACCAACTTGAAGGCCATTTAGATAAAGCAGATATTTTGTATCTCACTCGCATTCAAGAAGAACGCTTCCCTTCACAGGAAGAAGCAAATAAGTATCGCGGCAAGTTCCGCTTAAATCGCAGTATTTACACTCAGCATTGCAAATCTAACACAGTCATTATGCACCCGCTTCCAAGGGATTCACGGGCGCAAGCCAATGAGTTAGATAATGATTTAAATAGCCATCCCAATCTTGCTATCTTCAGACAGGCGGATAATGGGCTGTTAATTCGCATGGCTTTGTTTGCATTGACACTCGGCGTTGATAATCAACTCGAAAAATATGAGTGTCCGGTTAATTGGTATTCACGTAAAGCCGATCGCTAATTGGCTACAGACTTTAAGGACTAAACATGACCCGTTCCGAAGCGCTATTTGAACAGGCTAAAAAAACCATCCCCGGCGGCGTTAACTCTCCGGTTCGTGCATTTAATGGTGTAGGCGGTTCGCCCCTGTTTATTGAAAAAGCTAACGGCGCTTATATTTACGATGCCGATGGTAAAGCTTATATCGACTATGTCGGTTCTTGGGGCCCGATGATCCTCGGCCACAACCATCCTAAAATCCGTGCAGCTGTATTAGCAGCGGTAGAAAATGGCTTATCTTTTGGTGCGCCAACTGAGCTTGAAGTGCAAATGGCCGAAAAAGTCATCTCTATGGTGCCTTCTATCGAGCAAGTACGCATGGTGAGTTCAGGTACAGAAGCCACTATGAGTGCTATCCGTTTAGCACGCGGTTTTACCAATCGTGACAAGATCTTAAAATTTGAAGGCTGCTACCACGGCCACGCAGATTGCCTGTTAGTGAAAGCCGGTTCTGGCGCGTTAACGTTAGGTCAACCTAGCTCACCCGGTATTCCTGAAGATTTTGCCAAGCACACCTTAACCGCTGTGTATAACGATTTAGATTCAGTTAGAACCCTGTTCGAACAGTATCCAACTGAGATTTCTTGCATCATCATCGAGCCCGTTGCTGGCAACATGAACTGCATTCCACCTGTCCCAGGTTTCCTTCAAGGCCTGCGTGATATGTGTGATGAGTTTGGCGCGCTGTTGATTATCGATGAAGTGATGACAGGTTTTCGCGTATCACTAAGTGGTGCTCAAGGTTACTACGGCGTCACACCAGACTTAACCACACTTGGTAAAGTGATTGGTGGCGGCATGCCAGTGGGGGCTTTCGGTGGCCGTAAAGATGTGATGCAATTTATCGCCCCTACGGGTCCGGTTTACCAAGCGGGTACGTTATCGGGTAACCCCATTGCGATGTCAGCGGGTCTGGCACAAATGGAAGCCCTGTGTGAAGAAGGTCTGTACGAAGCACTGAGCGCGAAAACCAAACGTATTGCAGAAGGCTTTAAAGCGGCTGCGGATAAGCACGGTATTCCAATGGCGATCAACTATGTTGGTGGCATGTTCGGTTTCTTCTTCACGGAACAACTCGAGATCACTCGTTTCGATCAAGTGACCCAATGTAATATCGAACAGTTCCGTATTTTCTATCACGGCATGCTAGATGAAGGTGTTTACTTAGCGCCAAGTGCCTATGAAGCTGGCTTCCTGTCAATGGCTCATGGCGAAGAAGAGATGCGCTTAACCTTAGAAGCGGCAGATCGCGTATTGGCAAGCATGAAAGCGGCAAGCTAAGCCTAAGCTTTAGTATTTAAGCCGTTTAAACATAACAAAGGGACGCCAATGCGTCCCTTTACTTTTATTCGATTTAGTTAACCTGAACTCGGGATAAGAAATGTTGAACTAATAGCCCTCCAAGTGATCGGATCTTTCGACCAAGAGAAACCC
>NZ_JADWMP020000030.1:0-61635 GCF_015767295.1 Shewanella sp. DW31
ATAAGCCACAACTGAACCTCACTAACGCAGAGTTTAATGCTATTACAGTTATGGCTTGTTAAACCGATCTCAGGTTATTTATTCAAACATTCGCAACAGCAACAGTTTAAAGACCTAATGCCAGTTTAATACGTTGTCCGTAATCCGCATCGGCTTGAGTAAAATGCGACACCATACGTTGCTGCACATCTAAACTCGCTTGACTTAATGAACCCGAAATTGTTGCCACTAGGCGCGCTTTCTCAGCTTCAGAGAAGATGCGATACAAATTACCCGCTTGGGTATAATCGTCTTGGTTATAACGACTGTAACGCGCCGCTTCACCTTCTAAACGCAATGGTGGTTCGCTAAAGTTTACTGGCTCAACCAAGGCATCAGCAGTGCTGTTCGGGCCATAGTTTGCCGAAGCATCAGCACCGGTTTGACTGCCATGATAAGGACATTGTGTGCCCGCCATCGCACCTGCACGTTGATGGTGATTTGCCTTAGCGGCATGCGGGCAGTTTACTGGCAATTGGTTGTAGTTAGCACCAATGCGGTAACGCTGCGCATCGGCGTAGGCAAATAAACGCGCTTGTAACATCTTGTCTGGTGAAGCCCCGACGCCTGGGACCAAATTACTAGGTGCTAATGCCACTTGCTCAACTTCAGCAAAGTAGTTTTGTGGCAGACGATTCAGTTCTAATACACCAATCTCAAGTAATGGATAGTCGCTATGCGGCCAAACCTTAGTTAAATCAAATGGATTGATATGGTAAGTATTGGCATCCGCCTCAGGCATAATCTGCACATTAACCGTCCAACGCGGGAAGTTACCATCAGTAATAGCAACCACCATATCGCGCTGCGATGAATCGGGATCAATCCCTTTTAATTTATCAGCCTGTTCATTGGTTAAGTTGACCACACCTTGCTGCGATTTAAAATGGAACTTCACCCAGAAACGCTCGCCCTTGGCATTCCACAGCGAGAAAGTGTGTGAACCATAACCGTGCATTTGACGGTAGTTCGCCGGAATACCACGATCCGACATCAAAATGGTCACTTGATGCATAGCTTCAGGATTCAATGACCAAAAGTCCCACATAGCCTGCGGATCTTTTAAGTTTGTCTTAGGATTACGCTTTTGCGTATGGATAAAGTCTGGAAACTTAATTCCATCTCGCAAGAAAAAGGTCGGCGTATTGTTACCCACAATATCGTGATTACCACGGGCAGTATAAAAACGTAAACCAAAGCCACGTGGATCGCGCTCTGCATCGGCAGAACCCATTTCTCCACCTACGGTTGAGAAACGAATAAAGGTTTCGGTTTGCTTACCAACACCATTGAAATGGTCAGCAATGGTGTAATCGCTTAAATCTTTAGTCAGCGAAAATGTGCCATAAACCCCAGTACCTTTAGCATGCACGATACGCTCAGGAATACGCTCACGGTTGAAATGGGCTAATTTTTCAATTAAATGCCAATCTTGTAATAGCAGAGGACCACGTTCACCCGCCGACAGTGAGTTTTGATCGTCGGCCACTGGGGCGCCGTTTTGGCTCGTTAAGTACTGACTTGTTTGATGTTGTTGACTCATGCCCTGCTCCTTAGTCTTGATTGCTGGTTAACCAGGTTTCAATTAAATCGTAAATGGTGGCCATGGTTTATCTCCTTGGCTGGCGACGTGTTGTCGATAGAGCAAGAATAGAGAATTACCACTTGAGAATAAAACGATTAAACTAGATTTATATAATCTAAAAAAAAGATTAAGAATGAGTTTGGCAAGACAGTTAATGAATTACACGGACTCACAGCCAATGGTCCGCTCACATCACTTAAGATGCTGTTGAAAAACCAAATAGCTGCTCAGGACAATGGAGCGAAGTGCGGTGCGAGAAAGCGGAGTTAAGCTGATACACTGCCATTAACTGCTGGATAAGTCGGCTTCACGATAAAGCTTAACCAAATAATAAGTGTCAATCAGCACGATAAAAAAGTTAACTAAGGCAACAGGATAAGCCCCAATTGCCACACCGTAGGCCACAAATAAAGCCGCACCAATGAGATTCCACCAGCGCAGTTTCTTAATGTTTGACATCATCAGTGATATTGCAACGACCACTGAAGCTAAATAACCAACCCATTCCCAAATTGTAGCGTTATCCATATCCAATCCTTATCTATATATTATTTAAATCAAACGATTGATACGCCATTCACACCACAGGTAATAAGCTGGCTCATTGCATTTAGCATTTAGCGTTTAACGACAGCCGCCGTCATCCGTGAAATACAAGTCAGTTCACCCGCACTGTTGTGGATTAAAATCTCCCATACAGAGCTGCGCTTCCCTAAGTGGATAGGCTTAGCCGTGGCGGTTAATACCCCATTACGGGAAGCCCGTAAGTGGTTAGCGTTAATTTCTTGACCGACACAATAGTACTGCTCAAAATCCACCGCGAAATTTGCCGCATAGCTAGCAACGGTTTCAGCAAGCGCGACATTCGCGCCACCATGCACTATGCCCAAAGGGTTATGCACCGCCGGACTGGCTGGCATAGTGGCCTTCATGTAATCGTCGCCAATCTCACTGATCTCAATTCCTAAAGTCTGCATCAAGGTGCCTTTGCCACCCATACCGGCGTCTAAACGCGCGCAATCCTCTAACGTTACAGCTCTAAACCAAATACTCATTGCAACTTCCTAGTCAATAAAACCAATCAGCAGTTTACTGTGAAGTGGATGAAGTTCAACTAGTTTACTCTCAGCTGGTCACATCAATATCAGCAAAAATAAGGCTCAAACTAACCAAGATTTAACGGTACTTAGCTGACTAAACCAGACAAGAAATAATCCCCACACCACGACTACACTTGGCATAATTAACGCGTCAGCTCCTAGCATCACAGCCGCTTGCTGAATGCAAAATACATAGGTCATTTGCAACAAAATAGCGATAAGCGAGGCGACCAACACTTTATAAGCAATTAATTTTCTGAATAACAATAATAGGCATCCTAGAACCCCTGAAACCACGGCAAAGCCAAACACAGCATCAACCCAAATTGGCGTCGTTTCATAGAGTTTAATTTGATCTGGGCTCATCTGTGCGAGTGCATCTGGCGTCATAGTCATTTGCATCACAAAAGCCATCAGCCCCATGATATTCCACAACAAACTGAGCGTTGCGACAAAGTAAAACCACAGTGGCGCCTTGATATTCATGGTTTTCAGCGGATTTGAGGTGGTATCCATACTCACTCCTAATAAAAACTGAAAAAAAGAGATAAAAAAGGGATGGTTAACCATCCCTTTGTTTCAGTCTAGCTCACAAATTGCACTTGTGAGTTAACCCCATATACAGGTTAACGGCGACGACGCTGCAAACCAAACAAGGACATCAGTGCTAAACCTAAATAACCTAAAGCACCGCCATCATCTTTAGGCTTTGGCTCAGGTTTTGGCGGCACTACTGGCGCAGGATAACTTAAAGCAACAATCACAGGATCATGATCCGATGCAGAAAAAGCATTTTCAGACTTAGCCAGATCACCAGAGAACTTCTTAACGTATTCAAACAGATTAGATTCCACTGAGTTGATGTGCCAATCTTCAATATCCACTAAACGTTTGGCTAAGCTAGCATTGGCTAAAGCATGATCTAAGTTACCTAACTCGCCGTTATAGCTATAAGAGAAAGTGCTTGCACCGTGGGCTTTCGTGTTCAAGTTGATAAAGCCATAACCTTTTTCAATCTTGCTGCCTTGGCGTTCAAACACTTTGCCGTCGAGCGTCGTCCACGAAGCGGTCAGGATGTCACGCTCTGACTTGCTCGCATCGAAGTCGGTTAGTACACGGATAGGATCCTCCATACCATAGGCATTCATATCACCGATGATCAGTAAGTCGCCTTTCACATCTTTTAGCGTTTCACCCAAGACTTTGGCTGCAGATACGCGGAAAGCATTACACTTGCCCTGTTGATCGGCAGGATCAACTGACTCTTCGAAGTTAGCCCAATCTTCTAAACAGCCTGAGCCTTTAGATTTCAAATGGTTAACGACTACGGTCAGAGACTCATCATGGATTTTAAAGGTTTGCGCTAAGCTGTGACGTTGATAAGCATCATTGCCAGGGTTAGCCTCAGTTTTGCCATCTTTAGTACGAGTCACGCTGCCAGCACTGGCGTGCTGTTCTGGAGTACCGATAACTTGTGCGGCCCCCGCTAAAGTCACTTTACCACCACGGTATAACATGCCGACAGTGATCGCATCTGTGCCAAAGTACTTGCCGTCATACTTATCAGCATCGGTAATTTCAACAAAGCTATAGGCGTTTTCAGGCGTCTGCTTGTCATTTAGTGCATCGACTAAATCCTTAATCGCACTCTTCTCACCAAAACCGTTGTTAGCAATTTCCATCAAACCGACGATATCGGCGTTCATGGCGGTAATAGCGCTAACGATTTTAGTGCGTTGTAGCACCATTTCTTCCAGCGTTAGAGCGCCACGGTTACTGCCTGATGGGTTGGTATCGCCACCATCAACATCGTTAAAGAAGTTCAGCACGTTAAAGCTAGCCACGCGCAGATCCCCCTTAGTTGCAACACTTGGGGCTTCGGTTCTATCGTCACCACGGATAAAATCACCCGCTGCAATAGTATTAGTCGCCACTAAACGATAAGCGCCGTAGCTATAACCAATCACACCTTGCAGGTTAGTCAGTTGGTCGCCAACACGGATGTAACCCGTTTCCACATTGAAATCAGGGAAGTATGGAATAACACCATTGGCAGGCTTGTAATCGGATTCGATAAAGAGTTGGTTCTCGCGGTTAGATTTAACTAATGCCGTTGCTTCAGCAGAAAGCGCTGGATACAGCTGTGTCGGCTTCATCAAAGGTGCTTGATATGACACTAGCATGTTATTGCGACTACCCGCATAGTCGAAGCTGAAGGTGCGGCTGATTTTAAGATCGCTGCCCGCATCTAAGGCCACATTCATGCCTTCATAGCGCTCTAATGCTTGCGCTAAGGTTTCGCCATCGGCCACATAGAAAGGTGCGGCAACAGGGACTTCACCCTTAGCGCCAACATCAAATTTCTTATCGGCTTTAATATCGATTTGAGTTAGGCCAAAGTATTCTTTCACTTTACCCTGCACACACACTTCAACCCCTGGTTGAATCGCTTCAGGTGCAGCTTCACCTAAGAATACAAATACACCATCAGAGGTATACGGTGAGTTATCACCCTTAACTTCTTGTAAGTAAAAACCTTTAAACAAGCTTTCACCACGGGCAGTCACTACGCCACGCACAGTCACTTCGGCTTCAGATTCGAATGCCCCTGCTGGTACAAATGGGCTCGACTCGCCCGCCCCTTGTACTTGATAAATAGGCACAATTTTAGCGCCAGTACAGCTAAAGAGCGGCACTTCTGGCTCAGCAGGCGTTTCTAGAGAACCTAAACCAGAGAAGGTATCTTTAGGTAATTGTTCCCACTGGGCGGCATTAAATACTGTATTCGCCACTAACGCATCTAATTTACGTTTTAAGGTAACGTCTAATCCCCAACCCGTTGGCGTCGGCACATCACCAATAATATCGATGACGGCATCATCTTTCATTAAGGCAACCGCATCACCGCCATTAAAACTTAAACTACCAGAGTAACTATCAACCCCTTGAGCAACAGTAATAGTACCGCTAGTATTTAAAATAACTTTTGTCGATTTTGCCGCAATAGTTTGACCACCTAAAGCCACCATATCCGACGCAACAGTAGCACCATCTTTATAACGAACCAGTTTATAACCCGCGAGATCAATTGCCGTATCGCCGCTGTTATACAGTTCAATCGCTTTATTATTTGAGCTACCTTCAACATATTCGGTGATCATCACATCTGCGCTTGCCATCATAGGCAAAGCCGCTGCTACAGCTAAAGAAATAGCCGTTAATTTATTAACATTATCCATATCATCAACCCCATTATTATAATATTGCCGCTAACTTCTATTAACGTGCGAGCCGATTATTTCAGAGTTGAATGCGTAAAAAAAGAGGGCAAGATCGCACATTGCCAATGTAACACATTGATGAGTAACTAATTATAGACACTTCACTGTTCACCTGACAGAACAGGATGGTAAATCAAAAGTATTAGCCATGTAAAAACAAACAGTAAGATCAATACACATAAGCTCAAAGTATTTAGTGTCCTGCTCAAATAACAATCAATATTTTATATGTGATATTTTGATGATATTATTCGGTATGAAATACCTAATAAAATATAAGGAACACGGGTCCTTAAAAGGTAATGGATATAATTAAAACTTAATTTAGCATTCATTATTTTGAAATAAACATAACAATCAAACTTCTAAAGTTGATGATGGGTACCCTTGGTTATTGCAGCAGATTAATGTTGATAATGGGTATAAAAATGAAACATAGAGCCAGTCTGAGAACCAACGGCTGTAAGATAGTGAGCTCAATATTAAAACAATAATGTGAATTTTACAGACAAAAAAATACCGCTCATTTAGGAGCGGTATTTTCAATTGCGGCGTATTACACGTCGCAGCTAATCAATTACTTTTTAGCAGGTTCAGCTACTGGCGCCGCAGAAGCTTTCTCGATTGATTTCAACTCAACTTCGAAAATCAACGTAGAGTTTGGTGGAATAGTACCAGTATCACGTACGCCATAGGCTAATTCCGATGGGATCACAAACTTGAACTTAGCGCCAACAGGCATTAATTGCACGCCTTCAGTCCAACCAGGAATAACGCGATTCAAAGGGAACTTAGCCGCTTCGCCGCGTTTATAAGAACTATCAAACTCAGTACCGTCAAGTAAAGTACCGACATAATCCACTTCTACAGTGTCTTCTGCGGCAGGCTTTTCACCCGTGCCTGGAGTTAATACTTCATATTGTAAGCCAGACTCAGTTGTCACTACACCAGGCTTAACCTTGTTTTCTTCAAGGAATTTTTTACCATCTTCGATATTTTTCGCAGAAATCGCTGTTGCTTGTTCCTGACGTTTATCGTTTAACTTTTTATCTAGACCTTGAAGAATGGTTTGCATTTCTTCTTCGGTTAAACTTAATTGGTCATTCAGACCATTAGTGAAACCAGTGACGATCAGAGTGCGATCAACTGGCAGGCCTAATTCTTCTTGCTCTTTGATATGGCCAGACATATAACGACCGATTGAAGCGCCTACACTGTAAGCTTCTTTTTGAGCTTCAGTCGTTAATTCAACATTTGTACTCGTAGCTGCTTTTTCTTCTTGATTACAAGCAGATAGGCCAATAATAGCCAATGCAACTAACGATAATTTATAAATCGATTTCATTAAAGCTTCCTCAGCATCCTCAAGCGGTTACAATAACCTAAGCGTGACAACTTTATACTAGTTATCTCGGTTATACCAACTAGATTCTTTATGGGTTAACAGTGATTAATGTCACTTGATCAAGTCTAAAGACAACAACTTAGGGAGCAAGTTCATGAAGAAAAATCTACTGCTGGTAATTTGCACAGTTTTTCTAATCGCTTGCCACCCCAAAGCAGAAGATATCAGTGTTCTCACGACAGAACCCAGCTATAGCGCGAGCCTATCAAGTAATGGGCAATTCGCCTTAGTTGCCACTCAAAGTAGTGGAGTTCAATGCTGGGATCTCAGCACCCATACCCTCAAATACCAATGGATACATGGTGATATTAATACTGGCGTCACAGGTACGGCGATTTCTCCCAACGGGATATTTGCCGCATCGTTAAGCCGAGATTCAGTTGCTATGTGGAAAATAGCCGACGGTAAGCCTTTGGGCTGGTGGTCCTTACCTTCATCCGGTGAAAGTGTCGCGGTAGCCGATAATGGCGCACTACTTATTGGTTTAAATGATGGTTCAGTCATGTCGCTTAATGCCGAAAAATCTGCCTTAATCAAATTTCTTGGACACAAAGAGCGCGTCAATAGTGTTGCCCTCTCTGCTGATGGCCGATTAGCATTAACGGGGTCAAATGATATGCAGGCGATTCTCTGGCAGGCACAAACTGGCCAACCGCTTCATACGTGGACACTCGGCAGCCGTATAACCAAAGTGGCACTCAACGACAGTGGTAGTTTAAGTTTTACCAATGGCAGCACAGATGAAGCAAAAATCTGGGATAACACAAGCGGTAAGCTGTTAAATAAGCTGGATATTACCCGTCGCCAAATGAACTTTTCAGCGGTGAGGTTTATCAAACAAGACAGCCAGCTATTAACAGGTACGCCAGCGCGGGAAGTTATACTCTGGCAACGTGACTCGGGTAAACAAATTGAAAAATGGCAGGTTGCACTCACTAAAAACAGCCAAAATCGAGGAGCCGTTGTATACTCTGTGGCAATTCGAGATACCAATAAAGTCGTTAGTATCAGTAGCCAAGGCTTAGTTGAAACTTGGCAGAAATAGAGGTTAGCCATGCAAGGCGTACAAGTACAGATTGAAGATCTAGAAACCAAATTGGCTTTTCAAGAGCTCACAGTCGAAGAATTAAACCAAGAGGTCATCAAATTAAATCGACTGGTGGCTCACCAGCAACACCAAATTCACATGTTAATTGGTAAGTTGCAGGACATGGAACCGAGTAATATGGCGACTCAGGCTGAAGAAACGCCACCACCACATTATTAACACTGACGCTTTAGATGTTAACTTTGATTAAAAAACAGTTACTGCAAAATATCCAGGGAATGCGATGTTTAAACATTTAATGCCAAAAGAAACCCCAACTCTATTACCCATAGCGTTAGTGGGTGAACCCATTCTAAGGCAGACTGCAATCACAGTGCACCATTTCGATGCCGAGCTCGTGCATCTTGCCGAGCAAATGTCTGCCAGCATGGACGCTGCCAATGGCGTTGGTATCGCAGCCCCCCAAGTTCACAGCCCTTTAGCCTTATTTATTATGGCTTCTCGCCCTAATGAGCGTTATCCCGACGCGCCTAATATGGCGCCTGTGGTCGTGGTTAATCCGCAAATCATTAATGCATCAAGCGAGTTGGTCAGCGGAGAAGAAGGCTGCTTATCTGTACCGGGGCAAAGATTTACGATACAAAGACATCAAGCCATTGAAGTACGCTATCAAAATTTACAAGGCGAGTGGCAACAAACCGAATTAACGGGCTTTATTGCACGGATTTTTCAACATGAATTTGATCACCTTCAAGGGATCACATTACTCGAGCGTTCACTTATGCCAGAACAGACTCAGGCGATTTCAGCCCAATCCATCAAAAAAGGTGAAGCGCAATAATGAAACAGTCCTTCGTTACACCTTTTTCTCGCGCATTTATTGCACCAACCTTGGCAATGGGATTGGTTTTAAACTTATCGGGCTGCGCTTATAACAGTATTTTCATTAATTATCCTGCGCAGATTGAACCACTCAAACAAGAGCTTAATAGTGCGACTCCCATGGCCGATATCGACAAACTTGCCAGCAATATCAATGGCAATGACGGCTTACTCTATGCCCAAGAAGCGGGACGAATTGCTCAAGTCGCCGGCGATTTTGCTGCCAGTAAAAAATATTATCAGCAAGCAGTAGATGCTTATACCGCCTTTGATGATAAGGCCAAAGTCAGCGTTAGTGACATTGGCGCAACAGCCAGCAGCTTAGTGTTAAACGACAATGCGATTCCGTACCGAGGCCCAGGGTATGAACGCATCATGCTGCACCAATACCAAGCTCTTAACTATTTGTTTAGTGGCGACTATCAGGGGGCTCTAGTCGAAGTTCGTCGCAGTAACGAACTACAGAGCAGCGAGCAAGAACGCTATCAAAAATCACAAAAGTCAGTTCAAGCCATGGCAAACGGCACCATAGATGCCGAGGTTAACAAACTAGGACAAGCCGCGGGCACAGTCACCAGTTCTTTCTTAAACGCTTACAGTTATTATACGACTGGCGTACTGCACGAAGTGCTGGGTGAGCCGAACGATGCCTATATCGATTATCGTAAAGCAGCACAAATCACTCCAGATAACACCTATTTACAGCAAGATCTGGTCCGCCTCGCCAAGCAACTCGGCATGCCACAGTATGATGAGTTTAAGCGCCGTTGGGGCGATGCTAAATTGCCCAACCCCAAAGATGGCCAAGTAATTTTGATGGTCGAGCGCGGCTTTGTGCCAGCAAAACAAGCTCTCACTGTACCTTTTACTATCCATGGTAACTGGCAGACAGTGTCACTTGCTACCTACATGCCAAACAATACTTTTGTGCCAGAGACGCAAGTGCAAGGTTTAGGTACAGTGCTGAAAACTGAACCTATTGCCAATATCGATGCCTTAGCCATCACTGCACTCAAGGAAGATCTGCCCGCGACGCTAGTTCGTCAAGTCGCTAGGGTCTATGCTAAATCTGAGATGGCCTATCAGATTGAGAAGAGTGGTAAACCAGGTAACAATGCGGCCGATATTGGCAGCATTGCGATGCAGATTTTTAACGTAGTAACAGAACAAGCGGATCGTCGTAGTTGGCTGACGCTCCCTAAACAAGCACAGATCGGGCGGCGTTATTTGAGTGCAGGTGAATACACTTTGCAGTTAGACAAAGCGCCACCGGCTAAAATTGATGTTGCAGCAGGCAAAACCACCTTAGTCTGGGCAATTGATACTGGTAATTACACCCGAATTTATTCAATAATCATTTAGCCTAGCGGTTGTGGTATTTGAATAAGACGTGTGTCATTAAGTTTATACAATCACAAAATGGAACTGACTATGAAACAATTTAAACTGATTTTTGTACTGGCTGCCGTTATGGGTCTAGCTGCATGTCAATCTAAAGTCGAATATGGCGATGCCACAGAAGTTGAAACCGTCAATGAGAACTTTGGCTCGACGGATCTACAAGCTATTGCAGCCAAGATGGTGGATAGCATGATGACTTTCCCTCCTATCGTGGCAATAACAGCCAATGACCGCCCGATTTTATTTGTTGATAGCATCAAAAACAAAACCTCAGAACATATCGACACTGAGTCTGTCACTGACTCTATCAGTAACAAATTATTGCGCTCAGGCAAGTTCCGTTTTATCGACATGACTAAAGTAGATTCAGTCCGTAAACAACTGGATTACCAAAACAACACTGGCATGGTTGACCCATCAACCGCCATCAAGTTTGGTCGTCAAATTGGCGCTCAATACATGTTATATGGCAATTTATCTAGCATAGTGAAGCAAGACGGTAGCACTAAAGACGTCTACTATAAGATGACAATGCGTTTAATGGATTTAGAAACAGGCCTTATCGAATGGTCTGATGAAAAAGAAATCCGTAAGATGAAGTCTAAGTCTTTCTTAGGCATGTAATTATCCTATTGGCACTTAATTCTGCCAAACAGTAATCTCAAGAAGCCAGCGTTAACGCTGGCTTTTTTTTACATTTTTAACATTGGTAATCCAAGGTAAATAAGGTAGTGTACTCGGCCAAAATACACTGCGATGATGATGCTCAAAATTGGCGCTGGCGCGAGGGATAATTTGCCACAAAGGCAAACCTACACACACGATATTGAATGCAAACATCCAAGCAGAAAACAAAACAAATCGCTGAAGGATTTAAGTTGTGAACTTGTTTAAAGCCAGTCTCGTTGCCCTTACCTGCGGCACATTAATGTCGTGTGCAACCCAAAGTACACTCAATACGGGTCCACGTGATGCTAGCGCTTATATTAGCCAATATCAGGCTACGCTTCGCTCGCAGGTCATCTCCGATATTCACTATGACTTGGATTTTCAGCTCACAGGGGACGCCGAGTTTTCCGCCACCTCCAAAGTGACATTTCAATTAAGTGAAGTGCCAAAACAACTGAGCTTAGATTTAAACAAGGCGCAGATAAAACGCTTTATCATCAACGGTACCGCCGTATACCCCAATTACAATGGCGCTTACATCAGCTTAAATACGCGTTTGCTCACCTCAGGTGAAAATACCATTGAAGTGCAATTTAGCCGTGCCCACAGCACCAATGGTGAAGGTTTACACCGTTTTAAAGATCCAATCGATGGCAAGGTCTACCTCTACTCTCATTTTGAACCCGCTGCAGCTCAGCAGATGTTCGCAGTATTCGACCAACCGGATCTCAAGGCTAACTATCAAATTACGGTAACAGCGCCCAAAGACTGGCAAGTCATTAGCTCGATGCGTGAAAGCCAAATCACCCCAGCAGGTGCTTACAATCGTTGGACTTTCCCACAAACACCTAAGCTAAGCCCATATAACTTTTCGATGCACGCGGGCCCTTATCACATGTGGCAAGACAACTCAGGCCGCTATCCTATGCGCCTGTTCGCCCGTCAATCCGTTGCTAATCAAGTCACGGAGCAAGATTGGTTTACCTATACAAAACAAGGGTTAACTTTTTTCGATAATTATTTTGGTATTCCTTATCCCTTTAAGAAATACGATCAAATTCTAGTGCCCGACTTCCTTTATGGCGCGATGGAAAACGCAGGCGCAGTGACCTTTTCCGAAGATCTCTTCCTTCATAAAGCGGCTATGACAGCGGATCAGAAGCAAAATCTTGCTGGCGTGATCATGCACGAAATGGCGCACCAGTGGTTTGGCGATCTCGTCACCATGAAATGGTGGAACGGCTTGTGGTTAAATGAAAGTTTTGCTTCATTTATGGGCACACTTGCGACTCAAGAAGCCACAGAATTCACCAATGCTTGGCGTACCTTCTACGCTAAAGGCAAGCAAAAAGCCTATGAGCAAGACAGCTTAGTCACCACGCACCCCATTGAAGTACCCGTAGCAACGACTCAGAACGCCTTCGACAATATCGATGCTATCACTTACCAAAAAGGCGCATCAACGCTAAAACAATTACGCCATTTACTCGGCGACATGGTGTTTCGTCGTGGCGTCAGTAACTATTTAAAACAATACAGTTATCAAAACGCTGAGTTAGACGATTTTATCAATAGCCTAGGGAAAGCCGCTGGCCGCGATTTAAGTGCATGGACTCAAGAATGGCTCTACAGCGCGGGCGTTAACACCATCAAGGCGGAATATCGTTGTGAGGGCAACCGAATCAGCGAATTTAGCCTACGGCAGCTCCCTGCAAGCGCAGAGCTACCCACATTACGTGAACAAAAAGTCCAAGTGGCTTTATTTACCCAAGGTCGCTTTGATCTGCGAAATGATATTACAGTGCCAGTGACTTACAAAGGCGAGCGTACTGAAGTTAAACAACTGATTGGTGAGCGCTGCCCAGACCTAGTCTATCCAAACTTTGATGATTGGGGCTTTGTGAAAGTCGAGCTTGATGACAAGTCATTTAATACCGCAAAACAACAACTGAGTAACATTTCCGATCCACTACTGCGATCTATGCTGTGGCAAAGTCTGTGGGACAGCGTCCGCGAAGGTAAATTGAGCTTAGATCAATACCTAAGCACAGTGTTTGTTAACGCGCCAGCTGAGACGGACTACACGATTGTTGGTCAGATCATCGATAGCATGTTGCGCTCGAAGGAATATCTCGCGCAGATCGCCCCTATTCAGCAAAACTACGCTGAAAATGCAATTAAAGGCTTAAGCCAAATGAGTCTGAGAAAAGCAATGGAAAATAAAGGCGATAATGACTTCCAACGGATCTGGTTCAATGCCTATGTCAGTTTAGCAAGCGACAGAGATTCACTGCGTCATTTAGCGCAACTCATTGACGGTGAAACAAAAATCAAGGGATTAACCTTAGATCAAGATTTACGATGGGCAATCATCACCCAGCTTAATCGCTATGATTTTCCTAACGCGCTGCAGCGCTTAACCAAAGAAGCTGCCAAGGATAATTCAGACTCTGGTGAAAAAGCGGCACTTGCGGCACAAGTGATCCGCCCTGAAGCGGCCGCAAAACGTCGTTGGTTAAGTAAAGTCCATCTAGACAGCCTGCCTTTCTCCAAACAGCGGATTATTATGCAAAATCTTTATCCTGCTGAGCAAAAACTATTAAGCGCAGCTACAGCGGAAGAGCGTCTGACGAGCTTAATGGATATGGACAAAAAAGGGCCAGTATTTATGCGTAATTATAGCCATTTCCTCATCCCAACCGATTGTAATTACACTAGCATAGCGGCATTGGACAAAGTACTTGATCGCCAAACTGGGCTATCTAATCTTACCCGCCGTAATCTACTGGAAACCCGTCAAATAGAGCAGCGTTGTGTGCTGATCAAAAATAAGATGACTCACTAATATTAAGGTCATTTTAAAATTAACAAGGGGCTCCTAGGAGCCCCTTTTTTATGTTCTGTTACAGATGAGTCTTAAACTTGAACCAGCACACAAGATGCTACCTGCGCGAAATTAAGCTCACTAACCTTTGATATAAACAAGCCAGCATTCTGAATAATGAATTAATCACACTCACAACCAGTGACATATTTAATTAAATTGTTAGCTTGAGCTTATGTATTTTAACGGCTTACTGACGATAACTAATGTTATTTATCACCTGTAAAATATTATTCATCTCTTCAGTTTAATCTGCTAAGTTCCATCAGCTCATCAAATAAACAACCGCTGACGCAATCGTTATTGATATAAAAATCATGTAATTATTAAATTCATAAATTATGGGCGTCACTTCTAAATTTATTACTATAATTCTTCAATGATTTAATGTTTTGCCCCGTACTGCCGCTATACTAAAACAACGTTAGAGAGCTAACGGAATATAAAGGATATAGATTATGCGATCGACACTCAAAACGCGGCTGCTGTTTAGCAGTCTTTCCGCTGTACTGATCACTATTGCTGTACTCGTGAGTATCTCTAGTTATTTCATTAGAAATAATGCGTTAGAAAACACCCAACATGAAATTGACCAACTGGCGAAGACTTTTTCATCCGGCATAGGTCAGTGGATGCAAGACAGAAAAATGGCCATTACTAGCCTAAAGCAGACCATTGAAGCCGATCCTAGTGCCAACGTTACCCCTCATTTGTTGCAAGCGCATACTGCGGTTGACTTTGCCCTCACTTACTATGGTGACGAGCAAGGCAACATGTATCGCCAAGATCCGTCGCTGAATACCGCAAATTATGATCCCCGCGTTCGCCCTTGGTATATGGATGCTAAAACGGCGGGTAAAATGATCATGACGGCGCCCTACGTCAGCGCCACATTGAAAAAACAAGTCGTAACTATAGCAGAACCTGTGATGAGCTCAGGCCAGCTCATAGGCGTAGCGGCTGCAAACTTAACCATAGATCAGTTAACAGATGCAGTGCAGCGCCTCCAAGTACCTGGCAAAGGTTACACTCTGATGGTCGATAATGCAGGGCTCATTATTAGTCATCCCAATAGCCAACTAAATACTCAACAACTCACTAAAATCGATAGTAATTTTAGCAATAACTGGTTATCACAGCGCACTAATGCCAATACCATGGAAGAGCGAAACCTCGATGGTGCCACTAAATTAGTTTACGTTTCGGCAATTCCATCAACTGACTGGGCACTGATTTTCGTGATGGATAAGCAAGAAATCATGTCACAGGCAACCGATCTTGCTTGGTGGATGTCAGCCGTAGGTGTTGCACTATTGGTGCTGTTTGGTTTGATTTTAATCGCCATCTTTAAAATCCAATTCAAAGATCTCGAACGCGTTGCCCAAGCACTCAATGATATCGCCGAAGGCGATGGCGATCTCACTGTGCGCATTCATACTGCCAACAGTCACGATGAAATTGGTATGTTAGCTTCGGGTTTTAACCGCTTTGTAGAACGTCTACACGGTATGATTTCCCGCATGCACAAGATTGCGGGTCAATTGGAATATCAAGCCAAAGGAAGTAGTGCATCGGCAACGGATAACAGTCAGCGCATTGAAGTACAGCAAGATGAAGTGACTATGGTTGCCACTGCGGTGACCGAAATGGCCAGCGCCACCGAGGAAATTGCCAGTAATGCTGAGCATACAGCGCAGACCGCTCAAAATGCGGTCGGACTTTCAAACCATGGCCATAAACAGGTAATGCAAAGCCAGCAATCTATCCGTAATTTAGCTAGTGAAGTCGAAACTGCAGGGCGAATTATCGGTGAACTGAACGAGCACTCACAAAAGATCAACAGCATTTTGTTGACCATTAGTGGCATCGCAGAGCAAACCAACTTACTTGCACTCAATGCAGCCATTGAGGCGGCACGTGCAGGAGAACAAGGTCGTGGCTTCGCTGTAGTTGCTGATGAGGTGCGTGTACTGTCACAACGTACGCATTCATCGACACAAGAAATTCAAGCGATGATCGAAACCCTACAACAAACCGCAGGCAAAGCCGTTAAGTCTATGACTCAAAGTCATGAAATGGCAGAAACCAGTGTGGCCGATGCTAATTCAGCCAGCGAAAGTCTGTTGCAAATCAGCAAAGCCATTAATGATATTTCAGATATGGCGAGCCAAATTGCCACAGCAGCCGAGGAGCAAACCTCAGTCACCAGCGAAATCAACCGTAATACAGAGTCGATTCGTGAAGTGTCAGAGAATCTCTCGATTGAGGCACAAACGTCTATGGTCCAAGCTCAAGAGCTCGCCCATTTAGCCGCATCATTGCAGCAGGAAGTTAATCGCTTTAAACTGTAATCAAAAGCCTTATTTTATATAAAGATTACATCAACAGTTCCATACAGTAATGCCCGCAAGTGTCAGTGACATTTGCGGGCATTACTTTACATATTATTTATTCAAAGACTTACAATGGCTCGCCTAAAGCGAGCTTAAATGATCTTCATCGCTTTATTTTCAGGAATATTGGCCTCAGGTCGAAGCTCAGCATGTACGTTTCTTAATCCTTGATAACCCATTTCAATTCGATTTCCGCCATTCTTTTTAGCTTTATACATAGCGGCATCGGCACAGGAAATAAGCTGTTTCTCATTTTCACCGTGCTCTGGATACAGAGCAATACCGATACTCGGCAGAATATGGATCTGCTGTTCGGCAAGCTCGAAGGGGTGCTCGAATACTTGCAATATTTTTTGCGCGGCCAGCAGGGTATTATGTGCTGAATCGACTCGTTCAAGTAAGATGACAAACTCATCCCCCCCAAAACGCGCAACGGTATCTGAGCCCCTCACACAACTGACTATTCGCTGCGCTGTCACTTGCAGTAATAAATCGCCCACGCTATGACCAAAAGTATCGTTAACCCACTTAAATTTATCTAAGTCTAAATAAAGCAAAGAGAAATAACTTGATTCCCTATGGGCTCGAGATAGCGCCTTTTGAAATCTATCGTAAAAAAGCTCACGATTGGGTAACAAGGTTAACTGATCATAAAGTGCAATATGCTCTAATCGCGCGAGCATTTGTCGGCGCTCAATCGCAAAGGCTATTTGCGTAGAAACAAACTCCAATAACTCACGGTCTTGGTGTGTATATGAAGCCGAAGTGGGCAAGCTATGCATAATCAAAGCGCCGATAACGCCTTTCTGTAGCTTCAGCGGCACACCCAGCCAACTTAAACAGCCATTACCCAAATCTTCACGAATCGCTTGGGGATAATCAGTTAAGGTCACGGGGCACAGGAGTAAAGACTCAGCACTGCGGATCACTTGGTCAGTGAACACACTGAAACTTGCAATATCGATAAGCGAATCCTCGCCAGTAGCGGCTTTATAAGGAAAACTTAATTCATTTAAATCTTGATCGTACAATGCTATAGCAAAGTTTGCTGCGGGCAGTAATTTAGCAATAATTTCATGAATTCGACGATACAGGGCTAGCAAGTCCTCAGCGACATGCACAGCCTCTGAAATCTCATATAAGGCTGCTTGTCTACGTTCGGCATTTTTGCTCTTAGAAATATCTCTAGCGACTGCGACACGCTGTTGATAAGCATCGGACCAACGTGCAGACCACAGAATATCGACGATAACACCATCTTTACGCACATAACGGTTTTCAAAATCGACTTTAAAGCGACCTGCCATAATTTCATTGGCCGTTGCGAGAGTGCGCTCCCTATCCTCTGGAATGACAAGATCTAGCATCTGCATACCCATCATTTCTTCTGGGGTATAGCCAAAAATACGTTCTGCCCCTGCACTGACAAATTCAAACCTCCCCGCTTTATCGACGACACAAATAGCATCCAAGAGAAGGTCGATAAAATTGCTTAAGGAAGTGTAGCCATCATTATTCACGTAATTCTCCAATAAACGTCCGTCTTTGGCTAAGTCCTAAGTTTGATCATAAGCATAAAAATAATAATAACGCACTATTAGAGTAGGTTAATTTTCAATGTCATTCCAGAGTTGGCTAAGTTAAGTCAGACTTTTACAGAATTAAATTCAAACAAAATCAAACACAATACTTAAGGCCATCGGTGGCACTATTTGACTCTGGACGACAGATATCGGCACAATGCCCTAAAATGTTGGTCAACATCAGGGCGCAGCTTTGGTACGCGCAAATCGCATTAAAGGAATTTATTTTTGGACCGATTGTGCTCTCCGTTACATCAACCCAACCATTTTCGCCTTGGGCTTGCCATGTGGTCGCACTCGAATTGGCAAGAAAGTGTGTATGGTCACGGAACTAAACAAGCGGAGCGACTCGCCCGTTACGCGACAATATTCAATACTGTCGAAGGGAACACCAGCTTCTACGCAACGCCTGCACAGCAAACGGTAATGAATTGGCACAGTGCCACGCCCGATAGCTTTCGTTTTACCTTCAAACTACCGCAAACCATCACTCACCAAAGATTATTGCAACACTGCAGCCAAGAATTGAAAGATTTTTTCCAGATAATGGCACCATTAATCGATAAAACAGGGATCTGGAAAATTCAACTGCCCGCCCATTTCGGCCCAGAAAGCTTGCCTGCGTTAGCGCAATTTCTAGATCAAATCCCCCAAGGGTTAACCTATGGCGTCGAAGTCAGGCATCCTGCGTTTTTTGCTAAAGGAGATGCCGAGCGTGCGCTTAATCGATTACTCATCGAAAAAAAAGTGAATCGCATCATCATGGACAGCAGGCCCTTGTTTGCACTGCCGCCCTACAATGTCGCGATTATCGACGCTCACAAGAAAAAACCTCGAGTGCCAGTGCATGCGATTGCCACCGCCAATAATCCAGTGGTGCGCTTTGTCGGCCAACCAGACGATGCCGTAACACAACTCGCACAGCAAGGCGTTACTGCTTTACCTAAGGATAACGATGCCTTTTTTGATAATTGGCTCACCCAACTCCCGCAATGGCTCGCAGAAGGTCGAGAACCCTATCTGTTTATTCATACTCCCGACAATGAAGCCGCGCCTGAACTGGCCATCCGTCTCTATCAAAAATTGCGCAGCCAAATTGCAGCGCACATTCACCTCACCGAGCTAAGACTACTTGATAAGAAACCTGAGGAGACAAGCACGCAGATGGGACTTTCTTGGTAAAAAGGTCGCTAAGTAAAATGGACGTAAGAAGAAACCCACGGCAAACTCGCCGTGGGTATATACCCAAACAACCTGAAGATGCAGGATTCAGCGGGAATTTAACGCACTTTAGGCAAGGCGGTTATTTGCAGGCCTAGCGGGCTAAGTTAAAAATAACCAACGCAGCATAAAGTGCGTTAAAACCCGCCGGGACGGAGCGCCCAGGGCACTCCACTTCCGTGTTGCATCAATTCAAAAGGTGGCCGACATTCTGTCATTAATGCGCCTTGAATTGAAGCACCCTGGCGCTCTGAAACTCGTATCTTCAGGTAGCTTGGGTATAGATGAAAAACAGCTTTAACTCGGGATAAATAAGTTATTCATTTTCTCAAAACCAAGGGAAATGGCTTTAGGTATTGAATCCTTATCAACGGCAATAACCGCATCATTTGACTCTCGCTGAAACGGTTTTGCCTTAATTGAATTTAACAAAATTGGATTAAGCAAAGTGCTATAGGCCTGTAAAAATGAAGCTGGGCCAGTGGAAAAACGCTGCACACCTGCGGCAAATAACTCGCCGATATCCATCTGCTCATTCAATAGCATAAAATTCAGTGGCATATCCACAGCGGCAGACAAGCGCTTAGCGGTCTCGACCTTAATCGCGCCAGGGATAAAGCCGCCATCCGCACCCGCAGCCTGATATTGAGTTAACCTATCAATAGTCATAACGACGGCGGCCTCACCACTGGCTAAACCCAGTAAATACACATCAGTTCGCGCATTAATAAATAATCCTTGGCAACGAGGATGGGCACGAATAGCTTTAATTTTTGCCACCATCTCAGCAACACTTGCACTGCCATCCTCAATATTAATTCCTGCTACGCCAAGCTCAGCGAGCTGCGCAACAAAAGCAGCAACCTCATCGGGATCTTGGCTATAACCAGATTCAATATCTATCGTCACGGGCACTCGGCTCAGCCGTAGGATATTGTTCACTACGTCCAATAAAGCCGCTTTAGGTAGCGCTTGCCCATCGGGATAACCGAGCGACCAAGCCAATGCCGCGCTACTGGTCGCAATCGCACGGGCGCCAGATGCTTGGATGATGGCCGCACTGGCGGCATCCCAAGCGTTAGTTAATATCAGCGGCTCTGATTGTTGATGTAGTGCTTTGAAAAATGTTCTAGATTGCTCAGCCATCTTATGTCCTTGTTGGTGTTGAAGGCTCAACTCTAACAAGATGGCTTAGGTAATTATCGCGGGAAACGGCACTGAACCGAAAAGCCAAGCCCTCAAGGCTTGGCTATGTGAGCATTCAACTTGAGTATTCTTGGCTAACCCCAAAGTGCATTGGCAAGGATAAACACACTCGCGGAGAGCAACATAGTAATAGGTAGTGTCAGCAGCCAAGCGAGCATGATTTGCTTAATGGTTTGGATCTGAAGCCCTGAACGATTAGCCACCATGGTACCCGCTACAGCGGAAGACAAAATATGAGTCGTCGATACAGGCATCCCCGTCATACTGGCAATCCCAATAGAGACGGCAGCGGTGACCTGCGCGGCAATGCCCTGGCTGTAAGTCATACTCGATGAACCAATTTTTTCCCCCACGGTATATACAATCCGCCGCCACCCCACCAACGTGCCGCAACCCAGCGCAGTCGCAATGGCAATAATCACCCAAATGGGCGCATACTCAGTAGTTCTAGTGAGATCTTTTCGCCATTTAGCCAATGAACTCAAATCCTTAGCAGGAAGATCCAATTTAGCCACTTGGCGAGCAGTATCATCGATGCACAACAATAAACGTCGCACCTCGCGTCGCTCTTCTACATCCATATCTTTGTAAGTTGAGACTTTTGCTAAGCGACGGTCAAGCAACGACATCGCCGGTAATACATTGGCAGATGAGCAATGGGCCAGCATATATTCGGGAACGTTGACTAAGGCTTTAAAGTCGATAACATCCGCAATAACGGCTTGGTTACGGTCATAAATCGCCATAATGCGACGATTAGCATCTTGAGTTCTTTCTAAATCATAGGGTTGACTGCCCATGTCCAAGGCAAAATAAGCCGGTGCCATACAAATCAGCACTAGCATCACTAAACCTATCCCCTTCTGTCCATCGTTAGAACCATGGGCGAAACTCACCCCCATAGCGGAGATAATTAAACTCGCCCTTGCCCAAAATGGAGGGTGTTTTTTACCATTAATCTGCATCTGCTCATCTGGGGTACGGTGAATTTTATGTTTCTGCCAAACGTATTTCATGATGAGCAAAAAAATCCCTGCCATCACAAACCCTAAGGTCGGCGAAATAATCAAGGACAGCATGATCTGCGTTGCTTTAGAGACATTAATGCCCTGTAGGATAGGCTGATGATTTATCCAAGCGAACGCGCCACCCACGCCCATTATCGAACCAATCAAGGTATGGGAACTCGATGCCGGAATACCAAAATACCAAGTACCTAAGTTCCAGATAATTGCCGAAAATAGCAGGGAAAACACCATCAACAAGCCTTGGATTGAGTCCATACCGAGCAAGGAGTCTACGGGTAATAAATGCACTATCGCATAGGCCACCCCTAACCCCCCTAACAGCACACCCGCAAAATTAAATAGTGCAGAGGTAACGACCGCCAGATTTGCCGGCATAGCCTTGGTATAGATCACCGTCGCCACCGCATTTGCCGTGTCGTGGAAGCCATTAATAAATTCGTATGCCAGTACAAAAAGTACGGCAAGGACTAAACCCACCGACCACGCAAAGCCTAACGTTGTGAACATTTCAAACATAAAATACATACCCATGGCGAGAACGCCCACAGATTACGCCCAAGTTTAGGGTCTTTTACAGTGAAAAATTGTTTAGATTGTCAAAAAGTGAATTAGCCCCCAATAACTCAGTAGCATGCTTGCAATTACAACTGGCTTGATTTTTTAGATGTCAAATGAGCGGCATTCCCCGCATCTTGTTAATCATCAAAACAAAAACGCCAGCTAAGTTAGCTGGCGTTTTAGATTAATGACTCACGAATCGCTTATTGCAGATGACCTGCATTGTGCAATTCACGATCATCCTTTGCAGGCGGATTCCACTGATACATCCAAGTCTCAGACAATGGCTGACCATCGACCTCCAAATAGACTCTCAGGTTAATCGGCTCAGTCCCGTCTCCGGGTGGCACTACGTCAAACATAGCGCGGTAACCATTAATCGAGGCTAAAGGACGGGCAGATTCAATTTCCACTTTACCTTCAGATGCTGTGATCACGGCTTTAACTTGAGTGTCTTTACCTATCATAGGTAAAGTTCCGCCCGCGAAATCCACCACAAAACGCTTACTGTAGTATTTGCGTTTCTGGCCAACTACGCCGCCAATCCCAGTGAAGGTATCAACAACCCGAGCACGGGGTGATTGAACCGGTGGAATGCCACCCCAGTACATGTTGTAGCTGTACAGGAGCTCTTGACCAGGAACAATCGGCTCAGCAGGATTCCAGAAAGCCACTATGTTATCGAAGGTTTCATCCAGTGTTGGAATTTCAACCAACTGCACTGAACCTTTACCCCAACTGCTGGTTGGTTCAATCCATAGGCTTGGGCGTTTATCATAAAACACGCCGTCGTCCTGATAATGATCGAAGTTACGATCACGTTGCAGTAAGCCAAAACCTTTTGGATTTTCATCGCTATAGGCGTTGAATCGCAGGTTTTCAGGGTTACCTAGCGGACGCCAAATCCATTCACCATTCCCCGTGTGCATGGCTAAACCATCGGTATCATGGATTTCTGGACGCCAGTCATAACCGGTGCGGCGATCGTTCTCACCCACCATAAACATACTGGTCAGTGGCGCAACGCCTAAACGTTCAATCGCTTTACGTGGATAAACAGCCACATCCACCTTCATTTTTAAACGTTCACCCGGTTCGATATCAAAACGATAAGCCCCCGTGACACTCGGAGAGTCTAGCAAGGCATACACAGTGGTGATATTCGATCCTGGTTTAGGTTTTTCTAACCAGAAATTGGTGAACATTGGAAACTCTTCGGGTTTTGGCAGTGCAGTATCAACCGCTAAGCCACGAGCCGACAAACCATACTGCATTTCTTGACCCACGGCGCGGAAATAACTAGCGCCAAGGAAGGCAACAATGTCACGCTGCCAATCGGTATTAAATTGCATACGGAAACCCGCAAAACCAAGATCCTTAGGCAACTGACTACCTTTGACCTTTGACTTGCCGTAATCGAACATTGAAGGTGAATATTCGATTAACTTAGCCTTCCCCTCATTTAGCTCATAAATATGAATAGGGGTATCGAAAAACAGCCCAAGATGGAACAGTTCGGCACGAAACTCCGAATCTTGATCACGCCATAGTGCGGCTTTCTTCTTGAAGTGGAATTGTTGGTAATCATCCCAACTCATGCCCTGAAGGCTTTTAGGTAATTCGCCTTTATGACTCTCATAGGGTTGTGCAGCCATAGTACGGGCATAACCCTTTAGCCAAGCGTAACTAAACTCTTCACCTTCTTGTGGTGACGCCTGCTTACCTGCCGCACATGCTGAAAGACTCAGCAATACGCTACAGGTTAACAATACGCCGCCAACCATACGCTGCAAACGGCCGCGACGAGAGGAAGATTGGGCTTCAATCGAGGGTAGTGTCGCCCTCGATTCTTGATAAACGTTTCTTTGTTCGGGAAATAAATTGGGTTGCATAAGCAGACTCTGAATTGGTGTAACTTCCTGACACTTCCCTGCAAATCTGACTCAATTGCAGCGATGGCCCTGTGGAGAACTGTTGATGACAGAGGTAACAATACAGCGATCAGCAACAATTCGCCAGAATCTAGCATACTTTCTGTCGAATGGAATATGGCATGCTAGCTATTTTCAATCTTGAGGCCTATTTATGAAAATATGATTAAAAAATTCCGTTATTAACTGAATTTACGCCCATAACAACCTCACTGCCAGCAAGAAGGCCGTCGACTTAATACCTGAAGATAAAGTGCACCTTCGGCATAGGTTAATTATCTGCTCAGCGTGTTAACTCGAAGAGATAATATCGCCAGCCCGCAAAATCGGTTTATGGCCTTAAAATCATACAAGTCGCCGTAGCAGTGGCGAGCAGTTTTCCATCCTGCGTTTTTAGCGTACCTTCCGAAATACCTAAAGACTTAGATAAATTGATCACCTTGCCCTCAGCCACTAACACTTGATGTTTAGGCACAGGTCGAATCATTTTAATATTCAAATCGATAGTGCCGTAACCTACACCCGCTTCAAGCAATGTATGCACGGCGCAACCTGTAACCGAATCCAGTACAGTTGCGGCAAAACCACCATGAACGCCGCCCAATGGGTTGAGGTGCTTATCATCGGCAGTCGCATGGAATGTCACCGTTCCTTCGTCGGCTTGAACCAGCGACATTGGCATAGTGAGAGAGATAGAAGGTGCGGGTAATTCACCCCTTGCCATTGCCTGTAAAATGGCTAAACCCGACATTTGCTGAATATTCATATTCCACCTAAATTGATGAGCGTCAAAGCACATGAATAAAAATGACCGCTTAACCACTTCGGATTAGGCGATCATTTAACTGAAAATCCACTTAAACGCTCGGTCTGCATTAACCCCAGCGGCGCCTAAATTGGATCCATATACCACTAAAAAGACTAATAAATATAAGCTCAGCGAAGATCGAATCTATCTAAGTTCATCACCTTAGTCCAAGCGTCGATAAAATCATCGACAAATCGCAGCTGTGCATCACTGCTCGCGTACACTTCTGCGAGTGCACGCAGCTGCGAATTAGAGCCAAAGATCAAATCAACACGACTTGCAGTCCACTTTTGCTGGCCACTGACGCGATCAACACCCACAAACATATCCTCCGCTTTGGAAGTGGGTTTCCACGTCGTCCCCATATCGAGCAAGTTAACAAAAAAGTCATTGGTCAAAAACTCAGGACGCGCAGTCAAGACACCCGTTTTTGACTGATCAGAGTTCGTATCTAACACCCGCAGACCGCCAATAAGCACTGTCATTTCCGGCGCAGTTAAGGTCAGCAATTGGGCCCTATCGACCAATAACTCCTCCGCCGAAACAGAAAACGGAGTGGGATGATAATTTCTAAAGCCATCTGCGACAGGTTCAAGTACCGCAAAAGATTCCACATCAGTTTGTGCTTGCGTGGCATCCATACGACCCGGCGTAAATGGAATCGTCACTTCAACCCCCGCATTTCTAGCCGCTTGATCAATACCGACGCAACCTGCTAGCACAATCAAGTCAGCAAGGGAGATTTTCTTACCTCCTTGATTAAACTCAGACTGAATACTCTCAAGCACTTTGAGCACCTTAGCGAGCTGCTCAGGCTGATTCACTGGCCAATCTTTTTGCGGTGCGAGTCGAATTCGAGCGCCGTTCGCACCACCGCGCATATCGGAACCGCGATAGGTCGACGCCGAGGCCCAAGCGGTTGATACGACTTCTGAAATCGTTAATCCAGAACCAATAATCTTCAGTTTAAGATCAGTAACATCCTGCTCATTAACCAGAGGATGATCAACCGCTGGAATGGGGTCTTGCCAAAGAAACGTTTCTGCAGGCACTTCAGGACCCAAATAACGCGTGCATGGCCCCATATCTCTGTGTGTCAGCTTGTACCAAGCTTTTGCAAATACATCGGCAAACTCATCGGGATTTTCAAAGAATCGACGTGATATTTTCTCGTAATCAGGATCGAAGATCAGTGCAAGGTCGGTAGTCAACATGGTTGGCACATGACGTTTTGAAGCATCGTGCGCATCGGGGATCACCCCTTTACCCGCGCCATTTTTAGGTATCCACTGATGGGCACCCGCAGGGCTCTTAGTCAGTTCCCATTCATATCCGAATAGATTTTCAAAAAAATTGTTACTCCATTGGGTTGGCGTTAAGGTCCAAGTCACTTCGAGGCCACTGGAAATAGTATCGCCACCTTTACCGCTTTTATAGCGACTCTGCCAGCCTAGCCCTTGCTGTTCAATACCTGCGGCTTCTGGCTCAGGCCCGACTAATGCTGCGTCACCTGCACCATGGGTTTTACCAAAAGTATGACCACCTGCAATCAAGGCTACGGTTTCTTCATCATTCATCGCCATGCGGGCAAAGGTTTCGCGGATATCAACGGCGGCAGCGAAAGGATCAGGGTCGCCATTGGGTCCCTCAGGGTTAACATAAATCAACCCCATTTGGACTGCGGCGAGGGGATCTTCAAGATCTCGCTCTCCCGAGTAACGCTTATCGTCTAACCATTTATTTTCCGCCCCCCAGTAAATATCAGCTTCGGGTTCCCAAATATCGACTCGCCCACCAGCGAAACCTAAGGTTTTGAATCCCATAGATTCCAGCGCGACATTACCCGTGAGGATCATCAAATCGGCCCAAGAGATTTTATTGCCATATTTTTGTTTAATCGGCCAAAGGAGCCGACGTGCTTTATCGAGGTTTACGTTATCTGGCCAGCTGTTTAACGGTGCGAAACGTTGATTACCACTCCCCGCTCCGCCACGTCCATCACCGGTACGATAGGTGCCAGCACTGTGCCATGCCATACGAATAAATAGCGGCCCATAGTGGCCAAAATCTGCAGGCCACCAGTCCTGTGAATCCGTCATTAATGCGAGGAGATCTTGCTTTACAGCAGCTAAATTGAGGGATTTAAAGGCTTCAGCATAATTGAAGTCATCACCCAAAGGATTAGATAAGGAAGAGTGTTGGTGCAGAATATCGAGCCGGAGCTGTTTAGGCCACCAATCTCGATTCGAGGTGCCACCAGCAGAATGGTGCATAGGACATTTGTTCTCAGACATAACGTGCTCTCCTTCTGTTCGCAAAAAATATTCAAGTAAATAAAATCTAAATGACTTTTGCCGCAAGTTTGTACTGCTTAACGCTCTCTACCACAGACTAATCGTTTCAATAGAGAAATAAAAACCAATCTAACGACCTTACCTTACCTCTAGATGAAACGCGATGAATCTGCTCATTAAAAAATATTCAGCAAAAATTACCCTTTCTAAAATAAGCCATTAAAGGGTAGTAGAATGATACCAATCATAAAAAACAAGGGCTGCAAAATGCAGCCCTTGATTTTTATTGGGTAAAACTATGGGATAACTGACTATTTAACTTCTGCCACAGGTTTACGTCTATTGTGCGCAATGATCAGGGCAACTAAACAGATAACCCCGACAGCGATACCTACTGGCTGGCTCAAAGGTTGCGGTAAACCTAGGCCAATACCCGCAGTCATAATATAAGACACAGTAACGCTGGTGCCGCCAATCGCTGGTAAGCTAACAATCCAATGGAAGGTCCCGCGATCAAACAAATACTTAGTCGCTAACCACAACACACTGGTTGATAGCAGCATATTTGAGAAGGCAAAGTAACGCCAAATCAAAGAGAAGTCGATCTTCGTCATAAAGTACGCAATGGTCAGAATAGGCACTGCAACCAATAAACGATTACGCATACTTTGCGGAATATGGAAGGCATCGATAATCGTCAAACGCAGCGAACGAAATGCGGTATCGCCAGAAGTGATAGGGAAGATAGCCACGGCCACAATCGCCATAATACCGCCCGCAACACCTAAATACGTAGTTGCCACTTGATTAACCACTAAACCTGGGCCCCCTTGGTCGAGCAAACTCTTAAGCTCAACATAACCGCCAGGGAAAGCTGCAATACCCGCCGTTGCCCATACACAAGCAACGATACCTTCAGCAACCATAGCGCCATAATACACAGGGCGAACATACTTCTCATTCGTCAAGCAACGAGCCATGATGGGCGCTTGAGTTGAATGGAAACCGCTAATCGCACCACAGGTAATAGTCACAAATAACAGTGGCCAAACAGGTAGTCCATCTGGATTTGGTTCGAGTAACTCATTGTTGTAATGGCTGTGGTCGAAATAGGCAAACACATCACCCATTTCAGGTAACTGCGGCGCATTAATCATTAGAGCAACGGCGATAGAAACTGTCATGACTATCATCAACAAACCAAATGCGGGATATAATTTAGTGATGATTTTATCAATCGGCAGCATGGTCGCTAAAAAGTAATAGACTAAAATCACTAACACCCAGAAGGTATTATTGCCAAAGATGGTGTCTTTAAAATAATCGAGATTACTCAGCAAACCTGCGGGGCTCATGATGAAGACCACGCCCACAAAAAACAGCAGCATAGCCGTAAACAGCAACATCACGCCTTTAAAGTAAATATTAAAGTAGTGGCCCGCAATCTCTGGCAGACTCTTACCGTCTTCTTTAATACTGAGCACGCCAGAAAAATAATCATGTACTGCGCCGCCAATAATATTCCCCAGTACAATCCACACTAAGGCTATTGGGCCGTAAAGTGCACCGAGGATCGGGCCAAATATCGGCCCCACACCCGCGACATTGAGGAACTGGATCAGAAACGCTTTAGCCGGATGAACCGGAACGTAATCGACGCCATCTTCGAATCTCGCCTGTGGTGTTATCGCTTTAGGATCTATACCAGCTTGCCGCTCAACAAAGGGACTATAGAACTTGTATGCAAGCACTAAGAGTGCGATACAAATAAAGAAAATTAACATTATTTAATTATCCATACTTTAGTAGGAGGTGATTTAATGGAGAGTTTCATTGAGTTAGCGACTGAGGTCAAGCAACACACTATTAGACTAATGTCGGGTTGATTATCTGAAACAGCCGTACGAGTGGGTATAGATGAACAAACGCGTTTAAAAATAATCCCTATGAAGTATTCAATTTGTCTGCAACAGTACTTATCATACTAAAAATGAGCTCCTCTCATCGTCCTTATTCCATTCCACGATTTAGATTTAGATTTAGTAGTACTAAGCTAGTCAGTCAACACCTACTAAGTTAACTATGGGCATACAAGTAACCTTAAGTAGATTACTTAAATCATTGCTGATTTAAAATTTCTTTATAAATTGAGCTAAATATCAGACCACTTAACCCCTACCCAAGTAATAAACCTAATCCATTCTATAACTTCATATTGCAATAGAGTCTAATTTAGTTAATCAGCAACATAAACAAAACTACCTTAAGCGCTAGCTACTTATTACTTAATCATTTTACGATTTATAAAAATCGTAAAACTGCAAGAAAAAAAATCAAAGATCAAAAATAAAATACTCACTAGCTTTTAAAATAACAGCAAACAAAAAACCACTATTTGACATCACAAAATTTAAAATAAATCATTAGTAAACCAATAAAACTTAAGTTATATTTATAAAAAATAAAAACACCACTAATCTGCCTCTTAATGACTTTATAATAACTTATTTTTGGCCGAGTGCTCTTGCGCAAAAATGATAATAGCTGACTTTACCAACATGACATTCCATACATTCTGCCAATGTTATGGCGTTCATGTTGAATGTTCAAACGATCCCAAAGGAGATAACACATTTAAAAACTTTAAAAGCTCAATAAACTAAAGCGTTATAAATCAAGATAAATTTATCTAAATAACAAAAGCTTGTATTTTCACAATCAAAATAAGACACTTATTTAAGGACAAATCATGTTAAAAAAACTTCTAACGCCTATGCTGGCCATTTTCCTTCTACTCTCAGGTTGTGCCACAGTACCAATGGCTTCACAAGAGGAAGATGCAAAGCTTAAGACATTCCAGAAGCCAGCTGACAATAAAACAGGGATTTATATATACCGCAATAGTTTTGCGGGTCAGGCTCTAAAGAAAAATATCTATATTAATGGTGAGATGATTGGCGAATCTGCTAATAAAGTCTACTTCTACAAGGAAGTCGAACCGGGTGAGCAAACACTTTCTACCGAATCAGAATTCAGTGAAAATAATTTAAAACTATCGACAGAAGGTGGTAAAAACTACTTTATCGAGCAATATATAAAAATAGGTGTTTTTGTTGGTGGTGCGGGGTTGCAGTCAGTAACTGACGGTGAAGGCATGAAGAATGTTAAAGAATGTAAGCTTGCCAAATAGTTTATAGCTAATTTGTGCTTTTATAAAAATTCAGCTGTAATAATATAGCTTATCCAGTTGCATCTTTAATAATCACGCCTTTTAAAAAGTTCTAGAAAACAAAAAACCAGCCAAATGGCTGGTTTTTATGGTGCATTTTATCACTATGATTGTCAGCTAATGAGTAAACCTTTTACTGTTTAGCCATTTCCCACTCATTCATCATCGATAATATGACTAACCGAAATACCTTGTTCGACTGCATTACGCCTGTGGGCGCATGGCAGGGAACAGGATCACGTCACGGATAGTATGAGTGTTAGTGAACAACATCACTAAACGGTCGATACCGATACCTTGACCTGCCGTTGGTGGCAAACCGTGTTCCAGTGCAGTGATATAGTCTGCATCGTAGAACATAGCTTCATCGTCACCTGCATCTTTCGCGTCAACCTGTGCTTTAAAGCGGTTGTCTTGATCTTCAGCATCGTTCAGCTCGCTAAAGCCGTTAGCCACTTCGCGGCCACCGATGAAGAATTCGAAACGGTCAGTGATGAAATGGTTGTCATCATTACGACGTGCCAATGGTGAAATATCCGCTGGGTAGCCAGTGATGAACGTTGGTTGCATCAATTGCCATTCAGCAGTTTCACCAAAGATTTCTTCAAGCAGCTGACCACAAGTCCAGAACTTCTCAATCTTCATGCCTAAGCTTTTCGCTAAATCGCGCATGAATTCAACATCTTTCACTTGCTCATAGGTCATAGCTTGGATAGTGGCGTTATCAGGATTGTACTTCTGAATCGCTTCTAACATGCTTAAACGTGCGTATGGGCCGCCGAAATCGACTGTGTGCTCACCGTATGGCATTTGCGCACTGCCGAGCAGTTCGATAGCAATCGAGCTGAGCATTTCTTCGGTGAGGTCCATCAGATCTTTGTAGTCAGCATAAGCCATATAGAATTCCATCATAGTGAATTCTGGGTTATGACGTGGCGACAGACCTTCGTTACGGAAGTTACGGTTGATTTCGAACACACGCTCAAAACCACCCACCACTAAACGCTTCAAGTATAATTCTGGCGCGATACGCAGGTACATTGGCATGTCTAAGGCGTTGTGATGAGTGATAAAAGGACGGGCCGAAGCACCACCTGGGATCACGTGCATCATAGGGGTTTCAACTTCCATGAACTCTTTTTTGATCATGAAGTTACGAATTGCAGAAACCACTTTAGAACGCATGATGAAGGCATTGCGCGAATCTTCGTTAACGATGAGATCCACGTAACGTTGACGGTAACGCATTTCTTGATCGGCTAGACCATAATAGTCCGCAGGCAATGGACGCAGCGCCTTGGTCAGTAGCTCGTACTGTTCCATGTTGACGTATAAGTCGCCTTTGCCAGACAAATGCAGCTGGCCGGTTACACCTATGATGTCACCGATATCCAGACCTTGAAAACGCTCTTTCAAATCAGCTTGTACGCTTTTTTCAGCGTAAGCTTGAATACGGCCAGACACGTCTTGGATCACTAAGAAAGGACCACGCTTTGCCATGATGCGGCCAGCGATGCTGGTCTTAAAACCTAAGGCTTCGAGTTCTTCTTTAGTGCTTTGACCATACTGTGCTTGCAGTTCAGCCGCTTTATGGGTGCGACGGAAGGTATTTGGATGGGCATTAGCACTACAGTTTGGGCGGATGCTTTCTAGCTTGGCACGGCGCTCGGCGATCAGTTTGTTCTCATCAATTACTTGTTCAGTCATCTTATTTCTCGTCTATACCTTGAATTAATTACAGCCCAGATTTCAAACTGGCTTCGATAAACTTATCCAGATCGCCATCGAGTACCGCTTGAGTATTGCGGGTTTCAACGCCTGTGCGTAAGTCTTTAATGCGGGCATCGTCTAATACATAAGAGCGAATTTGACTGCCCCAGCCGATATCAGACTTAGCGTCTTCTGCGGCCTGTTTGTCGGCATTTTGCTTGAGCATTTCTAACTCAAACAGTTTTGCTTTCAGCTGCTTCATCGCAGCATCTTTATTTTTATGCTGTGAACGGTCGTTCTGGCACTGCACGACGGTATTCGTCGGTAAGTGGGTAATACGAATCGCCGATTCCGTTTTGTTAACGTGCTGACCACCCGCGCCCGATGCGCGGTAAGTGTCAATACGCAGATCCGATGGGTTGATATCAATCGTGATATCGTCATCGATTTCTGGATAAACGAACACAGAGCAGAATGACGTATGACGACGACCCGATGAATCGAATGGCGACTTACGTACTAAACGGTGCACGCCAGTCTCAGTGCGTAACCAACCGAACGCATATTCGCCAGTAAACTTAATGGTCGCGCCTTTAATACCGGCCACGTCACCATCGGTCACTTCCATCAACTCAGGGCTAAAGCCATGGGCTTCGCCCCAACGTAGGTACATACGCAGCACCATGTTGGCCCAATCTTGGGCTTCGGTACCACCACTACCAGACTGAATGTCTAAATAACAGTTTGACGCATCTTGCGGGCCGGAGAACATACGACGGAATTCAAGATCGGCAAGGCGGCTTTCGAGATAATCCAGCTCTTTACTGGTTTCATTGAAGGTATCTTCGTCTTCCTCTTCAATAGCCAGCTCGAGTAAGCCTTCAACATCTTCAAGACCTGAGTCCATATCGTCTATGGTTTTGACCACAGCTTCTAGGCTGGCGCGCTCTTTGCCTAAGGCTTGGGCGCGCTCTGGGTCGTTCCACACTTCTGAACTTTCAAGCTCACGGGTAACTTCTTCTAGACGCTCATTTTTGGCATCGTAGTCAAAGATACCCCCTAAGAAGCTCCGTGCGCTCGGCAAGCTCCTTAATTTTGAATTTTACTGGATTAACTTCAAACATGAGTTTTCAACTTTCTTTATTTGGCCGCTTTAATTGATCTTCCACTAAAAGGGGCGGTGATTAACAGTATTTGCAACCGCGCATTTTAACCTAACCAGACTGGTAAACCTAGGGGTGCACTGTTCATTAAATGGGATAACAAGGATTATTTTCCAAGCTAAAAGAACACAGCACTAACGCCGAGACTAACAAAAAGCAATGAGTTAAGACTGTGATCTTACTTAAATTTAGCCAAGATGATGCTATGCGCGAGGCCAATGGCTGACACACAAGCGCTCTCCTGCCTAAAAAATCCCCATAATATCAAAGGAAACACAACTAAAAAGGCCTGATAACGCCAACCCCATCACGACTAAACTAGAACAAACATTCATCAGCGCACAGTCTGAGCGGGTTTGTGATTCAAGCTGCAATTTTGCAGCAAACTTCACTCGCCCATAAGCGTCTTCTAAAGCTGTCTAGGTATACTCGAAACAACCTAAGCCTGCAGCCCCGCGCTATAGCAGCTAAGCACCCTACATATAAAAAGGCCATGGGATGATAGAACTTCGAATTGATGACCAAGTGTTGTCGGTTAATCCGACCGATAACCTACTGCAAGTGGCGCATGCTGCTGGCATAGCAATACCCAGCTTATGTGATCCCAGCGCAGCCTCGCAGCAATTAGGCAATCACGAACATGCAGACAAGCAAGCCTGCAATTTGTGTGTCGTCCAGATTGAGAATTCCGACGCCAGTTTGCGCTGCGTACGCGCCTGTGAAACGTCCGCCACAGTCGGCATGCGAGTCATAACTCAGTCTGAATTCTTAAGCCAAAAACGCAAACAAGCGCTGACTGAAATCTTGAGCGATCATTTTGCCGATTGCGAAGCCCCCTGCCAACAAGCATGCCCTGCGGGCGTCGATGTGCAGAGTTACCTGTATCACATCGCCCAAGGCAACCATACTGAAGCCGTTAAAGTCATTAAACAAACTTTGCCGCTGCCACTCTCCATTGGCCGTGTCTGCCCTGCTTTTTGTGAAGCACAATGTCGCCGCGGGCTGGTCGATGAGCCCATTGCCATACGTCAATTAAAACGTCACGCCGCCGATCTCGATTTAGCTGATGGCGAAAATGGGGGCATGAGTTATGTGCCGCCACGCCAAACCGACACGGGCAAAAAAGTCGCGATTATCGGTGCGGGTCCAGCAGGGCTAAGTGCCGGATATTACTTATCAAACCAAGGCCATAGCGTAGAAGTATTCGAATCTATGCCACAGGCGGGTGGCTGGCTGCGCTATGGCATTCCTGAATATCGCTTACCTAAGGCGATACTAGACAAGGAGATCGCACTCCTGTGCCGCAATGGCTTAACCATCCACACAGAAACGCGTCTCGGTCACGAGATACATTTAAATCAATTAGTTGAAGATTTCGATGCCGTTTGTCTCGCCATTGGCGCCCAAAAAGCTGTGCCTATGGATTATCCCGGCAGCACACTCGCGGGTTGCTACTTAGGTGTCGATTACTTAAAAGATCATTGTCTCGAAAAGACACTTGTTTTAGGTAAGAAAGTCGCCGTCATTGGTGGTGGCAATACCGCTATTGATTGCGCCCGCACAGCAGTGCGTGAAGGTTGCGATGTCACCTTAATTTACCGTCGCACCCGCGCAGAAATGCCCGCCGAAGCTTACGAGGTACATGAGGCCGAAGTCGAAGGGGTAAAGTTTCATTTTTTAACCAATCCGCTTGAAAACCATAGCGATGCGCAAGGTAGAGTCCATTCAGTCACCTTCGCTAAGATGGCACTCGGCGAGGCCGATGCCTCTGGCAGACGTGCTCCCGTTGATACTGGTGAAACCTTTACCCAAGATTTTGATACTGTGATAGCCGCAGTATCACAAACTCCCGATATGAGTTTTATGCAAGATCCTGCGAGCCACTTAAGCAATGGTGAACTCGCTCTCAGCCGCTGGAATACCTTTATTGGCTGCGAGCACACTATGTCGTCCGGGGTTGAAAAACTCTTTGTGGTAGGGGATGCGCGCCGCGGTCCTGCTACCGCAGTCGCCGCGATAGGCGATGGCCATAAAGCCGCAATTGCCATAGATAAATTGCTCAAACAAGGCCTAAGCTGTGAGCTGCATGCCACTGAATTTAATTCATCAAAAGCAGTCGGTAACACAATAAAACAAGGCTTGCCAACTACCGAGCTCTACCCCTCTGTCGCACGTAAAGCCCGTTTAACCATGCCCGAATTGAACGCGGTGCAACGTTTACTCAATTACGGCGAAGTCGAGCTAGGCTTTGCTCCCGATGCCGCCATGCAAGAAGCTGCTCGCTGCCTCGAATGCGCCTGCCAAGCCAATACTGATTGTAAATTAAGGGACTATGCGACCGACTACCATGTCGAACCTAAGTCACTAAGCACTCAAAGCGTGCGTAAGTTTTCGGTCGATAAATCGAGTCCGTTCATTCAATTTGATGCAAATCGTTGTATTAGCTGCGGTAAGTGCGTCGATGTGTGCCAGTTGCAGAGTGGCCATTGTGCGATTCAATTTGCCCATGATTCCTATCAAGCGCTGCCGCAAGACATAAGTGAAACCGCCACGCGCCGAGCACCGAGAGTCGGCTTTAGCGCTAGCATGGCCGACAGCAAATGTGTGCAATGCGGCAACTGTGTGCAGGTTTGCCCAACGGGTGCACTCGTCGATGCGCGGGATAAACGCCAAGGCGATGAAACGCCACTCAAAACCGCCTCAACGATTTGTACCTATTGCGGCGTAGGCTGTCGGCTTGACCTTAAAATCGATACCAGCACGAATCAGATCCGTCATATCGAGGGCAATCCAGACTCGCTAGTAAACCAAGGCATGCTCTGCGTCAAAGGACGATTTGGTTTCGATTTTATTCACAGTGAAAAACGCCTCACCACGCCACTCATTCGTAAAAATGGCCAGCTCACGCCAAGTAGTTGGCCTGAAGCCATCGCCTATGTGGCCAAACATTTACAGCAAATAAAACAGCAACATGGCAGCAATACACTGGCAAGCTTGGCCTCGGCAAAAGCCACCAATGAAGAAAACTTCCTCCTACAAAAATTTGTCAGAAGCATACTCGGCACCAATAACATCGACCATTGTGCCCGTCTGTGTCATTCATCTACAGTCACTGGGCTACAGCAAAGTATCGGCAGTGGCGCCATGACCAATGACATTCCGAGCATTCAAGCATCGGATGTGATTTTTATCATAGGCTCAGACACCAGCAGTGCTCACCCGATCATCGCCTCGAAAATTAAGCAAGCCGTGGCTTTGCATGGCGCAAGATTAATGGTGGCCGATCCTAAACGTGTCGCCATTGCCGACAGTGCACAGCTTTATGTCGCCCACAGACCCGGCACTGACGTCATGCTACTCAATGCGATTATGGCGGAAATTATCCGCAACGACTGGCAGGATAAAAGCTACATTGCCGCGCGCACCGAAGGCGTGGATGCTCTCTATGCTGAACTCAAAAAAGTAGATTACAGCCTAGAAAACGCAGCCTTGATAACAGGTGTTAAAGCCGAAGATATCGCCCGCATCGCCCAAACCATAGGCACTGCCGACAAAACCGCAGTCTACTATGCCATGGGCATTACCCAGCACACGACGGGACACGACAATGTTACCGCCATATCTAATCTACAACTTCTGTGCGGCAATATTGGGGTTGAAGGAGCGGGGATTAATCCACTGCGGGGACAAAGTAATGTGCAAGGTGCCTGTGACATGGGCGCACTGCCTAACTTCTTCAGTGGTTATCAAAAAGTCACCGACATTCACGCCAGAATGCGTTTCGAGGCACATTGGCAAACGCCGTTATCGGGAGAAATTGGCGTAACCGCCACCCATATGATGCATGATATTTCCAAAGGGAAAATCAAGGCGTTGTATGTGATGGGCGAAAACCCCGTATTAAGCGACCCAGATCAAGCCCATGTGCTTAGGGCGCTTAATGCAATCGACTTTTTAGTGGTGCAGGACATCTTCCTCACCGAAACCGCCGAGCTTGCCGATGTGGTTCTGCCCGCCGCAGCCTTTGTCGAAAAACGCGGTCATTTCACTAATACTGAACGACGAGTGCAGCGACTCGAACAAGCCCTGCTACCGCCAGGTGAAGCCCTGCCCGATTGGCAAATTGTCCAAGCCATTGCCAATGCGATGGGTGCCGCTTGGGATTACCCTAATGAAGAAGCGATTTGGCAGGAAATCAATGAGCTGACACCACAATATCGCGGCATTACTTGGCAACGATTAAGCACTGGAGTTGACGGTAAAATTCCCCAAGGTATTCAATGGCCTTGCCCAGATGAAACCCATCCGGGAACGCCCATCATGCACCAAGGTCAATTCACCCGCGGCTTAGGTAAGTTTACGCCAGTGAGTTATCGCTTACCCGCAGAAATGCCCTGCAGTGAGTACCCGCTCACTCTGTCGACCGGACGTTTACTGGAACAGTTCCACACAGGCACCTTAACCCGTAAAACGGCTGGACTCGACTTACTCGGCTCGCCTAAGGTAATGATTTCAGTCTATGACGCCGAGCAACTCGGCATAGGCAATGGCGATAAAATCAAACTTACTACCCGTCGCGGCGAAATTGAAATCGACGCCTTTGTGACGAAAAGAGCCCAAGCTGGCGTACTATTCCTGCCCTTCCACTTTGTGGAAGCTGCGGCGAATAAACTCACCATCAATGCACTCGATCCTGTCGCTTTTATCCCAGAATATAAGGTCTGCTCGGTAAGGGTTGAGCGGGTTGCCGAGAAAATTGATTAGAATGAACTGACTAGGCTGGATTGACTAAAGTAGATGGATTAAGTGCTCTTCAAAAAGGTAAATAAGCCAAATAAAAACGGGAGACTTTAAGTCTCCCGTTTTTAATCAAGATTGCTGCAATTAAATCTTAAACTGGCCCACTAACTTGCCCAAGTTAATGCCTTCTTCCGAGACTGTCATACTGATCCTAGCGGCATCTTCGCTGGAATGAAGCAGCTCGTTTACAATCTCTTGGATGGCATACACGTTACGGTTAATTTCTTCGGTTACTGAGCTTTGCTCTGTCGCCGCGGCCGCAATTTGGGTACTCATATCATTAATCGCCGTTACCGCTGAAGTGACTGAACCTAAACTATCGGAAATCGTGCGAGAAGAATCCACCGAACGTACACAGCTTTGCTGACTCTCTTCCATGGCTTTCACGGCTTGGGTCACTAGCTTATGCAGTGCCGATAACATCTCGTTGATTTCTAACGTGCTGGCTTGAGTTCGACTGGCTAAATTACGCACCTCGTCGGCGACCACAGCAAATCCACGACCCTGTTCACCAGCACGGGCCGCTTCGATGGCGGCGTTCAATGCCAATAGATTAGTTTGCTCGGCAATACCGCCAATGACAGAAAGCACGCTGTTGATCTTCTGTGATTGCTCGCTGAGTGATTTTATACTGCCTGCCGCATTGTTGATTTGCGACATTAAAGACGCAATCTCCTCAAGCGAAGCATCAACACAGCGCTGAGCATTTGCCACATCACCAGTAGCAGCGTGAGTCGCTTCGGCTACTTGAGTGGTATTCTTAGCCACTTCGTTCGCAGTGGAGGACATCTCAGTGATTGCAGTCACCACCTGATCGGTTTCATTGTTATGACTCACCAACTGGCTCGACATGACTTTAGTTTGATCATGAATCGCATTGGCTGCCGTTTTTACTTTTGCCGTCGCAGTCGCAACATCGCCGATAATATGCTGAAGTTTATCGACAAAGAGGTTAAAGGAGCGCCCAAGTTGGGCAATTTCGTCTTCACCTTTTACGGTAAGTCGCTTGGTTAAATCCCCTTCGCCCTTAGCAATATCATTTAAGTTATCGGCCATATTCTTGATTGGCACGACCATACGGTGGGCGGCAATCATAATGATAAAGCCAGTAATACCCGTAAGGAAAAGCGCTATCAGCAAAATCGCGAAGGATTTTTCTGCCATTTGCTCAGTCACTGTCTCGCGATAATCTTCAACAACAGCTTCAATATCATCGATATATGCCCCAGTACCTAACATCCAGTCAGTACCAGGGATCATCATGGCGTAACTGATTTTTTCAATCTGTTCATTAGTATTAGGTTTTTGATAGTAATAGGAAAAACTACCATCGCCACGTTTAGCAGCATCGAGCAGACCGACGATAATTTTAGTGCCGCGAGGATCTGTCATATCCATTTTATTTTGCCCTTCTAAACTCGGTATGAGGGCATGGAAAATATTTTTCCCTTGAGAATCATACATGAAGAAGTAACCCGCACTGCCAAAACGTATGTCTCTTAGCGCTTGATTCACATTCCCTTGTTCTTTTAACGATAATTGGTAATTCACTATACCAGCGGCAATTTCGGTAGCTTCTTTAATTTGTTGTTTACGTTCACCGACGAGCTTAGATCTAAAGGTAACCACCTCATCGGCAAGCGCATTTTGCTCGACATAATAAGAAACCGACATCAACACCAATAATGCGAGGATCAAAGGAAATAGCGATAGCAATAATAATTTATTGCGCAAACTCAACTTAGACATACTTGAATGCTCCAAAGGATTACAACTTGTATCTTCGGAGTATAGCTAAGATTGTTGTATTTCTATGCGCTTAAAGTAACAAAATCTTAATCTTGCTCAATAAACATTCGATTAATAACGACTCAGTTCAAAGCATATTAAGCAGCACACCACATACACTAAAGCCTAATACCAGTTGTAGCATGGGTGGTTTAAATAACTTTAATGCACCAAAACCGAGCAATACCAAGGCCATATCTTTACCTGAGAATACCGCCTGAGAAAACACGGGTTGATAAAGTGCTGCGGCAAGTAAGCCAACAACACAAGCATTCACTCCCGCTATCGCGCCAGCAATTTTTGGTCTTGCGGCAATCGCATGCCAACTTTTCAACCCCACCAGCATGAGTAAAAAACCGGGTAAGAAAATGGCTGCGGTTGCGATGCAAGCTCCCATGAAGGGCTTATCTAACATCACTTCAGCGCCTAAAAAGGTCGCAAAGGTAAACATAGGTCCTGGCACTGCTTGGGCAAAGGCATAACCTGTCAGAAAACGATCGCCACCTATGGTATCACCCACCGCAGTTTCTAGCAGAGGTAGCACAACATGACCACCACCAAATACTAAGCTCCCTACGCGATAAAACTCACCGAAGATCCAAGCTTCAGAGCCTAAATCCACGATAAAAAAACTGCCGATGAGCAACACGAAAAAGAGCAACAAATAGAAGTAATTCAATCGAATCTGTGCCAGCGGTACTGTGTCATCTTGCGTCGCACTCAATTTATATATACCGATAGTCGCAGCGCCGAGTAACAGCAGGATTTGCGTCCACATCGATGGCGCAATCAAAATTGCCGCGGCACTGACTAACATTAATAGGCGTGCGGATTTGCGTTGGCAGAACTGTTTAAACATGGCGAGAACGGCATCGGCAACCACAACGACGGCCATTAATTTAAGCCCATAAATCATCCCTTGAACATAATGATTGGCGAGCCATGCCGACGTTGTTACCGCCAGTAAGTACATCAAAATAAAGGAAGGTAGTGTAAAACCGGCAAAAGCAGCAAGCGCGCCAACAAGCCCACCTCTTTGATAACCAATGGCAAAACCCACTTGGCTCGACCCTGGCCCCGGCATAAATTGGCTTAAGGTAACCAGACTGGCGTAACGCTTATCATCGAGCCAACCGAGTTCATTTACGAAGGTCTGGCGAAAATAACCAATGTGCGCCGCAGGTCCGCCAAAACTCATCAAGCCCAAAGTAAAAAAGCGTAGGAAAATCTGTAGCATAAATCGCCGACCATCAATGCATAAAGTGCTGAAGATTATGCCACTAAAAAGACACTTTGATGAAGTTTCACGCGAGCAGCACAGATAAAAGTATTGCAAAGACTCCACATGGTAGAGTCCTTATGATTGTTTGAGCGGACTTCAAGAGTCGTAAAGCGAGTGAACACAAATGCTTAGTGATAAATTGATGAGCTAAAAAATTAATCCTTCACCAACATGACTAGTACTTCGAAGTGATCCGTGTGGGGGAATAAATCAAATAGCTGCACTTTGGTTAAGTGATAGCCTTGAATATGTTCGAGATCTTTCGCTAAGGTTTGCGGATTACAGCTTGAATAGAGAATGGCCTTAGGGGCAAACTCGCTTAAAGACTGACATAGCGCCTCGCCAATACCGCGCCTCGGCGGATTAACTATGATCAAATCCGGCTTATCGGCAGCGCTTTTACCCTTAGCAAAGTCGGTGGAATCGAGCGCCATAAATTGCACGTTTTCGAGCCCCATCATCTGCGCAGACATTTGCGCGCAGGCAATCGCTTCAGCTTCAATTTCAATCCCTGTGAGTGTAATGTCATTGGATGCGCAGTGCAGTCCGAAACCGCCTACACCACAGAAGAGATCCCATAACGAATGAGGTGAAAACTCGGCAACCCATTCACGGGCCGTTTGATATAACTGAGCCGCAACGTGTGGATTAGTTTGGAAAAAGCTTTTAGGCCGAATGAACAAAGGCACATGATTAAAACGTTCTTCAAGCCTAGTATTCTCAGTTAAGAAAATCTCTTCATCCCCCTCAAGTATTGCCATATGAACCGGTTGGATATTGACTGACACCACTTTTATTTGCGGATATTCAGCTAATAATGCAGGTAATTCACGTTCGATACGTTCGATACTATTGGTGGACCGCAGTACAAACCGCAGTAGATATTCACCACGCACTTGGCTGCGGGTCAGCAGAATAAATTTAAGTTCACCCTTGGCTCTATCTACCCGATAAGGAGGAAGTCCAGCCTGCTGCACAAAGCGTGTTAAGCGATGTAATAAATCTTGCATATCAGATGGATATAAAAGGCAGTCGCAAAGATCTACCGCCTCGCCACTTGGGCCCACAATCCCCAACACAGGCGCATGGGCGGCGCCTAAGGCCACCATTTTAGCTTTATTACGAAAGCCGCTGTCCTCGCCAATTACCGGCGGCTGAAAAATATCGGGCAAATTAGCTGGGATAAAAGGCGCGAGTAGTTGCTGTAAAATTTGAGTCTTAACCGCCACTTGCTGCACCATAGGTTGTTGTATATGCCGGCAAGAAAGGCACTGACCTTGGTTAAAATAACCACATTGCTTGGCGGTATTTACAATAGCAGCATTCACGGCAGATCCTAGATATCAGTAAAAAAGCGCCACACTGTAGCGGTTTTACAGGTAAAAATCACCTTGAAGCATATTCAAATCAGCATCAAGTGCATAATTCACGGCGCACTCAAGATAGGGTGAGTTTATCAACATCAGCAATAGACTGCCGCTTACCTATGGCCTTTTCAATCCATTCAAGCACTTCGGCTGAGGTACTGCGAAACGTCGTTAACTTACCGCCATATAAACTGAGTATTCGCGGATGGGAAATTGATGTTTTCATCAAGGTATCCCGCGGTCGCTCAAAGGCTTGGCTATTTTGCTTAGGTAAAACCCGAATACCGCAGAAGGTTTGGGTAATTAAAGCCTTAAGCTCATCAATCTCCGGCGTTAGCGGGAAGTAATGCTTATAAATACCAAGCAGATAATTAATTTCAGACTCGGTCGCTTGGGGCGGCTTATCTAAAGAGGTTAATTCAGTTTCTGTGGTGCCGACTAAGGTTTGACCATACCAAGGCATCACAAATATTACCCGTTTATCGAAGCATGACTCTAAGTACAAGATGCCATCGGGCGCAGGAATATCCAGTAACACATGGGCGCCTTGCACCCAATCGAGTTCAACACCCGCAAGTGGGGGCAACACTTTACTCAACACCTCATTCACCCAAGGACCAGCGGCATTGATAACTAGACGCGCCTCGGCACTATGGGCCTCGCCCCTGTGGCTAAAACTCAGCTCACAGGTCTCGCGCTTGTGTTCCAACTCAAGAAATTCAGCCTCGGCATAGACTTCAGCACCCAGTGCCTGCGCGCTGCGCGCCACCGCTTGAGTGAGCAATTTATCGTCGGTCTGCGCATCCCAATACTGAAATACGGCTTTTAATCCAGAGAGTTTTAATCCCTTGAAACGATGCCAATGCACAGCAGGTACTGACACAAATTGGCCTAAAGGATCAAATTCACTCAGCAGTGCATACATACTCAGTCCAGCGCGAATGGTCCAAGGACTGCGCTGACTGTTGTCGTACACGGGAATATAAAAGGGCACAGCTTTAACAAGTGATGGCGCAAGATTGAGTAAATGTCGCCTTTCAAGCAATGATTTGCGGACTAAATTAATTTGTCCGGTTTCTAAATAGCGTAAACCACCGTGGATAAGCTTGCTGGAATTCGCTGAGGTTTGGCCGCCAATTTCGCCCTTTTCAATCAGCAAGGTGGAATAGCCCGCTGCTGCAGCATATTGGGCAATGCCGACACCGCTGATCCCACCGCCAATAATGGCTACATCGAAACAGGCCATAACTTACTCTCGCTAACCTTCAATAGACGACTGACCCGCTGAGCCTCAAGCATACAACCCATTACACTCAGTCGAACCGCTAATAAGCGTTAATATGTCAATAAGTTAATCTTAGATCAAATCTTGACGATAAGTGTTTAATCAATACTGGCATGTAATTGCTTAAGTGCTTGATCGCACATAGTCTTTAAGGCTTTTAGTTCGCTCGCCTCGCCGCCGACTTTGCAACGCATCAAATGGGGAATTTCACTTGCCTGTGTTTTGAGGGAAAATCCTGCAGGCGTTAAGGCCAGCACTCTCACGCGTTCATCCTGCTCGCTACGACCACGAGTCACTAATCCTTTAGATTCTAGCCGCTTCAGCAATGGCGTTAACGTGCCTGAATCGAGGAAAAGTTTATCGCCTAAGGTTTTGACACTAATCCCCTGCTCTTCCCATAGCACTAGCATGACTAAGTACTGCGGATAGGTTAGATCTAATTTGTCCAACAAAGGCCGATAGGCACGCACCATAGCATTTGCAGCACTATAAAGTGAGAAGCACACTTGATTCTCAAGACATAAGGCATTCTCTGTGCTGGTATTTTCGGCCATATCGCCAGTATTAAAACGGGTGTTGGGTTGAAGCGTTGCCATAGGAAGATCCGACAAATTAAATATATTGCGCACAATATACTTGCATTCACACCAAAGATCGAATTATAGTTTATCACAATTGAATTGTGCGAAATTTAAATCAATTTACTTAATCCTTAATCTTAAAAGGTCTAATACTATGAAAACACTTTATGAAACACGTGCCACAGCAAAAGCGGGTCGTCAAGGTCAAGTCAGCACTGATGATGGTTTACTGGATGTCGCTTTAGCCTATCCAAAAGCCATGGGCGGTAGCGGTCTCGCCACGAATCCTGAACAACTGTTTGCCGCAGGTTATGCCGCCTGTTTCTCAAACGCCATTCTGCACGTCGCAAAAATCGGCAAAGTGGATATTACCGAAGCGCCAGTCAGTGCAGTTGTTGGGATTGGTGCCAATGACGCCGGTGGTTTTGCATTAGCGGTTACCTTAGAAGTCAGCTTAGATTTACCGCAAGAAGCCGCAGAAGCCCTGGTGCGTCATGCACATCAAGTTTGTCCGTACTCGAACGCCACGCGCAATAATATCGACGTGAAACTTAGCGTAAATGGTGTAACGTTAGGCTAACCATAACCCATCATCGACACCTGTTGATAACGTCAGAAATAGAGCACCCTCGGGTGCTTTATTCTTTATTAGCCAATAACGACTCAAGCAGAGAGTGAGTGTGCATCACACCATTTCACAGGGAGATAAACTGGTTTCAGTTCCCAAAAAATTATTATTCGCGAGTTAACTAACACTTCTTAATATCTAATTTAATCAAAATGATTGATTTAAGTAGAGTAAGAGATAATCGAACCGTTTGACGATACTTAAACCCACTCTCTGTGGGAGGCGCTATGACAAAATATCTATCGAAATTATCTCTGTTTTGCTCGCTATTATTCCTCTTTGCCTTTTCTATCCCGAGCTGGGCCGAGACAACACCCTCAAGCTCAGCGGATCGAACGTGGCATTATGTGAATGCTCAGGGTGAACTCAAAATTAAGCTGTATTTCTTTTGGTCAAAAACCTGTCCGCACTGTGCAGAGGCCCATCCCTTCATTGATTCATTACCGCAAAAATACCCTTGGATAGAACTCGAATCCCATAGGGTGTCAGATCCCGGCGTGCAGGATATTTGGCAAAAGATCGCCTCCCAAACCAGTACTGAAGCACGCTCAGTACCCTATATGGCAAGTTGTGAAAAGGCCATTGTGGGATATTCAAGTGAAGCGGTAACGGGTGAATTTTTAGTCAATCGACTGAAGAATTGTTATTTATCCCTTGGCGGTAAACTGAGCGACGCTGACCTCCCCACCAAAGGAGCCACCAGCACAACCACAAGCGCTCAAACAGATGCACCGCTCTTTGGCACTTGTGGCACAGATACTGGCGAAGGCACCTGTGATGCCACCAGCTTAAGCGAGCCCGTTGCAGAGCCAGAAGTTCAACCCGTTGAATTACCTTTAGTGGGAGTAGTGACACCTGAGACTATGTCTCTGCCGTTACTCACCTTAGTGCTCGCAGGTGTCGATGCTTTTAACCCTTGCGCCTTCTTTGTGTTGCTATTTTTACTGTCGATAATGGTTAATGCCAAGAGTCGCAGCCGCATGTTACTCGTCGGCGGGATTTTCGTATTCTTCTCCGGCTTTATATATTTCCTGTTTATGACGGCATGGCTAAACATCTTCCAACTGCTGGGGGCAGGCAGTGATGGCGGTATGATCATTTTAGCGGCGGGTTGTTTAGCTTTGATCGCAGGAGCCATCAATATCAAAGATTACTTCTTTACTAAGGGAGAAGTGACACTATCAATGTCGGCAGAAAATCGTACGAGTCTGATAAAACGCATGGGGAAACTATCCAATTCCAGTAACTTAGGCGCGTTACTCATAGGTTCTACCGTATTAGCTATCCTTGCCAACGCCTATGAATTACTTTGCACTGCAGGCTTCCCAATGATCTACACCAGTGTGCTATCTATGCACAATCTGCCAGACATTGAACGCTATATGTATCTGGTTTTATACAATATTGTATATGTGATCCCGCTGGCTATTATTGTTATCGTTTTCAGTGCGACCTTAGGCAAACGTAAGTTGACCGAAAAAGAAGGCCAAACCCTGAAACTTATGTCAGGCGTGATGATGTTGGGTATGGGTATCGCACTGGTTATTGACCCAACAGCACTGCAAAATGTGAGCCTGGCACTTGGATTGATTTTAGGCTCACTAGGCGTTACAGCAATAATTGTCATCGGCCGCAAACTGTTAACGGCCAAGGCAAAATAATTGCAGATTGGCAAATTCATGTGTAACGACTAAAGTTAACCGTGGGTTTGCCGATAAAGGGATCCAGCTTACAATCGAGGTTAGTTATGTCAATTTCACTGAATACCCAAGCTATCGCACCGAATCTAGAAAATGGTGCAATTGGCGTTAAGGTTGCTCAGTTAGCAAAAGAGCAGCAAAAAGCCGAAGGTAAAATCGCGGTAGATTTAATTGCAGCTGCGGCGCCAAAACCCGTAGGCAATGCAGGCCACAACATCAACACCACGGCCTAATTGTTAGCAATACAAAATCAAAAAAAGCGCTCTGATTATCAGGGCGCTTTTTTTTGTTATTTCCTCTAAAACGTCAGGCGAATTTAAGAAAAAGCGTTACCATTCACGTGCATAATAGTGAATGTCCACACCACAAATGCCAATGGGATATGCACTAAGGCATAGAAACACTGATCGAGTCGCCCCATTCCTTTTGCTAACAAAATCAAATATAAATGTAATCCAATCACCAAGGGAAATAGCGCTAACAGCGGATAGAGTGCGACAGGGTTTGCATCGGAAAATAAGCTGTGACTGAATAAAGCCCACGCCACCATAAAGGCGGTCGTCAACGGCGGCGTTGCAATGCGATATTGCTCTGGATAGGGAAACATCCTACGACCTCTGAGTCTCAATCAATAAATTTACGTTGTAGGTTTTCGCGCAATCAACTGGGCTTTATAACTGCTTTGAGTGGACTGCGGATCACATAATCGACCTTCAAAGTAATGTAAAGATTGCCAGTTAGCAAACACTGATTTGAGTTCATTTTCAGTAAGTAAGAAATCTGGGTTGCGTGGCCGACCTATCTGCGCCTGTTGCGTTGTAAAGGTTTCATAGACGATAAGGCCTGTGCTCTTAACCGCCTTAGCAATTTGTGGCAGTAATGGGCGATGCAGATAATTAAATACTAAGACAATATCGTACTCTTCTACCGGCAATAATGGTCCTGCCTCAGCTTCTAAATCCCTTTGTAATTTGTAAGCATTAGCCTGATCAATGTGTGACATGGCGGACAAATCTCGATCGATAAACGTCACTTCAGCCCCTCGCGCTAAAAACCACAAACCATTACGCCCAGAACCGCAAGCGAGATCGAGCACCTTAAGTCCATCGAAGCAACTCAAGTCTAAGTTAGACACAGATGGATTAGGCCAAGCGAACTCTGTGATTAACACGGCAGGCGTTAAAGTTGACGTATGGGTTACAGACATATCAATTAGCCCTTAATTTCTTTTTTCGAGTCAATTTGCCGACGATGCACAATAGAATAATGCCTGAGCCCTGCAGGACCATGGGACACGATCACTGACAAAAAAAGTATCACGATTAACAGCTCAGGTTTGTAATGAGCCAGCGGCACAAACAGGCCAAGCAAGCCTATTTTTACTAAAGTTAACACTCCCTTAAGCTGGATCAGCCAGCGCCAATCCCTTACGATTTCCCATAACATTAATATGCTGCCCGTCGTCATCGCGAGATACCAATAACTCAACCATTGCACTTTATTTACATCTAATAAAATGCCACCACCAACACCAACGATCCCTAAAATATGTAATGATCTTAAACTGGTTTTACTCAAACGTTGAAACCAAAAACGTTTTTCAGATATGCCTTGTTTGTGCATTACAACCCCTTAAGAATCAATTGCGTAACATTTAATTAAAATGATAATATAATTTTATACAATAAAGGCTTTTGAAATAACATTATTTATAGAATATATAAAAATAAATAAGCCATCTCCTCAATATACAAGATTAAATTATAATATCTATAAAATACAAATAGATAAAACACACCACCAAAGCCATAATTTATGCCATTTTTATTTTACAATGTTAAAATCAATCCATTCAATATGTTAACTCACGCATGTTATACCGTATTGAAGCAGTGATTAGTCTCAACTTCATTAATATTTCCCATCCGATTGCACATTTTAAATATGTTATTTTCGCTGTAACAAAGGTTATGTGATCTGAACACACATATACCTCTTTAGATAGTGCTAAATTTGCAAATGGAGAATGCTCTAACAGTGCGTGAGCTGCGTAAAAAATAAATATCACGCCACGATGAATAACCCTTATTAAGTAGATGAATGTACGGCGGAGGAACTATCATGTTCACAAGAAAGATTCAAAAAACAGCACTAGCCATGCTGATCTCTGGCGCTATGGCAGGTACTGCCTATGCAGCACCAGAAGTGCTAGCCGATTTTCATGGTGAAATGGGTAGCTGCGACAGCTGCCACGTATCAGACAAAGGTGGCGTCACCAACGACAACCTTACCCATGAAAATGCTCAGTGTGTTAGCTGCCACGGTGATTTAAAAGAACTGGCCGCCGCTGCACCTAAAGATAAAGTATCACCCCATAAATCTCACCTAATTGGCGAAATTGCTTGTACTAGCTGCCATAAAGGTCATGAAAAATCAGTCACCTATTGCGATGCTTGTCACAGCTTCGGCTTCGATATGCCTTACGGCGGCAAGTGGGAACGTAAGTTTGTGCCTGTTGATGCAGACAAAGCAGCTCAAGATAAAGCCATTGCCGCTGGCGTAAAAGAAACCACTGATGTCGTGATCATTGGTTCAGGTGGTGCAGGTCTTGCAGCAGCCGTTTCAGCCCGTGATGCAGGCGCTAAAGTTATCCTGTTTGAAAAAGAACCTATCCCAGGCGGAAACACTAAACTTGCTGCTGGCGGAATGAACGCTGCTGAAACTAAGCCACAGGCTAAACTAGGTATCGCAGACAAGAAACAAATCATGATCGACGACACCATGAAAGGTGGTCGCAATATTAACGATCCTGAACTGGTCAAAACCTTAGCCAACAACTCATCTGACTCTATCGATTGGTTAACCTCTATGGGTGCCGATATGACTGACGTAGGTCGTATGGGTGGCGCAAGTGTTAACCGTAGCCACCGTCCAACAGGTGGTGCTGGTGTGGGTGCACACGTAGCACAAGTTCTATGGGACAACGCGGTGAAACGTGGTGCTGACATTCGCTTAAACAGCCGTGTCGTGCGTATTCTTGAAGATGCAAGCGGTAAAATTACCGGCGTATTAGTGAAGGGTGAATACACAGGTTACTACGTAGTTAAAGCCGATGCTGTCGTCATCGCGGCGGGTGGTTTTGCTAAAAATAATGACCGTGTCGCTAAGTACGATCCAAAACTGAAAGGCTTTAAAGCAACTAACCACCCAGGTGCTACAGGTGATGGCTTAGATGTGGCACAACAAGCTGGCGCGGCAACTCGTGACTTAGAGTTTATTCAAGCTCACCCAACTTATTCACCTGCTGGTGGTGTAATGATCACCGAAGCGGTACGTGGTAACGGTGCGATCGTGGTTAACCGTGAAGGTAACCGCTTTATGAACGAAATCACCACCCGTGACAAAGCGTCTGCCGCGATTCTGCAACAAAAAGGCGAAAGTGCTTATTTGGTATTCGATGACTCTATCCGTAAGAGCTTAAAAGCCATCGAAGGCTATGTGCACCTTAACATTGTTAAAGAAGGCAAAACAATTGAAGATCTGGCTAAACAGTTAGATATTCCAGCGGCCGAACTCGCTAAAACAGTGAAAGCTTATAATGGCTTTGTTAAATCAGGTAAAGATGCTCAATTTGAACGTCCTGATTTACCACGTGAATTAGTTGTTGCACCTTTCTACGCTCTCGAAATCGCGCCAGCAGTTCACCACACTATGGGTGGTGTTGTGATCGATACTAAAGCCGAAGTGAAGAGTGAAAAAACAGGCAAACCTATTGATGGTTTATATGCAGCAGGTGAAGTCACAGGTGGCGTTCACGGTGCTAACCGCTTAGGTGGTAATGCTATCTCCGATATCGTTACTTATGGCCGTATCGCGGGTGCATCTGCAGCTAAATACGCTAAAGACAAAAAGTAAAATGCAATAACGGAGGGTTAAAGGACTAGCCCTCAGCTCATATAGTACGACTTTCAATATGAGAGCTCTAGCTTGAACACTTCAAGTAAAAGCAGTCAATCAATAAGCGAGCCGTCAGGGGCTCGCTTTTTTATTCCCAATTGATGATAAAGCTCACTCTTTTAAAGGGGAATTTTCTAAGGCTAAGGACAAAAAGCCCTAACTCACTTACACTCTTTGCCAGATAATTACATCAGCAAACCCGTTAGGTGACTGAAATGAGAATTGGATTTTTTAGCGCGAAACATTACGACATGCAGCACTTTAACCGCACAAATGCTGCGTTTAGTGCACAAATTGAGTACTTCGATTATCGCCTCTGCATGCAAACAGTGAAGCTTGCCGAAGGTTTTGAAATTGTCTGCGCCTTCGTCAACGATTCACTCTGTGAAGAAGTTCTGGTCGAACTCGCTAAGGGTGGCACAAAAATTATCGCCATGCGCTGCGCTGGATTTAACAACGTCGATTTAGTTGCCGCTAAACGCTTAGGCATGCAAGTCGTTAACGTACCAGCTTATTCTCCTGAATCCGTGGCCGAACATACAGTCGCACTGATGTTGACACTGAATCGAAAAATCCACAAAGCTTACCAACGCACCCGCGATGCCAACTTCTCCCTCGAAGGCTTAGTCGGCTTTAACATGTTCGGCAAAACCGTCGGCGTGATTGGTACAGGTAAAATCGGCGTAGCAACCATCAAGGTATTACTCGGTTTTGGCTGTAAAGTCATTGCCTTCGATCCCTTTATCAATCCGGCTGTCATCGCGCTGAATGTTGAATATCAAGATCTCAACTCTATTTATGCCAACAGCGATATCATCAGCTTGCATTGCCCGTTGACCGCAGATAACCGTCATTTACTCAACCAAGCCAGCTTCGCCAAGATGAAACCCGGTGTCATGGTGATCAACACCAGCCGCGGTGGTTTACTCAATGCTTTCGACGCAATGGAAGCATTAAAACTGGGGCAAATCGGCTCACTTGGGCTCGATGTATACGAAAACGAAAAGGGCCTGTTCTTCGAAGACAAATCGAATGAAATTATTCAAGACGATGTATTCCGTCGTTTATCAGCCTGCCATAACGTGATTTTCACGGGTCACCAAGCCTTCCTCACCGAAGAAGCACTAGGCGCCATTGCCAAAACGACCTTGAGTAATATAAAAGCACTATGTGCCGGTGAACTCTCAGGTAACGAATTGTTTTAACTGACAGATAAAATCCTGACTGCTAAAGTGAGGCTTCAACGTTTGAAGCCTCATAGAGGAATATAAATATGTTAGTGACTCAGGAAATTCAGGATATCTCCACACCTTCAGGGCTAATGCGCACCTATATCTATCGCCCAGAAGCACAGGGAATATTCCCAAGTATCATCTTTTATTCCGAGATATTTCAGCAAACTGCGCCCATCGCCCGCACCGCCACTATTCTTGCTGGCCACGGTTTTGTGGTGTTAGTACCCGAAGTGTTCCATGAACTGAATCCTTTAGGCACAGTGCTGGCCTATGATGAATCAGGTAAAGATAAAGGTAACGCCGATAAATTTGCCAAACCCCTAGAACACCACGATAGCGATACCCAAGCACTGATCGACTTTGCCACTCAACAAACTTACTGCAATGGCAAAGTTGGCTCTATGGGCGTGTGTATCGGCGGCCACTTAGCCTACCGCGCCGCACTCAATCCCGCTATTTTAGGTGCATTTTGCCTCTATCCAACCGACATTCATTCCAACACCCTACCCTGCGCTTACGGCAATGACTCATTGAGCCGCAGCGGTGATATTCAGGGGGAATTAGTATTAGTGTTCGGCAAGCAAGATCCCCATGTATCCGCGGAAGGTCGAATTCTAATTCACCAGCAATTAATGGCGCTCAACCGTAACTTCACTTGGCTTGAAGTCAACGCCCAACACGCCTTTATGCGTGATGAAGGCGAACGCTATGATCCCGCACTCGCACTGCAAATGTACCTGCAAGCGGTAGCTTTTTTTCAAAGAATACTGCACTAGTTTATAAATTAAACATACAAAATATTAAATACTTAAGGAAAGAGTAAAAAAATGAAACCCTATAAAAATTTATCCTCAAAAAACTTAGCATTACTATTAATGATTACCCGAGTAACAACCGTTGTTTCGTTATTAGCCGTCGTGCTTTCATTAATTGGCCTAGCGAGTCAGTTTTGGATGACACGTGGATTTAGCCTTAACTTTTGGTCAACAGTGGGCATAGCTACTCTTATCCCCTCTCTACAAGTGCTTTTGGGCTCTGGTATCATCGCTGCTATCATTGCATTTGAAGAATCCTACCGCCAAAAGTCTGAAGCCTTTATCGCCTCGTTAAAATAGCGTTCAGTAATTATCTAAAATACACCTAATGATCTAAGTTCAGAATTGTTCGAATCAAGTGAATCACTAAAACTAACATTATAGTTTTAGTGATTCATCATCTTTTTATTTAATTAAACTAAGCGCCTAGTAAAGGTAGATATTTGATACTTTTGCATTCAAAGATAATTCAATACATTGGGAAATTGCGGATTCTGGCAAGGGATCATGGATATTCAACACTATGGCTCGATTCCCTTCAAACTGCAGTATGTCTGAATAGAGCTCTCGAAATGTATCAACCAGCTGAGTTTTACAATTAAAGAATAGGTAATATTGTTCGGGATATTTAGGCTTCCAGTCAAATCTCACTGTGCTCCCATTTTAAGCTCTCTTCCACCGCACCTAAATCCTGCACTTCGGCAATCGAAAAAATCAAAATTCGAATCCGCAATAGCAAGGGCGCTATATGCGCAGAATAGCCTTCAAACTTGTTCTGTACTTCCGCTTGCATGCTCTCATCCTCCAATTTATGCAATGCCGAATCATCATATCTGTAAAACAAAAAACTATGCAGCGGGCCCACATGGTTGAACTTCCAAACCCTTAGTCATTGGTGATTTATCACTTAGTGGAAATATAGAGATAGTGGAAATAAGCAGAAACAAGCGTAATTTTATTTTTCCATATCAAAAGTGTCGATTATATCAGCACTTTATTATAAACCGCGTATTAGGGGTGTGACACAGTGTCGCAGGTCGTTGAGTTTTTATTGAGATATCAGCTTAATCCTTTATAAAACATCTCATTATTTAAACAAACCTTTCATAGGCTTATTATGTCCCGCTCTGCAGTAATGACTTCAATTGCAATATCCCTAACAAGTATGGCCACTTTTTCAGGGATAGCAGCCGAAGCCGAAACTGAAGCAATGTTTCCAGCATCTGCAATTAAACCTCAATTATCGACTCCCACTGCTATCGAAAGGATTGCCATTACAGGGAGCCGAATTCAAAGGGAAGAGATGGCTTCCACAGCGCCGATGACCGTTTTTACCGCGCAAGATATCGAGAAAACCGGTGCCACCTCAGTTGAAGTATTGCTGCAAAGAATGACGGCTTCTGCGGGGTTTGCGGGTAATCAAACGAATGCCTATTGGACTGAGGGGGGCTATGGTTCAACCCAAGTTAACCTGCGCGGATTAGGGGTAAATCGCACACTCGTACTGCTCAATGGTCGACGTATGGTGAACAGTGGCACAGGGGCAAACTCCTCCGTGGATCTTAATACTATTCCCATTAGCGTGGTTGAACGAATCGAGGTATTAAAAGATGGTGCATCCGCCATTTATGGTGCAGATGCGGTTGCTGGCGTGGTCAATATCATCACTCGGCAACAAATCGAAGGGGTTGAATTTCAAGCGAGAACGGGCATAACCGAGCAAAATGATGGTGAACAGTACAAGCTCGACCTTGCCCTCGGTCATATAGGTGAGCGTGGCAGTGCATATGTGGCGATGAGTTACGATAAAACCCAAGCCGTCGATATGCTGAGTCGCGCACCTTGTCCGCTTGAGGAAGTGAATGGTGAGCTAGTGTGTGGCGGTAGCTCGGCGCTGCCGGGAGGCAGAGGCCATTTCATTGATGCAAATGGCAATCAAATCGGCAATGAATTAATGCTATTGCCAACAGGAAGTGCCCCTTACACCAGTAGCCATAAGGATAATACTTATCAGTATTTTAATGCGGTTCAACCTAACGAGCGAGTCAATCTGTTTGCCTACGGTGAATATGACTTAACGGCGAGCAGCCAAGTGTTTGCTGAGGCTATGTACACTCACCGTAGCTCACAATTACCCGCTACTCCGCAATCGGTGTCAGGTATCGTGATCCCTGCTTGGCATGAATCAAATCCGACCGATGCAGACTTCCTTCTCCAGAGTCGCAGACTGGCAGAAGCTCCCCGACAATTTAATATTCAAGCGGATACTTGGCGCTTAGTGACGGGTTTTAGAGGTGATTTAGACAACGGTTGGCAATGGGATGCTGCCGTTAACTTCGGCAGTAATCGTGGTTCCTATGAAGTGACCAATGTCATTAATAAGGTTCGTCTTGCCGACGCGACAGACTATAGCAATTGTAATCTTGATCCTAATGTACCTTGCGCAGACTTTTGGGGAGCAGGCTCACTCACACCAGCAATGCTGGACTATTTTCTGTTTAATATGCGTGATAGCGGCGGTAATGAGCAGTTTAGTCTCACAACGAATATCACGGGCGATCTATGGCAGTTACCCGCAGGCATGATGAGTTTTGCTGTAGGACTAGAGCACAGAAACGAGAAAGGATGGAATGATCCTGACCCACTTAAAATCAGTGGTGAAGCAAACACTGCCCAACAAGATCCGATTGATGGTCGTTACACTGCCGACGAAATTTATCTTGAAACCTTGTTACCTATGTTAAGCGGTCTGCCCTTTGCTAAGTCGGTCGAATTAACTGCGGCGCTGCGATATTCCTATTTTGATACCTTCGGTGGCGATACCAATTATAAAATGGGGCTACTGTGGGTCGTCAATGACGCAGTGACACTGCGAGCCACACAATCCACGGCATTCAGAGTACCGAATATTCCTGAGTTATTTGGTGGTATTGATCAAGGTTCCATGAATACCACAGATCCTTGTAGCGAGTGGGCTAAGCTCGACCCAAGCTCGAATCGATATGCTAATTGTATGGCATCAAACGTGCCAACGAATTATAAGCAAGAAGGCACAATTTTAACCGACCGTGGTGGCAATGCCGAGCTAGAACCAGAAGAGGCCAATACCTTTACTGCCGGTATTGTTTGGGATCTGGGATTTATTGAAGGGCTCAATATCACGCTCGATTACTACAAAATAGAGATTAATAACGCCATTAACTCAGTCAATGGTTCGAGCAAATTAGCCGCCTGTTACGACAGTAAAGGGATGACGCATCCTTTCTGTAGCGACGAGCACTTTGTGCGAGACGCGATGACAGGCAACATCACCTATTTACAAACACAACTGGGCAACGCCGCCAACGAAGTGGTTTCAGGTGTTGATATGGCGATGTTTTACCCAAAAGAGATGGGCAGCGTTGTGACTAATACGACTTGGGAGCTGAGCTATTTAGATCAATACGATCTACAAACCTACGCTGGCGCCCCCGTTGAATCACGAGCTGGCACCATTGGTTATGATGGTAGCTACACCAAATGGCGCTCAAACCTCTATTTTGATATCACGAATGACAATTGGCGCTTTAGCTACAACATTCAATATATCGGCGCGGCGGATGATCAATATGCCAATGCCGGAGATATAGGTGACGCCGTTGATGCGGTCACTTACCATAACGCACAGGTTCATTATCAAATGGACAGCAATATAGCCTTAACGGCAGGTATCGATAACCTGTTCGATAAACCAGCTCCATATCATCAAAGCTATACCGACGGTAATACCAACACTATGACGTACGACCTAATGGGACGTCGTTACTATGTCGGAATGAAATGGGCTCTGTAGTGCTTTGGGCTTAAGGGGTAATCCCCTTAAGCAAGCAGGCTAAATTAGTTAATAAAATAAAAGGTGAGTCATCAACTTGAAGCGGGTTAACACACTAAAACGAGTCTCATCGGCGCACTTTCTGCACCGATGGTTGATGCTATTGCTGGTACTGCCGATTGGGATCTGGTCAGTCACCGGCAGCTATTTTGTATTAATGGATCTTGGGTTTATCCGTGGCGATCATATTAAAGTTCAAGACATCCAGCATATCGATCCCAGCCAGATCCAGTACCCAATCGCAGCGGTTTATGCGCGTTTCCCTAAGGCTCAAGCAATCGCGTTAACCTCAATCACTGATACTCTCTATTACCGGATTAAACTGAACGATAAGTCCATTCTAGTGGACGCAGATTCGGGTGAATTATTGCCTTCGATAACGGAGAAACAAGCCCGAATGATAGCTTCAAACTATCAGCATAACGGATCTTTACCCTTAGAGGCTAAGCTTGTTAGTGCAACTCTGCTCACCGATATCGCCCCAGCTGAACTAGCGCCGCAATACCTACCAGTTTGGAGAATGGATTTTAACGATAGTGCAGCCACAAGCCTTTATCTGTCAGCGACAACGGGTGAGTTAGTCACGCGCAGACATGACTATTGGCGTTTATTCGATCTCTTTTGGAAATGGCACATTATGGATTACGACGAGGGTGAAGCCATCGACAATCTTCTGCTGCTGAGCACGGCTCTAATCTCTATTGTGGCTGTATTAGCTGGCTTCGTCTTACTTTGGCAGCGCAGAAGGAAGTATCTGAAATGATGCCGAAACTTAAACCTAAGCTCCAAAGTAAACACTTCAAACGCTGGGTCAAAATCGCCCACTATTGGCTCGGTGCCATAGTAAGCATTCAACTGCTACTTTGGCTTGTTACTGGGGTCTATTTCAATTTAACGCCCCATGATGAACTCAAGGGAATGGAGTACCAGCTTAGCCATAGTCCTGCACCGCAAAAGCAAGAGTTTGATCCACAAAAGCTCGTGGATATCGCTCCCTTACTGGCTAAGCATACTCAGGTAGAAAGCCTGACATTAATGGCGCTCGCGGGTAAGCCCGTTTATGTACTCGATGCAAAGGTGCAGCGCTATGCACACCAGTGCCAGCAGCAAACCTTGATTGATGCATATACGGGAAATACCTTACTCATTAATAAACAAAGCGCGCAACAACTGGCGCTTGAAAGTTATACCGGGCCAGGGAAAATTACCCAAGTTAAGCAAATATCAGCCCCCATTAGCGAGTGGCCAACCCAGTGCAATTCACTTTGGCAAATAGATATGGATGATGACCTGTCGACGCGAATTTATATCAATACAGTTAATGGCGAATTAGTTGGCCATAAAAATGACCACACAGACATCGCCGACTTGATGTTTAAATTGCACTTTATGGATTACCTCAATCAAGGTACTTTTAACAACCCCTTTAGCTGGCTGCTGGGGATACTGACCTTGTTGTTATCCCTATCTGGCCTGTATTGGGTTATTGATAATCTTGTACTCAAGCGCTATCGGTTAAGTCTGAGTTGAATGGCTAGAACGGCAAGAGCTATTTCATTCATCTCATCGTACGCCGCGATTGGTTAATAGACCCTATAAGCCTGCCAAACGACTCAGACACGCCCACGAACGCTCAGCACAGTTTGATAATCAATATAGCGCTGCGCAACTATCCAAACTACTCAGGATCAAACTTCTTTTTGCCTTCGAGTAACGCCTGACGTTCGGCTAAGGGGGTTTGATCGGCCAGCTTTAACACTGCCTTTTGCAGCATGAGGTTATTAGGATAAGTGATGGTATCGCCGTTATCGCGATGAATCAGCACATGGAATAACGCGATTTCGATGATCACGCCGCTAATATCTTCATCCTTATCGACCACCCGAATGCGCTCGCCGATACGGTAAGGAAACACGAAAAAGATCAGCACGCCAGCGGTTAAATTACTCAATATCGACCATTGAGCAACCAATGCTACGCCCATTACTGCAAAGGCGGATGACACAAATAGCGACACATCCTGATAGCCTAGTCCAAGCGAGACCGCCATCAATGACAGAGTAATAAAAAACATCACATAGGAAATAAAACGGGTCACTAAACTGGTCCGTGCAACACTCACTTGCTTCATTTGCGCGAGTTTTCTAACCCAATGGGTTAAGGCGCGCTGTAAAAAGATAAACACTGCAAGATAAATACAGGCAAGCAGGATTTGATTTGTCATAATAGCGGCTCAATTAACTAAAACTGTCTGAATTCTAACTTTTTTGCGCGAGCAGTTATAGCCCGTGCAAATAAGCCAAACAGCTAAACCGAGTAATTAATCCAATATGGCCGATTCGACCCTCTTACATGAAACCCAAGACGCACTAGGCCCGATTCGCGTAATCGATTATGACGACTCACGGATCTTGTCCTTTGGGGATAACGATGAGCAGAGTAAGATCCTCAAGGCGGCGCCCCATATTCCCCAGCACACTTATGTGCAAGCCATGTTGTTGGTTTTACTGTTTTGTAAGCCCAAGAGCGCTATTGTTTTAGGTTTAGGCGGCGGCTCAATTATTCACTCACTGCGCAATTTTGACGCGGCAATAAAGTTAACAGCGGTGGAATTACGCCCCGCGGTGATTGAGTTAGCTAAGCGCTATTTTCAGCTGCCGATAGGTAAAAAGCTCAATCTTATCAATGATGATGCAATTGCTTTTTTAGCTGCTGGCGATCATAAAAAAGTGGATGTAATTTTTGCCGATATTTATACAGCCAAAGGCGTTGAAACAGGGCAGCTTTCGCCAATATTCCTTGAGCAGTGCACTAACCTCATCAAACCCAACGGTTATTTAGTACTGAACTGCTGGAAAGAACATAGCCAAAACCGCGAGTTGTTAGCCGACTTACAACAGCACTTTGCCCATGTGAATGCTTGTCTCACTGGTGGCGGTAATTGGGTGATTTTTGCGAGCCAATCGCCACAGCTTTTAGGCACCTCGGCCCTTAAAAGTAGTGCTCAATCTTTATCGCAACAATTGGGTTTTGCCCTTGATCGATCATTGACACGCTTTGGGCCTTGGATTTAATACTAATATCAGCAAAATAGCGTAAATTAGTTAACCCTAAGGCTGAGCTTTGATATTCTTCTCACACTTCCATGATATGAGCTGTCACCATGAAAAATAATAATAAATTGATGTTAAGCGTTATGGCTCTGGCGTGCCTTAACTCTCTCAATGCTAACGCCGAAAGTTTTAGTTTTGACACTCGTAGCTCACTGAATTCAGATACATTAGTGCTATTCCAAAGTGCTGACTCCACTACCTATGGGATCGACTTTTTACCTCAGTCGACCCAAGATCAATTAAACCTAGCAACGGCGGATAATATTTTTTCCGGCAAACGGGGAGAAATCCTCGAGATTTTGGTACCCAGCGAAATTGATGCTAAACGGGTCTTACTGGTCGGCATTGGCGATGCAAAAAACTTAACGCCCGGCGACATTAATACCATCGGCGGCAATGTTGCGGCCAAACTCGATACGGTTCCCCAAGCCACAGTGCGTGTACTCACCCAAGGCTTAACTGCCGCGCCGCTATTTGCCTCTGAGCTTGCCCACGGAATTGAACTACGCAGTTATCGTTATACTCAGTTCAAAGCGAGCCCCCGTGCCGAGAAGAATTACCAAATCGCTGTCGATGATTTAAGTCGCAACCAAAAACACCATAAAAATCTGCAAGCGGTTGAAGCGGGTGTGTTTTTAGCGCGCGATCTGACAAACGCACCTGCAGACATTATGTATCCCGACAGCTTTGCTAACGAAGCCAGAAAACTTAAATCCCTCGGCGTTAAAGTCACAGTATTAGAAGCCAAAGATATCGAACGTCTACAACTGGGCGCCTTAGCTGCTGTAGGTAAAGGCAGCGAGCGCCCACCTAAGTTAGTGGTCGCCCATTGGCCTGGTAGCAAAGACGCGCCAATCGCACTGGTCGGTAAAGGCATCACCTTCGACTCGGGTGGTTACAATATTAAGGCGACAGGTACTTCAATCGCGCGGATGAAGTCAGATATGGCGGGTGCAGCCACTGTGCTTGGCACTATTAAAGCCATGGCGATTCAAAAAGCGCCAGTCAACGTAGTAGCAATTATGCCAATGGCGGAGAACATGGTATCAGGTCATGCAATGATCCCAGGTGATGTGATTAAAACCGCCCAAGGTCTCACCGTTGAAGTGCTCAACACCGACGCCGAAGGTCGCCTAGTGCTGGCTGATGGCCTCTGGTATGCCAGAGAAAATTATAAGCCATCTGTGATTATCGATGTTGCGACACTGACTGGCTCAAAAGTGAGTGCGTTAGGCAATGTTTACGCAGGCTTGTTTACCGATTCAGAGCCTTTAGTGCAGCAGCTAACTTATGCAGGTCAACAGGTTGGCGAAAAGGTCTGGCGCTTACCGTTAGATCAAGCCTATGCGGATGAGCTTAAATCCACTATCGCGGATCTCACAAACACAGGTAAAGAAGGCAGCGCGGGTGCTTCCTCTGCGGCCATGTTCTTAAAACGCTTTGCGGGCGAACAGCCTTGGGCACATATCGATATCGCGGGCAATGCCTTAACCGCCACCGATACCGCTGTTGTGCCTGCGGGGGCAACAGGTTACGGCGTGCGCTTACTCAGCACTTGGTTAACTCAACCCAAAGCACAGAACTAGAACCTAGGACCTAGAACCTAGAACCTAGAACCTAGAACCTAGAACCTCAGTATCTTGTTTTAATTGTATTTACACTTTAAGGGATATCATTGATATCCCTTTTTTATGCACGAAATTTATCTTATCTCAATCACCAAAGACCAAAGACCAAAGACCAAAGACCAAAGACCAAAGACCAAAGACCAAAGACCAAAGACCAAAGACCAAAG
>NZ_JADWMP020000031.1:0-45875 GCF_015767295.1 Shewanella sp. DW31
GTAGGTCATCGCCAAGCGCCTAATTATCTCATTGAGATGTAACCAAGCCAGCTGAATAAGCTGGCTTTTTTGCGTCTATAATTTGTTAATTGGAGTGATTTTCCTGCTTTTCTCTCTGTTCTTCATCCAGCCATCTTCTCTAGCATGAGCTGCAATCCTCGCTTTTAGCAGTTACAATACGTTTTTGTCGTCATTGAACAAACAAATGTCTCTATCTCATAGCCTTCAATCATTTAATTCCTTTGGTTTGGCCCAGTCTTGCGCGGATCTTGTTGAGGCGCACTCAAAAGAAGCTGTTAAGGCGATATGTCTGTCACTATGGCAACAACAATTGCCTATGTTGGTGCTTGGTGGTGGTAGCAATCTGGTCTTTACGGAGGACTTTAACGGCACAGTTGTCAGGATTTTATCGAAAGGGATAAAAGTATCTGAAGACACAGAAGCGTTTTATCTCGAAGTTGAGGCGGGTGAGAATTGGCACGAGTTAATTCAGTTTACGCTTGAGCATGGCATGTTTGGGCTGGAGAATATGGCGTTAATTCCTGGGACGGTTGGTGCAGCACCTATTCAGAATATTGGCGCTTATGGTGTTGAACTATGTGATGTGTGTGATTGGGTTGAGTATCTTGATTTACCCTCAGGTGAGTTTGTGCGCATCAGTACAACTGAGTGTCAATTTGCTTACCGTGAGTCTATTTTCAAAGACAAATTGCGCAATCTCGCTGTAGTCACAGCTGTTGGACTGCGCTTAGCTAAACGTTGGCAACCGCGTTTGGTCTATGGTCCATTGCAATCGTTTGATCCTGCAACCGTTACAGCGCATGAGATTTTTGAGCGTGTAAGCCAAGTTCGAAGTGAAAAGCTTCCTGATCCCGCTGTGCTCGGCAATGCAGGCAGTTTCTTTAAAAACCCCATTGTAAGCGCGGCCTGTTATCTAGATTTAGCACAGCGTTTTCCGACGATAGTGGGCTACGCACAAGCGGATGCAACAGTGAAATTGGCTGCAGGCTGGTTGATTGAACAAGCGGGACTGAAAGGTTTTGTGCTCGGCAATGTGGCAGTGCATGACAAGCAAGCCTTAGTGTTAGTGAATCGAGGCGGAGCAACGGGGCATGATATTTGCCGCCTAGCACTGCATGTTATTGCGCAAGTTCGGGATAAATTTGGTGTCGTTCTAGAAGCCGAGCCTAGAATCATTGGTGCCAATGGCGAAGGAGATTTGCATGTCTGATCATTGGGGAAGAAAACGCCAGATATTAGCTTTATTATCTAGCGGACAATTTGTTTCTGGCGAGCAGTTAGCCACTGAACTTGGGATTTCGCGCGCCGCAGTGAATAAGCATATCGATGCGCTAGAAACCTATGGTGTGGCAATTTATAGCGTCAAAGGTCGCGGTTATAAGTTAGCGAATCCTATTTCTTTGATTGATGCTTCACTTTTAGTGCAATCAATTGATAACCGTTGCTTTTACTTTGATGAGATAGCAAGCACCAATGGTTTTATGCTGGACCATACTACTGAATTGAAGAATGGTGATGTGTGTGTGGCAGAGTATCAATCCGCAGGTCGTGGTCGTCGAGGCCGAACTTGGATGTCGCCCTATGGGCATCACTTATATTTCTCGCTGTTTTGGACTTTCCCGCAGGGAATGGCGCAGGCAATGGGATTAAGTTTAGTGGTGGCCTGTACATTGGTTGAAGTGCTTAAATCTTTTGGCGTCGAGAATATTGGTGTTAAGTGGCCCAATGACATCTATTTGGATAACAAGAAGCTTGCCGGGATCTTGATTGAGATGTCGGGTCAGGCTGATAGCCAGTGCCAGCTTATCATAGGTGTTGGTGTGAATATGGCTATGTCCGAGGAGCAAGGTAAAGGTATCGATCAGCCTTGGAGTGATTTGTCAGAGTTGGTCGATATGCCTGACAAGACGGCGCTTGTTATTGCATTACAGAAGCAGCTTAAGCGTGATATTCAGCTATTTGAGCGTGAAGGATTAGCTGCATTCAAGACTCGTTGGCAAGCCGCAGACTTATTTTATGGCCGTGAAATACGTTTGCTTATGGGGGAAAAGTCTGTCGAAGGAATTTGTCGAGGCGTTGATGGGCAAGGTGCGGTATTGCTCGAAACCGCCGACGGTGTTCAAGCATTTATCGGCGGTGAAATTAGCTTAAGGGCACGCTAAGTACCCAAGAGTCAATTTTACATAATACTATTTGCGCATCAGCACGTGGGACATCAAATGATCCTGACCTTTCTGCAGGATCAAATGGGCCCTCTCACGGGTCGGTTGAATGTTAAGTTGTAGGTTTGGGCCATTGATTGTGTCCCAAATATTGGCGGCAATCGTATTGGCCTCATCATCCGTTAGCGTCGAATAGTGATGAAAATAAGATTTTTTGTCACTGAATGCGCCAGAACGAAACTGTAGGAATCGTTCTTTATACCATTGTTTTAGCAAAGGTTCTTCCGCATCGACATAAATAGAAAAGTCGACAAAATCGGAGACGAAAGGACGACGAGTATCAACGGGGGAGTCGAGTCCTGTTTGTAGTACATTTAAGCCTTCTAAAATTAAGATGTCTGGTTGAGAAACCGTTTGGTGCTGATTCTTAACGCGGTCATAGGTGACGTGTGAATAGATAGGGGCTTTGACATGTGGCTGACCGGATTTCACGGCGGAGATAAACTCAACCAGCATTTTCATATCGTAACTTTCTGGAAATCCCTTACGCTGTAATAGTCCTTTACGTTTTAAGTCCGCCAGAGGATACAAAAAACCATCTGTTGTCACCAAATCAACTTTTGGGTGTTCAGGCCAGTGTCGTAGTAAAGCTTGCAAAATACGTGCTGTGGTGCTTTTCCCGACGGCGACACTACCAGCAATACTAATGATGTAAGGACTTTTTGATGGTTTTTGACCGAGGAATTCATCAACCACTAAGCCTCGTTGTTGCTTAGCTTTAACGATCAAATTCAGTAGCCGGCTAAGGGGAAGATAAATATCGGTCACTTCCGATAAGGAAATCTTTTCATTTATGCCTCTAAGGTTCTCCAAGTCTTGCTCACTCAGTGTCAACGGCACTGAATCTCGTAACTCAGACCATTGCAGGCGCTCGAAGGCGAGATAGAGTGCTTTTTGAATTGAATTTTTAGAAGTCATTGGCTTTCCTCAGCTTAGGAAAGGCACAGTACACTATGAGATTATTTGGAACAATACTAAATGGGTGATTGCAGTCGTGTTTCCGTTACCGTTTGATGTATTCGCTGTTTAATTGGCCGTCAAAGTTGGATAACGTGTAAAAAAACACCGTTCAAGCGCTTTTTTTACGTAAATAGGCGTTTTTTACTTGCACTTGGGAGCGCATTTACCTAATATCCCGTTCCGAAATGATAATGCCGGCATAGCTCAGTTGGTAGAGCAACTGACTTGTAATCAGTAGGTCCCGAGTTCGACTCTTGGTGCCGGCACCATTTTCTGTGGAGGGGTTCCCGAGTGGCCAAAGGGATCAGACTGTAAATCTGACGGCTCAGCCTTCGAAGGTTCGAATCCTTCTCCCTCCACCACTTTTTTCTAGGTAGTTAGGTAGCCTTAGTTAGGTTGCGCGGACATCGTATAATGGTATTACTCCAGCCTTCCAAGCTGATAACGCGGGTTCGATTCCCGCTGTCCGCTCCAAATTAGTTGCTGATATGGCTCAGTTGGTAGAGCACACCCTTGGTAAGGGTGAGGTCGGCAGTTCGAATCTGCCTATCAGCACCAGCCTCTCTAAATTTAGCTCCTACGCCTAAACATAATCGGTTCGATGTCATTTTAATGCATCGGATTTTTTCTATATGTTAGTTTTCATCACCAAGAATCTTGGACTGAGGCATTACCATGGCTAAAGCTAAATTTGAACGTATTAAGCCCCATGTAAACGTGGGCACCATTGGTCACGTTGACCATGGTAAAACCACACTGACTGCAGCTATCTCTCACGTACTGGCTAAGACCTACGGTGGCGAAGCTAAAGACTTCTCTCAAATCGATAACGCTCCAGAAGAGCGTGAGCGCGGTATTACGATCAATACCTCTCACATCGAATATGACACGCCTTCACGTCACTACGCACACGTAGACTGCCCAGGCCACGCTGACTATGTTAAAAACATGATCACTGGTGCTGCACAGATGGACGGCGCGATTCTAGTAGTTGCCTCTACAGACGGTCCAATGCCACAGACTCGTGAGCACATCCTGCTTTCTCGTCAAGTTGGCGTACCTTTCATCATCGTATTCATGAACAAATGTGACATGGTAGATGACGAAGAGTTACTGGAATTGGTTGAAATGGAAGTGCGTGAACTTCTGTCAGAATACGATTTCCCAGGTGATGATTTACCAGTAATCCAAGGTTCAGCTCTGAAGGCCCTAGAAGGTCAACCAGAGTGGGAAGCTAAGATCCTTGAATTAGCCGCAGCACTGGATTCTTACATTCCAGAACCACAACGTGATATCGATAAGCCGTTCCTACTGCCAATCGAAGACGTATTCTCAATTTCAGGCCGTGGTACAGTAGTCACTGGTCGTGTTGAGCGTGGTATTGTTAAAGTGGGTGACGAAGTTGAAATCGTTGGTGTTCGCACAACGACTAAAACAACGTGTACTGGTGTAGAAATGTTCCGTAAACTGCTTGACGAAGGTCGTGCAGGCGAGAACTGTGGTGTGTTATTACGTGGTACTAAGCGTGATGACGTAGAACGTGGTCAAGTATTGGCTAAACCAGGTTCAATCAACCCACACACGACTTTTGAATCAGAAGTTTATGTTCTGTCAAAAGAAGAAGGCGGACGTCACACTCCATTCTTCAAAGGCTACCGTCCACAGTTCTACTTCCGTACAACTGACGTAACCGGTACTATCGAACTGCCAGAAGGCGTAGAGATGGTAATGCCTGGCGACAACATCAAAATGGTAGTGACTCTGATTTGCCCAATCGCGATGGACGAAGGTTTACGCTTCGCAATCCGTGAAGGTGGTCGTACAGTTGGTGCTGGTGTAGTAGCTAAAATCATCGCTTAATTGCGATAGAAATTAATTTGAAAAGGAAGCTTCGGCTTCCTTTTTTGTTTAAGTGGATTATTTCATAGGTTTTGTGGTTTGCATGGGATTCGCATCCTTGCTTACAAAGTCGAATAAGAATACAATCTATGGCCGATTTTTGACCCTGAGCTTATGCTATTTTGCGTTTCTAAGGGTGTTCGGAAATGCAGAGTGATGTGGGATTATGCCCGTCAATTAATGTGCTCTAAGCTCAGGCCGTATTGAGTAACGGAAAAACCGATGACAACAAATACTGAAAACCAGAACAATTCTCTGGATATCGTGAAGTGGGGTTTAGTGATTGTATTGCTAGCCGCTGCTGTTATTGGCAATCAAATGTATAGCGAAGCCAGTGCCGTCATACGTGCGCTTAGTGTTATCGTTGCATTCGCTATTGCTGGTTTTATTGCGCTTCAGACTGTAAAAGGTAAAAAAGCGTTAGCTTTTGCCCGTGAAGCGCATATCGAAGTGCGCAAGGTTGTATGGCCGACGCGTCAAGAAGCGCTAAACACCACTTTTATTGTCCTTGCAGCAACAGGTATCTTAGCTCTTATCCTTTGGGGTATGGATGCTGTGTTAATGCGAATTGTCAATTTTATCACTGGCGTATAGGCACCTCGAATGACTGAAGCTAAAGAAGCTAAAAAAAGATGGTATGTAGTGCAGGCATTCTCAGGCTATGAAGGCCGAGTTTGTAAGTCACTGATTGAATATATTAAAATGCATGGCATGGAAGCATACTTCGGTGAAGTATTGGTTCCGACTGAAGAAGTCATCGAAATGCGTGCAGGTCAGCGTCGCAAGAGCGAACGTAAGTTTTTCCCTGGCTATGTGTTAGTCCAGATGGAAATGAACGATGACAGCTGGCATTTAGTCAAAAGCATCCCGCGTGTTTTAGGCTTTATTGGCGGAACGTCTGATCGTCCTGCCCCAATTTCAGATAAAGAAGCTGATGCAATTCTGCGTCGCTTACAAGAAACGACAGCGTCACCGACTCATAGAACCATATTTGAGCCTGGTGAAGTGGTACGTGTGTGTGATGGTCCATTTGCTGACTTTAACGGCACCGTTGAAGAAGTGGATTATGACAAGAGCCGCGTGAAAGTATCAGTGATGATCTTTGGTCGTTCTACGCCTGTTGAACTTGATTTTAGTCAAGTTGAAAAAGGCTGATTAAATAAACTACAAAATCCGTTTGGCAACGGGGGCGAATTTCTATATAATTCGCACCCGTTGTTTTCGGGGGAGCATGTCAGCATGTCGCTGATGCGCGTTTGAACCCAAACTGAGGAAATGTCAGATGGCAAAGAAGATTGATGCTTATATTAAGCTACAAGTAAAATCAGGTTCTGCGAACCCGTCACCACCAGTTGGTCCAGCTTTGGGTCAAAAAGGTGTGAACATCATGGAATTCTGTAAAGCGTTTAACGCCCGTACAGAAAAAATGGAAAAAGGCATGCCTATTCCAGTCGTGATCACTGTATACAGTGACCGTTCATTCACTTTTGAAACCAAGACTTCTCCAGCGTCTTACTTACTGAAGACTGCTGCAGGCCTGAAATCAGGTTCTCCACGTCCAAACACTCAGAAAGTGGGTACTATCGCTCGCGCTAAAGTTCAAGAAATTGCTGAACTTAAAGCTGCCGATATGACTGGTGCTGACATTGAAGCGATGACTCGCTCAATCGAAGGTACTGCGCGTTCAATGGGTTTGGTTGTAGAGGATTAATATAATGGCAAAGCTAACTAAACGCATGCGCGTAATTCGCGAGAAAGTTGACGGTACTAAAAGCTACGATATCAACGAAGCTGTTGCTCTGTTAAAAGAATTAGCAACTGCAAAATTCGTTGAAAGTGTAGACGTAGCAGTTAACCTGGGTATTGACCCACGTAAATCTGACCAAAACGTTCGTGGTGCAACAGTGTTGCCACATGGTACTGGTCGTGACGTTCGCGTTGCAGTATTTACACAAGGTGCAAATGCTGAAGCTGCTAAAGCTGCTGGCGCTGAGCTAGTTGGTATGGATGATCTGGCTGAGAAAATCAAAGCCGGTGAAATGAACTTTGACGTAGTTATCGCATCTCCAGATGCAATGCGCGTTGTTGGTATGTTAGGTCAAATCTTAGGCCCACGTGGTTTAATGCCTAACCCTAAAACTGGTACAGTAACGCCAAACGTTGCTGAAGCTGTTAAGAACGCCAAAGCGGGTCAAGTTCGTTACCGTAACGACAAGAACGGTATTATCCACACTACTATCGGTAAAGTGGATTTCACACCAGTTCAATTGAAAGAAAACTTGGAAGCGTTAGTGTCAGCACTGAAAAAGGCTAAGCCTGCAGTTGCTAAAGGCATTTTCGTGAAAAAGATCAGCATCTCTACCACTATGGGTGCAGGTGTTGCAGTTGATCAAGCTACGCTTGAAACAACTCTATAATTTTACAAAGCGGGTGCATTAGTCTATAATGCGCGCACTTTGTGGGTTGAAGCCTGTTTTATCTCTCGTTTAGGCGCAGTTTAACTCAGGTTTCCGTCCAAGACCGCAGGTGTTTTTTGTAAAAATAACTTAATTTCCTGCGTAGACGGTGTCAGGCCCCAGCTAAAATTTTTTACTGGATAATCTGCACCGTAAGTCACTAAATACATAAGTATTTAGTATGGTAAATACTAGGGAATACCCTAGGTAGAATCCAGGAGTAAAGCCAATGGCATTAAGACTCGAAGACAAAAAAGCGATTGTTGCTGAAGTCAACGAAGCTGCCAAAGGTGCGCTATCTGCAGTTGCCGCTGATTCTCGCGGTGTGACTGTAGGTGCTATGACCGGTCTGCGTAAAAAAGCTCGCGAAGCTGGTGTATATGTACGTGTAGTACGTAACACGCTAGCTCGTCGTGCTGTTGAAGGTACTGCTTTTGAGTGCCTAGCAGAAACGTTCACTGGCCCAACTTTGATTGCTTTTTCTTTAGAGCACCCAGGTGCTGCAGCACGTCTGTTAAAAGACTTTGCTAAAGAACAAGCTAACTTCGAAGTTAAAGGCGCAGCCTTTGAAGGGAGTTTCATCCCTGCAGCTGAAATTGATCGTTTGGCGAAACTGCCAACATACGAAGAAGCACTAGCTCAGTTAATGATGACTATGAAAGAAGCATCTGCTGGCAAGTTCGTTCGTACACTGGCCGCCCTGCGCGATCAAAAACAAGAAGCCGCTTAATTTCAAGCTGGCTGCTTAATAAAATTGAATTCAGAACAATAGGAAACATTTGTTATGTCTATCACTAAAGACCAAATCTTAGAAGCCTTTGCAGCTATGTCTGTAATGGAAGTTGTTGAACTGATCGAAGCTATGGAAGAGAAGTTCGGCGTTTCTGCCGCTGCTGCTGTTGTTTCTGGCGGTGCAGAAGCAGTTGTTGTTGAAGAACAAACAGAATTCAACGTAGTTCTGACTGCTCACGGCGACAACAAAGTTGCAGTTATTAAAGCCATCCGTGGCGCAACTGGTTTAGGCCTGAAAGAAGCTAAAGCTATGTCTGAAGCTGCTCCAGTAGCAGTTAAAGAAGGCGTTTCTAAAGAAGAAGCTGAAGCTCTGAAGAAAGAACTTACTGAAGCTGGTGCTTCTGTAGAAATTAAGTAAGCTATTATTTAGCTTGCTCACCCAAGCCACTTGGGTGGAGGCTGGCGGTTTTTTAACCGTCGGCCTTTTTTGCGCTATATGCGCTGGCGATTTTTTTCACCGTTTGTCGCCAAATTTTGCAGTCCCTAGCAGAGATTACTGGTTAGGTTCTTGCCATCAACGGTGATGGGCAAACGTGCTGAATTTTAATAACTTAAGTTATTTATTCAGTCTTGGTCACATCTCGTAAGCAGAGGAAACCCATGGTTTACTCCTATTCTGAAAAGAAGCGTATTCGCAAAGACTTTGGTAAGCGTCCAAAAGTTTTGGATATCCCTTATTTATTGTCTATCCAGCTAGACTCTTTTAAGAAGTTCACCGATCAAGATCCTACCGGTGAGCGCGGTTTAGAAGCCGCCTTCCGTAGCGTTTTTCCCATCAAGAGCTTTTCTGGTAACTCAGAACTGCAATACGTCAGCTATAAGCTTGGCGAGCCTGTTTTTGATGTGAAAGAGTGTCAGATCCGTGGTGTTACGTATTCAGCTCCACTACGCGTTAAATTACGCATGGTGTTGTATGACCGTGAAGCAGCGGCGGGCACAGTAAAAGATATTAAAGAACAAGAAGTCTACATGGGTGATATCCCATTGATGACGGATAACGGTACTTTTGTTATCAACGGTACTGAGCGTGTAATCGTATCTCAATTACACCGTTCTCCAGGCGTGTTCTTTGATCATGACCGTGGTAAAACCCACTCATCAGGTAAGGTGCTGTATAACGCACGTATTATTCCTTACCGTGGTTCATGGCTTGACTTTGAATTCGATCCTAAAGATGCACTATTTGTGCGTATTGATCGTCGCCGCAAACTGCCTGCGACCATCATGTTACGTGCATTAGAATATTCTACTCAAGAGATCCTCGATCTGTTCTTCGAACGCGTTGAGTTCAAGATCAAGAAAGATACTCTGGTCATGTCTTTGGTGCCTGAACGTCTGCGTGGCGAAACTGCCAGCTATGACATCAAGGATGCTGAAGGTTCTGTACTGGTTGAAGCGGGACGTCGTATTACTGCGCGTCACATTCGTCAGTTAGAAAAGACTAATACCACTGAGCTTGAAGTGCCAGTTGAATATATCGTGGGCAAATATGCTGCTCAAGATTATATCGATCCGGACACGGGTGAAGTTTTAGTCTCTGCCAACAGTGAAATTAGCTTAGAAGATCTGGCTAAACTATCATTGGCCGGTATTAAAGATATCAGCACGTTGTATATCAACGAGTTAGATCATGGTGCTTATATTTCAGATACGCTGCGTATCGATTCAACCACTAACCGCTTAGAAGCGCTGGTTGAGATCTATCGTATGATGCGTCCTGGCGAGCCACCAACCAAAGATGCTGCCGAAGCACTATTCCAGAACTTGTTCTTCAGTGAAGAGCGTTATGACCTGTCTAAAGTAGGTCGTATGAAGTTCAACCGTCGTCTCAGCATTCCTGATGACGAAGGTAGCGGTGTATTGTCTAAAGAAGACATCGTCGCGGTAATGAAGAACATCATTCATATCCGTAACGGTTTCGACGAAGTCGATGACATCGATCACTTAGGTAACCGTCGTATTCGTAGCGTCGGTGAAATGGCTGAAAACCAATTCCGTGTTGGTTTAGTCCGTGTTGAGCGCGCCGTGCGTGAACGTCTGTCTTTAGGCGATCTGAACGAGCTGATGCCACAAGACTTGATCAACGCTAAGCCAATTTCTGCTGCAGTGAAAGAGTTCTTCGGTTCTTCTCAGCTGTCACAATTCATGGACCAAAACAACCCGCTGTCAGAAGTAACGCATAAGCGTCGTATTTCTGCACTTGGCCCTGGTGGTTTGACTCGTGAACGTGCAGGCTTCGAAGTCCGCGACGTACATCCAACGCATTATGGTCGTTTATGTCCAATTGAGACCCCTGAAGGTCCAAACATTGGTCTAATCAACTCATTAGCAAGTTTTGCCCGTACTAACTCTTACGGCTTCCTAGAAACGCCATACCGCAAGGTTATCGACGGCGTGATTACTGACGAAGTGGAATACTTGTCAGCAATCGAAGAAGGTCGTTATGTGATTGCACAGGCGAACATCGAAGTTGACGCTAGCGGTCGTATGGCAGAAGAGCAAATTGCTTGTCGTCATAAAGGTGAATCTACCTTTATGCGCGCTGCTGACATCCAGTATATGGACGTTTCGCCACAACAGATTATTTCTGTTGCTGCATCGCTGATCCCGTTCTTAGAACACGACGATGCTAACCGTGCCTTGATGGGTGCGAACATGCAACGTCAAGCCGTACCCACACTGCGCTCTGAAAAGCCGCTAGTAGGTACTGGTATTGAACGTACTTTGGCTGTTGACTCTGGTGTTGTGGTTGTTGCTAAACGTGGTGGTTTTGTAGACTACGTTGATGCGAGCCGTATCGTTGTTAAAGTAAATGAAGATGAGCTGCGCCCAGGCGAAGCCGGTATCGACATTTATAACCTGACTAAATACACCCGTTCTAACCAAAACACTTGTATCAACCAACGCCCTTGTTGTGCTGTTGGTGAGCCAGTCGTTCGTGGTGACGTGTTAGCAGACGGTCCGTCTACTGACTTAGGTGACTTAGCCCTTGGCCAGAACATGCGTATCGCATTCATGCCTTGGAACGGTTACAACTTCGAAGACTCGATCTTAATTTCTGAGCGTGTAGCGCAAGAAGACCGTTTCACCACTATCCACATTCAGGAGCTGTCTTGTATTGCTCGTGATACCAAACTGGGTAGCGAAGAAATCACGGCTGATATTCCAAACGTAGGTGAATCTGCTCTGTCGAAACTCGATGAGTCAGGTATCGTTTACATTGGTGCAGAAGTGAAGGGCGGCGATATTCTGGTTGGTAAAGTGACGCCAAAAGGCGAAACACAGCTAACGCCAGAAGAGAAGTTACTCCGTGCTATCTTCGGTGAGAAAGCGTCTGACGTTAAAGACAGTTCACTGCGTGTTCCTAACTCTGTTAAGGGCACTATCATCGACGTTCAGGTATTTACCCGTGACGGCGTTGAAAAAGACAAGCGTGCAGTTGAAATCGAAGAGATGCACATTGCCCAAGCTCGTAAAGACTTAGGCGAAGAGTTCAAGATCCTTGAAGAAGGTGTATTGAGCCGTGCGCGTAACCTGTTAATCGGTGCTGGTTTCACTGAAGCGCAAATTGCTGCGTTGCCACGTAAAGATGTATTGGTTCAAGTCATTGACGATGAAGCAAAACAAACTGAACTTGAGCAATTAGCTGAACAGCATGAAGAGCTGAAAGCTGACTTCGATAAGAAGTTTGAAATCAAACGTCGCAAGATCACCCAAGGTGATGACTTGGCGCCAGGCGTACTCAAGATCGTTAAGGTTTACTTAGCGGTTAAGCGTACTATCCAACCTGGTGACAAGATGGCGGGTCGTCATGGTAACAAGGGTGTTATCTCTAAGATTTGCCCAATCGAAGACATGCCATATGACGAACAAGGTAACCCAGTAGACATCGTATTGAACCCGCTAGGTGTTCCATCACGTATGAACATTGGTCAGGTACTTGAAGTCCATATGGGCGCCGCTGCCAAAGGCATTGGTAACAAGATCACTGCGATGCTTGAAGAACAGCGTGAGCTGGCTGAAGTTCGTGGTTACATCAAGCAAGTGTATGAATTAGGTGACGAAGTGCAGCAGCGCGTCGATATCGATTCATTCACTGATGATGAAGTATTACGTCTTGCGACTAACCTGAAAGGCGGTATCCCGATTGCAACTCCTGCATTCGACGGTGCTAAAGAGAAAGAGATCAAGCAGATGCTTGAACTTGCAGGTTTGCCAACCTCTGGTCAGTTGAAGTTGTTTGATGGTCGTACCGGTAACGAATTTGAGCGTCAAGTAACGGTAGGTTACATGTACATGCTCAAACTGAACCACTTAGTTGATGACAAGATGCACGCCCGTTCAACCGGTTCGTACAGCTTAGTGACTCAACAACCACTGGGCGGTAAAGCTCAGTTCGGTGGTCAGCGTTTCGGTGAGATGGAAGTGTGGGCACTAGAAGCATACGGTGCCGCTTATACGCTTCAAGAAATGCTCACTGTTAAATCGGATGACGTGAACGGTCGTACTCAGATGTATAAGAACATCGTCGACGGTAACCATCAGATGCAACCTGGCATGCCAGAGTCCTTCAACGTGTTACTGAAGGAGATCCGTTCACTCGGTATTAATATCGAGTTGGATCAGGCATAAGCGCAGGCCTTTAGCCGCGTTTGGCAAACAGAATGGTGCTCCGTGCAAGCGGAGCACCCGGTTTAACTCCTTCAGGAGAGAAACGTGAAAGACTTATTAAAGTTTCTGAAACAGCAAAGCAAGACTGAAGAATTTAACGGCATCAAAATTGGTCTGGCATCGCCTGATCTGATCCGTTCTTGGTCTTTTGGTGAAGTTAAGAAGCCAGAAACCATCAACTACCGTACCTTCAAGCCTGAGCGTGAAGGTCTGTTCTGTGCGCGTATCTTTGGCCCAGTCAAAGATTACGAATGTTTGTGCGGTAAGTACAAACGTTTGAAGCACCGTGGTGTTATTTGTGAAAAGTGTGGCGTTGAAGTAACCCAAACTAAAGTACGTCGTGAGCGTATGGGTCACATCGAACTGGCTAGCCCAGTTGCGCACATTTGGTTCTTAAAATCACTGCCGTCACGTATTGGCTTAATGCTGGATATGACGCTGCGTGATATCGAACGCGTACTGTATTTTGAATCATTTGTCGTGATCGAGCCTGGCATGACCAGCCTTGAACGTGGCCAAATGCTGACAGAAGAAACTTATCTGGATGCATTAGAAGAATACGGTGATGAGTTCGAAGCTAAAATGGGTGCCGAAGCAGTACTTGAACTGTTACGTGCTATCGATTTAGCGAAAGAAATCGAACAAATGCGTGAAGAATTGCCTTCAATCAATTCTGAGACTCGTCGCAAGAAAGTGACTAAACGTCTTAAGTTGATGGAAGCATTCTACACTTCAGGCAATAAGCCTGAGTGGATGATCTTAAAAGTACTGCCTGTGTTACCACCTGACTTACGTCCGTTGGTTCCGCTCGATGGCGGCCGCTTCGCGACTTCAGATCTTAACGACCTGTATCGCCGCGTGATTAACCGTAACAACCGTTTGAAGCGTCTGTTAGATTTAGCTGCGCCAGACATTATCGTACGCAACGAAAAGCGTATGTTACAAGAGTCTGTTGATGCGCTATTAGATAACGGTCGTCGTGGTCGTGCTATTACCGGTTCTAACAAGCGTCCTCTGAAATCTTTGGCTGATATGATCAAAGGTAAGCAAGGTCGTTTCCGTCAGAACTTGTTGGGTAAGCGCGTCGACTATTCTGGTCGTTCGGTAATTACCGTAGGTCCTACTCTACGTCTGCACCAATGTGGTCTTCCTAAGAAGATGGCACTGGAACTGTTCAAGCCATTCATCTATGGCAAGCTAGAAGGTCGTGGCTTAGCGACTACCATCAAAGCGGCTAAGAAGATGGTTGAGCGTGAAGTGGCAGAAGTATGGGACGTTCTGGATGAAGTGATCCGCGAACATCCAGTGATGCTCAACCGTGCACCAACACTGCACAGACTGGGTATCCAAGCGTTCGAACCTGTACTGATTGAAGGTAAAGCGATCCAGTTACACCCACTCGTTTGTGCGGCATACAACGCCGACTTCGACGGTGACCAAATGGCGGTACACGTACCGTTAACACTGGAAGCGCAGCTTGAAGCCCGTGCCCTGATGATGTCTACCAACAACATCCTGTCACCAGCCAACGGCGAGCCTGTTATCACCCCGTCTCAAGACGTGGTATTGGGTCTGTACTACACCAGCCGTGAGCGTATTAACGGCCGTGGTGAAGGTATGGCATTTATGTCTGTTGCTGAAGTTGAAAAAGCTTACGCAACTGGCGCTGCTGAACTGCATGCCCGCGTTAAAGTTCGTATCACTGAAACCATTATTGGTGACGATGGTGAGCGCACTGAACAACGCCGTATCGTTGATACGACTGTGGGTCGTGCACTGCTGTCACTTATTCTGCCAGCAGGTTTGTCATTTGATCTGGTTAACCAGAACATGGGCAAAAAGCAGATCTCTAAACTGTTGAACACTTGTTATCGTCAACTGGGTCTGAAAGATACTGTTATCTTCGCTGACCAATTGATGTATACCGGTTTCCGTTTTGCAACCATCTCTGGTGCCTCTGTAGGTATCGATGACATGGTTATTCCAGACGAGAAATACACCTTAGTGGCTGATGCAGAAGCGGAAGTTCTTGAAATTCAAGAGCAGTTCCAATCTGGTCTAGTCACAGCCGGTGAGCGTTACAACAAAGTTATCGATATCTGGGCAAGTGCCAACGAAAAAGTTTCTAAAGCTATGATGGAAAACCTGTCAACTGAGACAGTGATTAACCGTGATGGCGTTGAAGAGAAACAAGCCTCGTTTAACAGCATCTATATGATGGCTGACTCAGGCGCTCGTGGTAGTGCCGCACAGATCCGTCAGTTGGCGGGTATGCGTGGTCTGATGGCTAAGCCAGACGGCTCAATCATTGAAACGCCAATTACCGCTAACTTCCGTGAAGGTCTAAACGTACTCCAGTACTTTATTTCTACTCACGGTGCGCGTAAAGGTCTAGCCGATACTGCATTGAAGACAGCGAACTCGGGTTACCTGACTCGTCGTCTTGTAGACGTTGCACAAGATTTAGTGGTTATCGAAGACGATTGTGGTACTCACGAAGGTCTAACCATGAAACCGCTGATTGAAGGTGGTGATGTGGTTGAGCCGTTACGTGAACGCGTACTGGGTCGTGTGGTTGCGATTGATGTGTTCTATCCAGGCACTGAAGACGTATTAGCACCACGTAACACGCTACTCGACGAAGCATGGTGTGACAAGTTAGAAGAGCATTCAATCGACGAAGTGATTGTACGTTCTGTTATTTCTTGTGATACCGATTTCGGTGTGTGTGCAGCCTGTTACGGTCGTGACTTGGCTCGTGGTCATATTATTAACCACGGTGAAGCCATCGGTGTTGTGGCAGCACAATCTATCGGTGAACCAGGTACACAGTTAACGATGCGTACGTTCCACATCGGTGGTGCGGCATCTCGAGCGTCTGCAGAAAACAATGTCCAAGTGAAAAACTCGGGTTCATTGAAACTGCATAATGCTAAGCATGTTACTAACAGTGACGGCAAACTGGTTATCGTTTCTCGTTCTTCTGAACTGGCCGTTATTGACGAGCTGGGTCGTGAGAAAGAGCGTTATAAAGTGCCATACGGTACTGTGCTCGAGAAACTAGAAGAAGCGGCTGTTGAAGCGGGCGATGTTATCGCTAACTGGGATCCACATACTCACCCAATCATTTCTGAAGTGGCGGGTAGTATCAAGTTCGTAGACATGATTGACGGTGTCACTATGACACGTCAAACAGACGAACTAACGGGTCTGTCATCAATCGTGATCCTTGACGTTGGTCAGCGTGGTACTGCGGGTAAAGAAATGCGCCCAATGATCCGTCTGCTTGGCGCTAATGGTGCTGACTTGATGATCCCAGGTACTGAAGTACCAGCACAATACTTCTTACCAGGTAGTGCGATCGTTAACTTAGAAGATAACGCGCAAATCAACGTGGGTGACGCATTAGCTCGTATTCCTCAGGAATCGTCTAAAACACGCGACATCACCGGTGGTCTGCCACGCGTTGCTGACTTGTTCGAAGCGCGTAAGCCAAAAGAGCCTGCTATTCTGGCGGAAATCTCTGGTACCATCTCGTTTGGTAAAGAGACCAAAGGTAAGCGTCGTTTGGTGATTACACCTGCTGATGGCGGCGATCATTATGAAGAGATGATCCCTAAGTGGCGTAACTTAAACGTGTTCGAAGGTGAAAAAGTCGAACGTGGTGAAGTTATCGCTGACGGTCCAGAAGCGGCACACGACATTCTGCGTCTTCGTGGTATCCACAACGTAGCAAACTACATTGTGAACGAAGTACAGGACGTTTATCGTCTGCAAGGCGTGAAGATCAACGATAAGCATATCGAAGTGATCATCCGTCAGATGCTGCGTAAGTGTCTTATCACTTCTGCCGGTGACACTGACTTCCTCGAAGGGGAACAAGCTGAAGTGTCACGCGTGAAGATCGCTAACCGCGAACTGATCGCCCAAGGTAAAGTGCCTGCGACCTTTGAACGTGAACTACTGGGTATTACTAAAGCATCTCTGGCAACAGAATCCTTTATCTCAGCAGCATCGTTCCAAGAAACCACGCGCGTACTGACCGAAGCCGCCGTTGGTGGTAAGAGCGATCAATTACGTGGTCTGAAAGAAAACGTTATCGTTGGCCGACTGATCCCAGCCGGTACTGGTTACGCTTATCACAAGACTCGTAATGAAGCGCGTGCGAAGAAAAACGAACCTGTAGTAGTGAACAAGATCACTGCAAGTGAAGCCGAACAGAACTTGGCCGATCTCTTAAACTTGGCTGGTAGCCAAGATTAAGTAATAAGTTTGTTATAAAAAGGCGCCTATGGCGCCTTTTTTCTTGTAATATGCCGCAAAAGTTGGCTATTTCTTGACAGTCAGGCATTACCTTTCTAAAATTCCGCGTCCCACCATTGTGGGATATAGATTTTTCACACCTTATCGTTGAGTTTGATTCAACTGACTCGGAGCTATACATGGCAACTGTAAACCAGTTGGTACGTAAGCCACGCGCGCCAAAAGTCGACAAGACTAACGTGCCTGCGTTGAATGCGTGCCCGCAAAAACGTGGTGTTTGTACACGTGTGTACACTACTACCCCTAAAAAACCTAACTCTGCACTACGTAAAGTAGCTCGTGTGCGTCTAACTAACGGTTTCGAAGTTACTTCGTACATCGGCGGTGAAGGCCACAACCTGCAGGAACATAGTGTGATCTTAATCCGTGGTGGTCGTGTTAAAGACTTACCAGGTGTGCGTTATCACACTATTCGTGGCGCATTAGACTGTGCAGGCGTGACTTCACGTCGCCAAAGCCGTTCTAAATACGGTGCTAAGCGTCCTAAGTCTTAACTTATCCGTTAAGTAAGGCCAAGCTAGTTTTATTTTGAGAATTCCAGTTTTGGAAATCCCTGAAGCATACGGAGAATTGTTATGCCAAGACGTCGCGTTGTAGGACAACGTAAAATCCTACCAGATCCAAAGTTTCACAGTGAGTTGCTGGCTAAGTTCATCAACGTCATTATGCAAGACGGCAAAAAGTCGACTGCAGAAAAAATTATTTACAAGGCACTAGATGTTGTCGCTGAAAAGAAAAGCGAAAACCATTTAGTTATCCTTGAAGCAGCCCTGGACAACGTTCGCCCATCAGTCGAAGTTAAATCTCGTCGCGTTGGTGGTTCTACGTACCAGGTACCATGTGAAGTTCGTCCTGTGCGTCGTAACGCACTGGCGATGCGCTGGTTAGTTGAAGCTGCTCGTAAGCGTGGTGAAAAATCTATGGCTTTACGTCTGGCAGGTGAAATGCTGGATGCGTCTGAAAACAAAGGTACTGCTGTTAAGAAGCGTGAAGACGTGCATCGCATGGCTGAAGCTAACAAAGCCTTTGCTCATTACCGTTGGTAATATGATGGTGTGGGCTTAGGCCCACACCATAGTTGTTGATATTGCCAAGACTTAGGTCTTGGTGGAGAGGGTATAATCGTGGCTCGTACAACCCCAATTGAGCGTTATCGTAATATCGGTATTTGTGCTCATGTTGACGCAGGTAAAACCACCACAACAGAACGTGTTCTGTTCTATACCGGTTTGTCTCATAAAATCGGTGAGGTGCATGACGGCGCCGCTACCACAGACTGGATGGTTCAAGAGCAAGAGCGTGGTATCACTATCACCTCGGCTGCGGTAACCACATTCTGGCGTGGTATGGATGCTCAATTCACTGAACACCGCATCAATATCATCGATACCCCTGGTCACGTTGACTTTACTATTGAAGTTGAACGGTCTCTGCGCGTCCTCGACGGTGCTGTTGTCGTTTTCTGTGGTTCATCTGGTGTTGAACCTCAGTCAGAAACAGTGTGGCGTCAAGCTGATAAATACCGCGTTCCACGTTTGGTATTTATCAACAAGATGGACCGTGCAGGTGCAGACTTTGAACGTGTAGTGAAGCAAATTAGAACTCGTCTTGGAGCCACTTGTGTGCCTATTCAATTGAATATTGGTGCAGAAGAAAACTTCAAAGGCGTGATCGACTTAATCAAGATGAAAGCAATTAACTGGAATGAATCAGACCAGGGTATGACTTTCACTTATGAGGAGATCCCTGCAGAGTTAGCGGCTAAAGCGGCTGAAATGCATGAGTATCTGGTTGAAGTGGCAGCCGAATCTTCGGATGAACTGATGGATAAGTACCTTGAAGAAGGCACGCTATCAGAAGACGAAATTAAAAAGGCGCTACGTCAGCGTACTATAAATAATGAAATCGTTTTAGCGACTTGTGGTTCTGCATTTAAGAACAAAGGCGTTCAAGCGGTACTTGATGCGGTTATTGAATTCTTGCCAGCGCCAATTGATGTGCCTCCAATTAAGGGCATCGATGAAAACGACCAAGAAGTAGAGCGCCCATCAGATGACAATGCGCCTTTTGCTGCATTGGCATTTAAGATTGCTACAGATCCATTCGTAGGAACTTTGACCTTTATTCGCGTGTACTCAGGCGTACTCGAATCAGGTTCGGGCGTTTACAACTCTGTCAAACAGAAGCGTGAACGCGTAGGTCGCATGGTGCAAATGCACGCAAACGATCGCACTGAACTGAAAGAAGTCCGTGCTGGTGATATCGCAGCGGCGATTGGTCTAAAAGAAGTGACTACGGGTGATACGCTTTGTGATAACGATCATAGAGTGATCTTGGAACGTATGGAGTTCCCAGAGCCAGTAATTACCATTGCCGTTGAGCCTAAGTCAAAAGCCGATCAGGACAAAATGGGTATCGCGTTGCAAAAACTTGCAGCGGAAGATCCATCATTCCGAGTTGAAACTGACGAAGAATCATCACAAACTCTGATTTCGGGTATGGGTGAGTTACACTTAGACATCATCGTAGACCGTATGCGTCGCGAATTTGGTGTTGAATGTAACGTAGGTAAGCCACAAGTGGCCTACCGCGAAACTATCCGAGCTTCAGTAGAAGCTGAAGGTAAATTTGTACGCCAATCAGGTGGTCGTGGACAATTCGGTCACGTTTGGTTAAAACTAGAGCCTAATGAAGAAGGCGCTGGTTACGAATTTGTCAATGCTGTTGTGGGAGGTGTGATTCCTCGTGAATTCATTCCTGCGGTTGATAAAGGTATCCAAGAACAGATGAAGAATGGCGTTCTCGCTGGCTTCCCTGTGTTGGACGTGAAGGTCACTCTGTTCGATGGTTCATATCATGATGTGGACTCGAACGAGATGGCGTTCAAAATTGCAGGTTCTATGGGCTTCAAAAAGGGTGCGCTTGAAGCGAATCCGGCGTTGCTCGAACCTTGCATGAAAGTAGAAGTAACTACCCCTGAAAATTATATGGGTGACGTCGTTGGTGATTTAAACCGTCGTCGTGGCTTAATTGAAGGGATGGATGATGGCTTCGGTGGCATCAAAATAGTCCATGCTGTAGTGCCTCTTTCTGAAATGTTTGGTTATGCAACTGATTTGCGCTCTGCTACACAGGGTCGCGCTTCATACTCTATGGAGTTCTTGAAGTACTCTGATGCACCGCAAAACATTGCAAAAGCGATTATTGAATCTCGTAGCTAATATCCAGTTACGACATAAATGTTATTATGGTCCAGCACTGACTGGACTATTCTGAAAAGAAAGGAATATATCGTGGCAAAAGCTAAATTTGAACGTATTAAGCCTCACGTAAACGTGGGCACCATTGGTCACGTTGACCATGGTAAAACCACACTGACTGCAGCTATCTCTCACGTACTGGCTAAGACCTACGGTGGCGAAGCTAAAGACTTCTCTCAAATCGATAACGCTCCAGAAGAGCGTGAGCGCGGTATTACGATCAATACCTCTCACATCGAATATGACACGCCTTCACGTCACTACGCACACGTAGACTGCCCAGGCCACGCTGACTATGTTAAAAACATGATCACTGGTGCTGCACAGATGGACGGCGCGATTCTAGTAGTTGCCTCTACAGACGGTCCAATGCCACAGACTCGTGAGCACATCCTGCTTTCTCGTCAGGTTGGCGTACCTTTCATCATCGTGTTCATGAACAAATGTGACATGGTAGATGACGAAGAGTTACTGGAATTGGTTGAAATGGAAGTGCGTGAACTTCTGTCAGAATACGATTTCCCAGGTGATGATTTACCAGTAATCCAAGGTTCAGCTCTGAAGGCCCTAGAAGGTCAACCAGAGTGGGAAGCTAAGATCCTTGAATTAGCCGCAGCACTGGATTCTTACATTCCAGAACCACAACGTGATATCGATAAGCCGTTCCTACTGCCAATCGAAGACGTATTCTCAATTTCAGGCCGTGGTACAGTAGTTACTGGTCGTGTTGAGCGTGGTATTGTTAAAGTGGGTGACGAAGTTGAAATCGTTGGTGTTCGCACAACGACTAAAACAACGTGTACTGGTGTAGAAATGTTCCGTAAACTGCTTGACGAAGGTCGTGCAGGTGAGAACTGTGGTGTGTTATTACGTGGTACTAAGCGTGATGACGTAGAACGTGGTCAAGTATTGGCTAAACCAGGTTCAATCAACCCACACACGACTTTTGAATCAGAAGTTTATGTTCTGTCAAAAGAAGAAGGCGGACGTCACACTCCATTCTTCAAAGGCTACCGTCCACAGTTCTACTTCCGTACAACTGACGTAACCGGTACTATCGAACTGCCAGAAGGCGTAGAGATGGTAATGCCTGGCGACAACATCAAAATGGTAGTGACTCTGATTTGCCCAATCGCGATGGACGAAGGTTTACGCTTCGCAATCCGTGAAGGTGGTCGTACAGTTGGTGCTGGTGTAGTAGCTAAAATCATCGCTTAATTGCGATAGAGATTAGTTTGAAAAGGAAGCTTCGGCTTCCTTTTTTATTTGAGGGCTGGTTTTATTTACAAATTTGTGTAAAATGCTCGCCACTCTGAAGTTAAATAGTTATTTGATGACTATTTACACAGCGGGCTTGATATCCGAATTTAGATAGGTATAATGGCCCCCTCGTCGACCTAGGTTAACGAATTAAATGATTAGTCGCTTAAGTTAATCATTATCATAGCGGCTCCGATTGGGAGTCGAACGGTTAAATCATCTCGCTCTGCTTTTCTATTTAGAAGAAGCTAGAGGGTGATTTTTTATATGTCCATTTTAGGAGCTCTGGTCAATGCAGAACCAAAGAATCCGTATCCGCTTAAAGGGATTTGATCATCGCTTAATTGATCAGTCTACAGCGGAAATCGTTGAAACTGCTAAGCGTACAGGCGCGCAGGTTCGTGGTCCAATTCCACTACCTACTCGCAAAGAGCGTTATACCATTTTGATCTCTCCGCACGTTAATAAAGATGCTCGTGACCAGTACGAATTACGTACACACAAGCGCCTGGTTGACATCGTAGAGCCAACTGAAAAGACTGTTGACGCGTTAATGCGTTTAGATCTTGCGGCTGGTGTCGACGTACAGATTAGCTTGGGTTAATTGAGATCCTAGTAAGAAGAGGTTTGAGAGATGGCTATCGGTCTTATTGGTCGTAAAGTTGGTATGACTCGCATCTTCACTGAAGATGGTGTTTCAATACCAGTTACTGTAATTGAAGTTGCAGGCAACCGTGTTACTCAAGTGAAAACTTTAGAAACTGACGGCTACCGTGCACTTCAAGTTACAACTGGCACCAAAAAAGCCAATCGCATCACTAAACCAGAAGCAGGTCACTTTGCCAAGAGCGGCGTTGAAGCCGGTCGTGGTTTGTGGGAAATGCGTTTGGTAGACGGTGAAGGCGAGGGCATTGAAGTTGGTGCTGAGCTAAATGTTGATATTTTCGCAGACGTAGCGAAAGTTGATGTTACTGGTCAATCAAAAGGTAAAGGCTTCCAAGGCGGCGTTAAGCGTTGGAACTTCCGTACTCAAGATATGACTCACGGTAACTCTTTGTCGCACCGCTCGAATGGTTCTATCGGTCAGAACCAAACGCCTGGTCGCGTATTCAAAGGCAAAAAAATGTCAGGCCATATGGGTGCCGAGCGTGTTACTACTCAAAATCTAGTTGTTGTTCGTGTAGATGTTGAGCGTAACCTGCTACTAGTCCGTGGCGCTGTTCCTGGCGCTACCAATGGCGACTTGATTATCAAGCCTGCCGTTAAAGCTTAAGGTCTGAGGAGATAGTAATGGAATTGGTATTGAAAGACGCGCAAAGCGCTCTTGAAGTTTCCGAAACTACCTTCGGCCGTGACTTTAACGAGGCACTGGTTCATCAGGTAGTTGTAGCATACGCTGCAAACGCGCGTCAGGGCACTCGTGCTCAAAAGACTCGTGCGGAAGTAACTGGCTCAGGCAAAAAGCCTTGGCGCCAAAAAGGAACTGGCCGTGCTCGTGCTGGTTCTGTTAAAGGCCCAATCTGGCGTGGCGGTGGCGTAACATTCGCTGCTAAAACCCAAGATCACAGCCAAAAAGTTAACAAAAAGATGTACCGCGGCGCGCTGAGAAGCATTCTGTCTGAATTGGTACGTCAAGAGCGTTTGGTTATTGTTGAATCTTTCGGTGTTGAAGCTCCTAAAACTAAAGAGCTGAAAGCTAAATTGAAAGCAATGAACCTTGAAGACGTTCTGATTGTGACTGCAGAAGTTGATGAGAACTTATTCTTAGCAGCTCGTAACCTGTACAAGGTTGACGTTCGTGATGTAGCGGGTCTAGACCCAGTGAGTCTGATCGCCTTCAACACTGTGCTTGTGACTGCTGACGCAGTGAAGCAAATCGAGGAGATGCTAGCATGATGATCCGCGAAGAACGTTTGCTAAAAGTTATTCTCGCTCCACATATCTCTGAAAAGAGCACTGTGAACGCTGAGAAGCACAACACTGTTGTTTTCCGCGTAGCTATCGATGCAACTAAAGCTGAAATTAAAGCTGCTGTTGCCAAGCTATTTGAAGTTGAAGTTGATTCAGTTCGCACTTTAGTGAGCAAAGGCAAAACTAAACGCACTGGTGGCCGTACTGGTCGTCGTAGCGATTGGAAAAAAGCCTATGTGACTCTAGCTGCTGGTGCTGACATCGATTTCGTCGGCGGCGCTGAGTAAGCAAAGGAGAATTATCATGGCAGTTATTAAGTGTAAGCCAACCTCTCCAGGTCGTCGCCACGTAGTTAAAGTGGTGAACACTGACCTGCACAAGGGTAAACCTTTTGCTGGCTTGTTGGCGAAAAAATCTAAAAGTGGTGGCCGTAACAATACTGGCCGTATCACTGTCCGTCACGTAGGTGGTGGTCATAAGCAGCATTATCGTCTAATCGACTTCAAACGCGATAAAGATGGTATCCCTGCAAAGATTGAGCGTCTGGAATACGATCCAAACCGTACTGCTAACATCGCGTTAGTATTGTATGCGGATGGTGAGCGTCGTTATATTCTTGCTGCCAAAGGCATGCAAGCTGGCGATAAGATCCAGTCTGGTGTTGCTGCCGAGATCAAAACCGGTAACGCTATGCCACTGCGCAACATCCCAGTAGGTTCTGTAGTTCACGCAGTTGAAATGAAGCCTGGTAAAGGTGCTCAGATCGCTCGTTCTGCAGGTGCTTATGTACAAGTTGTTGCTCGTGATGGCGCATATGCCACTCTACGTCTTCGCTCTGGCGAAATGCGTAAAGTGCCAGTTGATTGCCGCGCGACATTTGGTGAAGTTGGTAATGCCGAACACATGCTACGCCAGTTAGGTAAAGCAGGTGCTAAGCGCTGGAGAGGCATACGTCCTACAGTGCGTGGTGTTGCAATGAACCCAGTAGACCATCCACACGGTGGTGGTGAAGGCCGTACTTCTGGTGGTCGTCACCCAGTGACTCCATGGGGTGTGCCAACTAAGGGTTATAAAACTCGTAGTAACAAGCGCACTGACAAGTACATCGTACGTCGTCGTAATAAATAGTAAGAGGATTCGCCATGCCACGTTCTCTCAAGAAAGGTCCCTTCATTGACCTGCACTTGCTGAAGAAGGTAGAGAAAGCGATGGAAGCCGGTGACAAAAAGCCTATTAAGACTTGGTCACGTCGCTCTATGATCATTCCAAATATGATTGGTTTGACCATCGCTGTCCATAATGGTCGTCAGCACGTTCCTGTGTTCGTAACTGACGAAATGATCGGCCACAAACTTGGTGAATTTTCACCAACTCGCACTTATCGCGGCCATGCTGCAGATAAGAAAGCGAAGAAGCGTTAATACGGGAGGAATAAGATGGAAGTTTTAGCTAAACATCGTTTTGCCCGTACGTCTGCGCAGAAGGCCCGTCTGGTTGCTGATCAAATTCGTGGATTGCCTGTTGCTAAGGCCCTCGAAATTTTGACTTTCAGCCCCAAGAAAGCCGCCGTACTGGTTAAAAAAGTACTTGACTCAGCTATCGCAAACGCCGAACACAACGAAGGCGCGGATATTGATGAGCTTAAAGTCGGAGCCGTCTTCGTAGATGAAGGCCCAACTATGAAGCGTATCATGCCACGTGCTAAAGGCCGCGCTGATCGTATCATGAAGCGTACCAGCCACATTACTGTGGTTGTATCAGATCGCTAGGAGAGAGCAATGGGACAGAAAGTACATCCTAATGGTATCCGTCTGGGTATCACCAAGCCTTGGATCTCTACCTGGTACGCAGATAAATCAGATTACGCAAGTAACCTGAACAGCGACTGGGAAGTGCGTAAGTTTCTTGTAGAGAAATTACAAGCTGCTTCAGTATCTAAGATTGTTATCGAGCGTCCAGCGAAAAGCATCCGCGTTACCATTCACACTGCCCGTCCAGGTGTTGTGATCGGTAAGAAAGGTGAAGACGTTGAAGTATTGCGTGCTGCAGTGTCAAAACTTGCTGGCACTCCTGCTCAAATTAACATCGCTGAGATCCGTAAACCTGAGCTAGATGCCAAGTTAGTTGCTGACTCAATTGCACAGCAATTAGAGCGTCGCGTAATGTTCCGTCGTGCTATGAAGCGCGCAGTTCAAAACGCAATGCGTATTGGTGCTCAAGGTATCAAAGTACAAGTTAGTGGCCGTTTAGGCGGAGCTGAGATTGCGCGCGATGAGTGGTATCGTGAAGGTCGTGTACCTTTACATACTTTGCGTGCTGATATCGACTATTCTACATCTGAAAGTCACACCCAATACGGTGTGATTGGCGTTAAAGTTTGGATCTTCAAAGGTGAAGTTCTAGACGGAATGCTGCCACAGATTGAAGAGCCGAAGCAGCAGCAACCTAAGCGCAAGCCTCGTGGTAAATAGGAGAGCCGGCAATGCTGCAACCTAAACGTATGAAGTTTCGCAAGATGTTCAAAGGCCGCAACCGCGGTCTAGCGAACGGTACCGAAGTTAGCTTTGGTACTTTTGGTCTGAAAGCAGTCGGCCGTGGCCGTTTAACTGCACGTCAGATCGAATCTGCACGTCGTGCCATGACACGTCACATTAAGCGTCAGGGACAAATTTGGATTCGAGTTTTCCCGGACAAGCCGATTACCTCTAAGCCTCTTGAAGTGCGTATGGGTAAAGGTAAAGGTAACGTTGAATACTGGGTATGTCAGATTCAACCTGGTAAGGTTCTTTATGAGATGAATGGTGTTTCTGAAGTGATCGCTCGTGAAGCGTTTGCTTTGGCTGCTGCCAAGCTTCCAATTAAGACTACCTTCGTAACTAAGACGGTGATGTAATGAAAGCGAGCGAACTGAGAGAAAAGAGCGTTGAAGAACTGAACGCTGAACTACTTGGTCTGCTGCGTGAGCAGTTCAACCTGCGTATGCAACACGCCACTGGTCAGTTGACTCAGACTAATCAACTGAAATTGGTGCGCCGTAACATTGCGCGCGTTAAGACCATTATTACTTCTAAGGCGGGTGCATAATGTCTGATAAAATCCGTACTTTGCAGGGTCGTGTAACTAGCAACAAAATGGACAAGTCCATTACTGTTGCTATCGAACGCCAAGTGAAACACCCAATTTATGGGAAATACATTAAGCGTACGACAAAGATCCATGCACATGACGAAACGAATCAGTGCAATGAAGGCGATTTAGTAGCGATTCGCGAATGTCGTCCTTTGTCTAAGACTAAGTCTTGGACCCTGGTTGAAGTAGTATCAAAGGCCTAAGTTAATTAGGTATTTAGGTAAACGGCTCCAGAATGTGGGGCCGTTTGTTTTTTAATACTATACATTCCACTTTTATGGTGTTATATTTGCGCGCCATTTTTGACTAAATTAATAGCAAAAATGAGTGTTTTTATTGTCCCATAGTGGGAATTGTGTAGTAACGATAGCGGAGCACTTAAAATGATCCAAATGCAATCGACTCTTGACGTTGCTTGTAACAGCGGCGCACGCAGAGTTCAGTGTATTAAGGTCTTGGGTGGCTCTCATCGTCGTTATGCCGGTATCGGCGACATCATCAAAGTTTCTGTTAAAGAAGCGATTCCTCGCGCTAAAGCGAAGAAAGGCGATGTGTATAACGCGGTGGTAGTCCGTACTAAGAAAGGCGTACGTCGTCCAGACGGTTCTGTCATTCGCTTCGATCGGAATGCAGCTGTTCTTTTGAACAACAACCTGCAGCCGATTGGTACTCGTATCTTTGGACCAGTGACACGTGAATTGCGTAATGAGCAATTTATGAAAATTGTCTCGCTGGCACCAGAAGTACTGTAAGGAGCTTCAAAATGGCAGCTAAAATACGTCGTGAAGACGAAGTGATTGTATTAGCAGGTAAAGACAAGGGTAAACGTGCAAAAGTTTCTCAAGTCCTTCCTACTGGTAAATTGATTGTTGAAGGCATCAATCTTGTCAAAAAACACCAAAAGCCAAACCCACAATTGGGCGTAGCTGGCGGTATTGTTGAGAAAGAAGCACCGATACAAGCATCAAATGTAGCGATTTTCAACTCTGCCACTGGCAAAGCTGATCGCGTTGGTTTCCGCTTTGAAGACGGCAAAAAAGTTCGTTTCTTCAAATCGAACAGTGAACTCGTTAAGTAATTGGAGTAAACGATGGCGAAACTGCATGATAAATACCAAGAGACTGTTGTCGCTGAACTTGCTAAAAAGTTCGGTTATACCAGTGTCATGCAAGTCCCTCGGATTGAGAAAATCACCCTGAACATGGGTGTTGGCGAAGCTGTTGCAGACAAGAAAATCATGGACCATGCTGTCCGTGATATGACTGCAATCGCTGGTCAAAAGCCAGTTGTGACTGTAGCTCGTAAGTCAGTTGCTGGTTTTAAAATCCGTGAAGGCTACCCTATTGGCTGTAAAGTGACCCTACGCGGTGAGCGTATGTGGGAATTCTTAGAGCGTTTAGTCGATATCGCAATCCCACGTATTCGTGACTTCCGTGGCTTAAGCGCTAAAGCGTTTGACGGCCGTGGTAACTACGCAATGGGCGTGCGTGAGCAGATCATCTTCCCAGAAATCGATTACGATAAAATCGATAAGATTCGTGGTATGGATATTGTTATCACTACTACTGCGAAGAATGATGAAGAAGGTCGTGCTTTGTTAGACGCTTTTAACTTCCCATTCAAGAAATAAGGGTAGCGTAATGGCAAAAACATCAATGAAAGCACGTGAAGCTAAACGTGCACAGCTCGTGGCCAAGTACGCTGAAAAGCGTGCGGCTCTTAAGACTATCATTGCAAGTCCAGCTTCTTCTGACGAAGATCGTTGGGATGCGGTTCTTAAGCTGCAAGCTCTACCACGTGATTCCAGCGCTGCGCGTCAACGCAATCGTTGTAATCAAACTGGTCGCCCTCATGGCTTCTTACGTAAATTCGGCTTAAGCCGTATCAAATTACGTGAAGCAACCATGCGTGGTGAAGTTCCTGGCCTGCGTAAGGCCAGCTGGTAAGCACTTGTCACGGAGTAAGCTAATATGAGCATGCAAGATCCTATTGCGGATATGTTAACCCGTATTCGTAACGGCCAAGCTGCTAACCACGTATCAGTGAAGATGCCTTCAGCTAAGTTGAAAGTCGCAATTGCGAAACTACTTAAAGATGAAGGTTATATTGCTGATTACGCCGTAGCAGATGAAGCCAAGCCTGAACTGGAAGTTACTTTAAAGTATTTCCAAGGCCAACCAGTCGTTGAGACTATCCAGCGTGTAAGTCGCCCTGGTCTTCGTATTTACAAAGGTAAAAACGAACTTCCAAAGGTGATGGGCGGTCTGGGTGTCGCAATTGTGTCCACTTCTAAAGGCTTGATGACTGATCGTGCCGCCCGCCTTGCAGGCATGGGTGGCGAGGTTATCTGCTACGTAGCTTAAGGAGCTAGGAATGTCTCGTGTAGCAAAAGCACCAGTATCTATTCCAGCTGGCGTAGAGGTGACCTTGAACGAACAGACCCTTACCGTCAAAGGCGGAAAAGGTAGTCTGACTCGAGTGATCAACAATGCGGTCAATGTTGTTATTGAAGCCGGCGTAGTTAAGTTCCTCCCTGTTGAAGGCGTTGTTAACGCTTGGGCACAGGCTGGTACAACTCGTGCATTAGTAAACAACATGGTTGTTGGTGTATCTCAAGGTTTTGAGCGTAAGTTAAAGTTAGTTGGCGTTGGTTACCGTGCGAAACTCGTCGGTGCTGATATTGACCTTACTTTAGGTTTCTCTCATCCGTTAGTACACAAACTGCCCGCAGGCGTTACTGCAGAGTGCCCTAGCCAAACTGACATCGTCCTACGTGGCGTTGATAAACAGTTAATTGGCCAAGTCGCTGCTGAGATTCGCGGATACCGTCCACCAGAGCCATACAAAGGCAAAGGTGTTCGCTATGACGACGAAGTAGTACGCCGTAAAGAGGCTAAGAAGAAGTAGGTAACGCGATATGGATAAGAAAACATCTCGCTTACGTCGCGCTACTCGCGCTCGTAAGAAGATCCAAGAGCTGGGCGTGAACCGTCTGGTTGTACATCGTACACCGCGTCACATTTATGCTCAGGTGATCAATCCTGAAGCTCAGGTGTTGGCAGCTGCTTCAACCGTAGAAAAAGCGGTTAAAGAGCTACTGAAGAGTACCGGTAACGTAGACGCAGCGAAAGCAGTAGGTAAATTTGTTGCTGAGCGCGCGATCGAAAAAGGCGTAACTTCAGTTGCGTTCGATCGTTCTGGTTTCAAGTATCACGGTCGTGTAGCTGCTTTAGCAGATGCAGCTCGTGAAGCTGGCCTGAAGTTCTAAGGGGTTATAAAATGGCTAAATTAGAAGCTCAGCAAAAAGACGATCTGCAAGAGAAATTAATTGCAGTTAATCGTGTTTCTAAAGTAGTTAAGGGCGGTCGTATCTTTAGCTTCACAGCACTGACAGTAGTGGGTGACGGTAACGGTAAGATTGGCTATGGCTATGGCAAAGCACGTGAAGTTCCAGCCGCGATTCAAAAAGCGATGGAAAAAGCTCGTCGTAACATTGTGACCGTTGAGTTGAATGCAGGTACTCTGCATCACCCAGTTAAAGGTCGTCATACTGGTTCACTTGTGTACATGCAACCTGCATCACAAGGTACTGGTATTATTGCCGGTGGCGCAATGCGTGCCGTATTGGAAGTAGCAGGCGTGCATAACGTTCTGTCAAAAGCATACGGTTCTACTAACCCGATCAACATCGTTCGCGCGACTGTCGATGCATTGGTGCACATGAAGTCACCTTCGCAAATCGCAGCTAAGCGTGGCCTGAATGTTGACGAAATTCGGGGGTAATGCACCATGGCAACTAAAACTGTAAAAGTTACTCAAACTAAAAGCGGTATCGGTCGTTTACCGAAGCACCGTGCAACCCTAACGGGTCTTGGTTTGCGTCGCATTGGTCACACTGTTGAATTAGAAGATACTCCTTCTGTTCGCGGTATGATCAACAAGGTCTACTACATGGTTAAGGTGGAGGATTAATAGATGCGTTTAAATACTCTATCTCCAGCTGCAGGCTCTAAGCATGCACCAAAGCGTGTAGGCCGTGGTATGGGCTCAGGTCTAGGTAAAACAGCGGGTCGTGGTCATAAAGGCCAAAAGTCTCGCTCTGGTGGCGGTGTACGCCCAGGATTCGAAGGTGGTCAAATGCCACTGAAAATCCGTTTACCTAAATTTGGTTTTACCTCGCGTCGCGCTATGGTAACAGCTGAAGTTCGTGTACTCGAACTGGCAAAAGTTAACGGTGATGTTATCGACTTAAACGCTCTGAAAGATGCGAACGTAATAACTCGCAACATCCAGTTTGCGAAAATTGTTCTTTCAGGTACCATTGAGCGCCCTGTGACTGTTAAAGGTCTGAAGGTAACCAAAGGTGCACGTGCAGCTATTGAAGCTGCCGGCGGTAAGATCGAGGAATAATACGTCGATGGCAAAACCAGGACTTGATTTAAAAAGCGCGAAAGGTGGACTTTCAGAATTGAAAGCTCGCCTCCTGTTCGTGATTGGTGCGATTATCGTCTTTAGAGCCGGTTCGTTTGTGCCAATTCCTGGTATTGACGCAGCTGTATTAGCAGAGCTGTTTGCTCAGCAAAGTGGAACCATCCTTGGCATGTTTAACATGTTCTCGGGTGGTGCCCTTGAGCGTGCCTCTATCTTTGCATTAGGTATTATGCCGTACATTTCGGCATCGATTATCATGCAACTGTTGACTGTCGTACATCCTGCACTCGCTGAATTGAAAAAGGAAGGCGAATCAGGACGTAAGAAAATCAGTCAATATACCAGATGGGGTACCTTAGTGCTGGGTACATTCCAGTCGGTCGGTATTGCAACCGGGTTACCAAACTTAGTGCCAGGCCTTGTGGTCAACATTGGATTTGGATTCTACTTTGTTGCGGTTGTGAGCTTAGTAACAGGAACTATGTTCCTTATGTGGCTAGGTGAGCAAATTACCGAACGTGGTATAGGTAATGGTATCTCGATTTTGATTTTCGCAGGTATTGTTGCTGGATTACCTTCCGCTATCGGCCAAACGGCTGAGCAGGCGCGTCAAGGTGACTTGAATGTGTTAGTATTGTTGTTGCTCGCGGTAATTGTGTTTGCAGTGACTTATTTTGTAGTGTTTGTGGAACGTGGTCAGCGTCGTATCGTCGTTAACTATGCTAAGCGTCAGCAAGGCCGTAAGGTGTTCGCTGCGCAAAGTACCCATCTACCGCTGAAAATAAACATGGCAGGTGTTATTCCGCCAATTTTTGCGTCAAGCATCATTTTGTTTCCTGGAACACTGGCTCAGTGGTTCGGTCAAAATGAGTCCATGTCATGGTTAAGTGATTTTTCACTGGCTGTGTCACCTGGACAACCGCTTTACTCATTATTATATGCAACAGCGATTATCTTTTTCTGTTTCTTCTATACTGCGTTGGTGTTTAACCCACGTGAAACAGCAGATAACTTGAAGAAGAGTGGTGCATTCATCCCTGGGATCCGTCCTGGAGAACAGACTTCGCGTTACATTGATAAAGTTATGACCCGTTTGACATTGGCAGGCGCGTTATACATAACCTTTATCTGCTTAATTCCGGAGTTCATGTTAATTGCGTGGAAAGTACAGTTCTATTTCGGCGGTACTTCACTACTAATTATGGTAGTCGTAATCATGGACTTCATGGCTCAGGTTCAGACGCATATGATGTCTCATCAGTATGAGTCTGTGATGAAGAAAGCTAACCTAGTTAACAAGGCGAATTTAGATCGCTTTGGTCGCTAAGTAGCTTTACGGAGTGATGAAATGAAAGTTCGAGCTTCCGTGAAGAAGATCTGCCGTAACTGCAAGATCGTCAAGCGTAGTGGCGTTGTACGCGTTATCTGTGTTGAACCAAAACACAAACAGCGTCAAGGCTAAAAAGTAATTTGTTCAGCCCATGAATTGGGCTGAACAAAATTTTGTTTGCAAATCTGTCGACTGTCGAGTATCCTTTCGGGCTTTTCGCAGTTGGCCTTTAACTTTAAGGAGTGCATAGTGGCCCGTATCGCTGGCATTAACATTCCTGATCAAAAGCATACAGTCATCGCATTGACTGCAATTTTCGGCATCGGCCGTACTCGCGCTAGAGCAATCTGCGCGGCTACAGCAATCGCTGAAACTGCTAAGATCAAGGAATTGAGCGAAGCTCAAATAGACACACTACGCGAAGAAGTCGCCAAATACCTAGTAGAAGGTGACTTACGTCGTGAGATTTCAATGAACATCAAGCGTCTTATGGATCTTGGTTGTTATCGTGGTCTCCGCCATCGCCGTAGCCTGCCTCTCCGTGGGCAACGTACTAAGACCAATGCGCGTACGCGTAAAGGTCCACGTAAACCTATTAGAAAGTAACGGGAAGGTAAAGCAATGGCTAAAGTTCCGTCACGTTCTCCGCGTAAGCGCGTACGTAAACAGGTTGCAGATGGCATGGCTCATATCCATGCTTCTTTCAACAACACTATTGTCACCATTACAGATCGTCAAGGTAATGCGTTGTCATGGGCTACTTCAGGTGGTTCAGGTTTCCGTGGTTCACGTAAATCTACTCCATTTGCTGCACAGGTGGCTGCTGAGCGTGCAGGTGCTGCTGCTCAAGACTACGGTTTAAAAAACCTTGAAGTGTTTGTGAAGGGTCCAGGTCCAGGTCGTGAGTCAGCCATTCGTGCGCTGAACGCTGTTGGTTATAAAATTACCAACATTACCGATGTGACGCCGATCCCTCATAATGGTTGTCGTCCTCCTAAAAAGCGTCGTGTATAACGCCGTTTCATTAGGATAGTTGGAGAAAGATCATGGCAAGATACTTGGGTCCCAAGCTCAAGCTCAGCCGCCGAGAAGGTACAGACCTTTTCTTAAAAAGCGGTGTGAGAGCAATCGATTCAAAGTGTAAACTGGAAACTGCACCTGGACAACATGGCGCTCGTAAGCCACGTTTGTCAGAGTACGGTACTCAGTTACGCGAAAAACAAAAAGTTCGTCGTATTTACGGTGTGTTAGAAAAACAATTCCGTAACTATTACAAAGATGCTGCACGTACTAAAGGCAACACAGGTGAAAACCTGCTTCAGCTTTTAGAAACCCGTCTTGATAACGTTGTTTATCGTATGGGCTTCGGTGCAACTCGTGCAGAATCACGTCAGCTAGTAAGCCATAAATCTATTATGGTTAACGGTCGTGTTGTTAACATTCCATCATTCAAAGTGTCTGCGAATGATGTTGTGAGCATCCGCGAGAAGTCACGTACTCAAGCTCGTATTAAAGCGGCTTTAGAAGTGGCAGCTCAACGCGAGAAGCCTACATGGGTTGAAGTCGACAACGCGAAAATGGAAGGTGCTTTCAAGCGCGTTCCAGAACGTAGCGATTTGTCTGCGGAAATTAACGAACAGCTGATCGTCGAGCTTTACTCTAAGTAAGGCTAACAAACAAGAGAGGACACAATGCAGGGTTCTGTTACAGAATTTCTTAAACCGCGTCTCGTTGATATCGAGCAGGTTAACTCAACACGTGCCAAGGTTACATTGGAACCACTTGAGCGTGGTTTCGGCCACACTTTAGGTAACGCGTTGCGTCGCATCCTATTGTCGTCTATGCCCGGCTGCGCGGTTACCGAAGTCGAGATTGACGGTGTACTGCACGAATACAGCAGTAAGGAAGGCGTTCAAGAAGATATCCTTGAGATCTTGTTAAACCTGAAAGGGTTAGCAGTGACCATCGAGGGTAAAGACGAGGCTATGCTTACGTTGAGCAAGTCCGGCGCAGGCCCTGTCATCGCAGCAGATATCACGCATGATGGTGATGTCACTATCGTGAATCCTGATCATATTATCTGTCATCTGACAGGTAACAATGATATCAGCATGCGTATTCGCGTTGAGCGTGGTCGTGGTTATGTACCAGCATCTGCTCGTGCACAGACCGAAGACGATGATCGCCCAATCGGCCGCTTGCTGGTTGATGCTTCTTTCTCGCCAGTTGCACGTATTGCCTACAATGTAGAAGCAGCACGTGTAGAACAGCGTACTGACTTAGATAAACTCGTTATCGATATGACCACAAACGGTACTATCGATCCTGAGGAAGCTATCCGTCGTTCTGCAACTATTCTGGCTGAACAGCTAGATGCGTTTGTAGAGTTACGTGACGTGACTGAGCCAGAGCTGAAAGAAGAGAAACCGGAATTCGATCCGATTCTGCTGCGTCCTGTCGACGATTTAGAGCTAACTGTACGTTCGGCTAACTGCTTGAAAGCCGAAGCGATTCATTACATCGGAGATCTGGTACAGCGCACTGAAGTTGAGTTGCTGAAAACCCCGAACTTAGGTAAGAAATCTCTTACTGAAATTAAGGATGTTTTAGCTTCTCGCGGACTGTCGTTAGGTATGCGTTTGGAAAACTGGCCTCCAGCTAGTTTAGCAGACGACCTATAAGTCTCAGGTTTGTACAGATTTAGGTTATAAGGATTAGGTCATGCGCCATCGTAAGAGTGGTCGTCAACTAAACCGTAACAGCAGTCATCGCCAAGCCATGTTTCGCAACATGGCCGGTTCACTAGTTCGTCATGAGATCATCAAGACAACTGTGGCTAAAGCGAAAGAACTGCGTCGCGTAGTTGAGCCTCTGATAACACTTGCTAAGAGTGACAGCGTTGCAAACCGTCGTTTAGCGTTTGCACGTACTCGCGACGCTGAAGTCGTTGGTAAGTTATTTACTGAGTTGGGTCCACGTTACCAGGAACGTCCTGGTGGCTATACCCGTATCCTTAAGTGCGGTTTACGTGCTGGTGATAAAGCCCCTATGGCTTACATCGAGCTAGTTGGTCGCCCAGAAGCTGCTCAAGCTGTTGATGTTGAAGCTGCTGAGTAATTAAGGTTACACTTTTAAAAAGCCGGGCATTAGCCCGGCTTTTTTATGCCTTTTTTACTATTTTACCCAAAGTGTGGTTTTCTCGATTTCTTTTGGGAGGACGATATTCCATTTAGCTAAGCCTTTCTGGCTAAACATGTATTTTCCAAGATCATCTGTTACTGGGAAAATATTTTCGGGTTTCTCGCCGCCGAGTATTTTTGTCGCCATATTCGCTGCAATCTTGCCATGATGATAGCCATCGAGAACATAGCCACCAATATTACCTTCAGCAGAGACACTAAATCCCCAAAACCCAAAATTCGGTACCGGAGTATGTTCAGATATCCATTTTAGGAGCTGATCTGCATCTACTGAGCGATTATCTGCATCTCTAACTGTGTGGTATAGCGCCACGACTATAGCGTTATAACCTTGTTCCTTCGCGGTCAATACATTCCGCTGCCAATCCGTTAGCTGTGACAATTGCACTAAATTAACTTCGATATCGCCTAACATGCTTGAGTGTTGTTTACTGATGTATTCTGCCGCTGAGTCAGAGGTGACTCCTTGGTCGAATAGAACTAAGATTTTTCTGTGCACAGTTTGCGGTAGTAAACGTTGAATGAGCAGTAGTGAACGTCGTAATAGTGGTCTCTCAATGACGCCTGTGAAGCGTTTGTGTTCATTGAGATGATATTCTCTAGGATTCATATTCACCCCTAAATAGACTACTGGGATTAGGCTGTCATTTAGGCGCTGGTGTAAGAGATTAACCGCATTATCATCGGCGAGAATAACCAATTGAGGTGCTTGTTGTTGAATATATTTCCATGCTAAGTCAGCCCGTTCAGCAAATTGCTCTTGGGGTAAGCGTTTGGTATCCATCTCGAAATAACTAACATCGTGGTGAGGGCTGAGCGTGTCATAAATCGCTTGATAGTATTCTTGGTCCCATTGATAGCTATGATGGTAGCTTTCGATAACAACAACTTTAGCAGCATTGGCTTCCTGAGAGAGGCCTACCAAGCAGATAATTAGGAAGCTTAGAATGTGTTGCAAACTAGAGTTTAGTTGTCTTATTTGAATCATATGCAGTCTTCGGTATTGGCGCTGCCTAGAGTATAGTCCACCTTTAATTGTGCATATTCAGATAATAAAAAAGCCTCACTAGTTATTAAGCTAGGAGGCTTAGTTTGTACGCTATTGCTGATCCATCAATAACCTACTTAGTATCTGGTGCCTTTTGCTGGCTATAATCTAACTTTTCGTGCTTTTGGCCCATGGCTTCAGCGACTTCTGGTGGCATGTAGTTTTCATCATGCTTGGCCAGTACTTCAGTTGCTTCTAGTTTGCCATCAGCACCCAGTACACCCTGAGCAACAATGCCTTGTCCTTCACGGAAAAGATCGGGCAATAGGTCGTCATAAGTGACCAGTACTTCACCGCCGAGGGAGTCATGTACTGCAAATTCGACATGCAAGCTTTTGGGATCTCGCACCATAGAACCTACCGTCACCATTCCGCCGACACGAATACGTTGGCCAATTTCAGGTTTTACACCAGTGTCTGTCTTGCCGTGGACAATTTCAGACGGAGTATAGAATAAGTTCAAGTTGGAGTTCAGCGCATAGAGCAAAAGCGAAGTAATCGCAGCAACGCCACCGATTAATGCTACAGCTAATGTCAGTCTTTTTTTGCGTCTTGGGTTCACGATTTAGTACTCCTGGTTTCTTTTAAGCGTTCTTCTCTATCCATCTTTTTCGCGATATCAATTAACACCTTACGCTTTTGGCGTGCGCTGGTAATGATGAGCGTAGAGAGGCAGAAGAAGGTCACTCCGTAGGATAGCCATACGTAGAATGCATAGCCGCCCATATTAAAAAAATCACTGATTGAATCGAATTGCATCATTTGACCTCCTCCGCTTTAGCTAGTTCACGGACCCAAGGGCGCATGCCATTTCTTGCTAAAATTTCTGCTCTAAAACGAACAATAGTGATGGCGCCAATCATAAGACCGAAGCCCAGTATGTTAATTAACAGTGGATAGAGCATTTCCGTCGACATTGTCGATTTCTCGGTAATGCGTATTGTCGACGGTTGATGTAATGAGCTCCACCATTCAACTGAGTATTTGATGATAGGAATATTGATCACACCGACGATCGCTAAGATCCCTGCTGCACGAGCTGCGAGCACTTTATCCTCAAATGAGGCATAGAGCGAGATCACACCTAGATATAGGAATAGTAATACCAGCTCAGAAGTTAAGCGTGCATCCCATACCCACCAAGCACCCCACATAGGTTTGCCCCATGCCGCTCCAGTAAAGAGTGCGATAAAGGTGATTACTGCACCAATGGGAGCAATAGATGCTGCAGCCCAGTCGGCAAGTTTTATTTGCCAAACTAGACCGATAAAGGCCGCTGTTGCCATACCCATATAAGCCGCCATTGACATAGACGCGGCAGGAACATGGATAAAGATAATACGGTAGCTATCACCCTGCTGGTAATCCGTCGGCGCGAAGACGAGTCCCCATGTAGTGCCAACAGCAATCAATAGACCGGCTAAGATCGCAAACCATGGAAATAACGTTCCTGATAATTTATATGCGCGTTCAGGATCCGCGTAAGGGTGTAACCATTTCCACATTTTAGTTAGTACTCACTCGCAGAGATGCACCAATTGCAAAAGGTGCTAAGGTTAACGATCCGACCAGCATAGCGCCTATTATAGCGAGCTGACCATCATAGGGTAAATTCATTCCTGCCGCGTCTATAGCACTCGTTGCAAAAATGAGTACTGGGATATATAGGGGCAAAATAAGTAAGCTGAGTAACACGCCGCCTTTTCTTAGACCGACGGTTAATGCCACACCGATAGCACCTAACAGCGACAATACTGGCGTGCCTAGCGCAAGCGTCGAAATTAACGCACCGTAGCTGTTGCCGTCTAGATTGAGTAATACCGCTAACAGTGGTGCGATAATAATCAGTGGCACACCAGTTAAAATCCAGTGGGCTAACACTTTAGCTAATACGAGAATGGCTAATGGCTGTGGACTTAATAGCATTTGTTCTAAGCTACCATCACTAAAGTCGGCTTTGAAAAGCCTTTCAAGTGACAACATCGATGCTAATAATGCGGCTACCCAAATAATCCCCGGTGCCACACGTGCTAACATTTGTGGCTCTGGTCCAATTCCCAGCGGAAACAAGGTAACGACCATAATAAAAAATAGCAGTGGGTTAAAAATGTCGCCGCGGTGGCGAATAGCAATTTTAAGATCTCGCTGCAGCAAGGTGAAAAATGCTTGGGTAAAACTGATGCCTCTTTTCATTGAGCCTGACCTTATATGAAGCGATAATCGAGACGAATTTTACGAAGCCTATCATCTGTGATAATGCCCATATCTTGGTGAGTTGTGAGGATCACACAGCCACCATTATCCGCATGCTGAATAAATAACTGCTCCAGTTCTTCGACGCCTTTTTTATCGATTGCAGTAAAAGGTTCGTCAAGGATCCAAATTTTACAGTTGCTATGCCACAATCTTGATAGCGCTGTTCTGCGATGCTGGCCTGCGGATAAATGCCCCGCGAGAGCTTCTTCAAAGCCCGTTAAATTGACTTTGGCTAAAATCTCTGACGTATCAAAGTCATCATAACCACTGATTCTTAAATTGAAATTAAGGTTTTCTTCGGCAGTCAGCTCGCATTTCACGCCAGCTAAATGGCCTAAATACAAGAGGTCTTCATTGTATTCATCGCGGCAACGGTTTATGTCTTCATGAATGTAAAAAGTTTGTCCGGCATAGGGGCGAGAAAGGCCCGCCAATATGCGTAATAAACTGGTCTTGCCTGCGCCGTTAGGGCCTTCAATCTGAACAATGTCACCGGCATTTATATCAAAACTTAACTCATCAAAAAGAATGCGTTCTTCGCGGATACAGGTCAGCTTGCTGGCTGACACTAATGTGGTTTCTTTAGTTATATTTGTCACTGAACCCTCTATCTCAAGCCGGAAGGAAACACAAGTCATTCTAACACAAACGTTATTGGGGGTTTACTCTTGGTTTGCACTAGATGTCAGCAATATGATGTGGTTCCAATAACCGCAATATTTATCGAACTTTTTTACGACTTGCTAATATATTAACGAATTTGTCATCCTTGTCGCCTGATTCATTTTGTGTTGAGATTCTAATCACAAAAAGATGAGATTTCTTGAAGTTTGTAGTAATCTTAGTCGGCTATAATGAGTCTGCCTAAGTAAGGGCGGCGCCGAGCTTTGTACGTATTTGCATTAGGAACATTGAACATGAAAAAACTGTTAGCAATGACTGCTGTCGCTGCTTTGACTATGTCAGTTAACGCTTCAGCTCAAGATGCTGAGGCTATTTATAATAAGGCATGTACCGTATGCCACAGCATGGGTGTTGCTGGTGCTCCAAAAGTGCACAACGCTGCAGAATGGGAACCACGCTTAGCTAAGGGTGTTGACGCTCTAGTGAAGAGTGTGAAAACTGGTCTGAATGCTATGCCACCAGGCGGTATGTGTACTGATTGTACTGATGATGATTACAAAGCTGCTATCAAATTTATGTCTACAGCTAAGTAATTTTTCAGATATAAAAAAACCGGCGAAAGCCGGTTTTTTTATATCTGCAATTAACTGCGATTTATTGCACTTGAGTATCAAGTACTAGGTTCGCTGTATCGCCTACGGCGACTTTACTGATCTTGCCTTGAATATCACCCGTTTGCGGTTTGATATTACCTTGTTTAGACAGCACAGCAATCACTTCCACATTGGCTGCATCGCTTAACTTCACATCACCACCCATACCGCTGCTGTCATCTAATGTCACTGTAATCGGGAAAGACTTAGCACTGACTTTGGTTGCAGCTAATGGGACTTTAGGTCCTTCAGTTGCACGGGCAAAGATGAAAATGGTGTCTTCTGGACTGGCTTTAGCCGCAAGTTCTGCAGAGATAGATATAGTGACATTGACCGATTTAGCACTCGCTTTGACTTGCTTATGTGCATCATCATTTGGCATGCCAGCGGTTTCCGACTGCATGCGTAAGTTAGCGGTTTCGATTGCATTCATAAGAGCTGCACGATCAACGTCGGCACGACCGCTATCTAAAATCGTTTGCCAAGAGTTGATGGCTTTCTTGTAGTCAGCAGTAAAGAAAGCATCCATACCCACGAGCAGTAGCGTTGAAGGATCTTGGGCATCCATAGCTAAGGACTCATCGATAAGAGCTTGGATTTGCGGTGTCATTTGTTGACCCGCTTTGTAATACATCGCCGTTGCTTTTGGACCGAGCAATTCTGCATGCTTTCCGACTAATTCGATTACTTTATCGAAAGCCGCAATAGCTTTATCGTATTGGTTTGCTGATACATAAGCATGACCTAAGCTAAACCACAGTTGGCTGTTTTCTGGCTCGGCTTTAACTTGAGCTTCCATCATCTGCACGCGTTGCATCATGATTTGAGCCGTATCCATTCCTGCATGTGGATTTGCAGGTTGTTGAGCACTATCAATATTCTCGAAGGCACCTAAGTGTTGATAGAGATAGCCTGAGATGACAATCAAACAAACTGACATGATCGACGGCCACAGAATCGTCTTTGGCTTTATTTGGTTGACCAGTGAATCGTCGTTCGCTTGTTTGATGTCTTGGAGTAGACTGATTTCCAGTTCTTTCTTCAACGCATCAAATTCGGCTTGATCGAGTAGCTCTTCACTTAATTCTTTTTCAAGAACGCCTAAGCGCTCATTGAACAATTCAAGGTTCGTTTGTTTACGAACTCCAGCTTCTTCCGTTTTCAGCAATTTTTGCTGTCTGAAGTGCGGGATCCAAATCAGCATCAGGCCGACTAACATAACAAGCGCAATAAAAATCCAAAATGTCGTCATTGTTTCTATATTCACTTTAGTTTGCAGAAAGCGGAGTAACCGCTAGGCTTGGAAGCAAGATTATACGTAAAGATTGTTCATTGAACAGTAATATAAGGTAATCCCAGTGCTGAAAGCATATAGTTGGGCACTGGTTCACAAATTGATTCTTCTTGTAAATTTTGTATGAAACTTAAGTGTCATTTGTCGGTCACATGCAGAACTGAGCCTCTTCCGTGACTTTCATCGACCTCTAAAATTGAGAATGAGACAAGTAACCCAGTTTTGTACGAAAGAGGCAGACAGGAACAATAGCAAATACTAAAATGAGCAAAATTTCGTGCATTTGCGTGAATAGCATGTTGTGCGTTGAGATAGAGTCTTTCTAAATCAACATATTATTGAAGACTGAGGAAAACCCATGATCCCAGAACTTGGACACTTTGCGTTGATAATAGGGGTGGCTTTTGCCTTCTTATTAATCAGCGTCCCCCTAATAGGTGTTGCCAGAAAAGACCAATACCTTGTTAGGTACGCTTGGCCATTAACGTACGGAATGTTCTTTTTTATTACCTTATCTGTTGTCGTGCTGGCTTATAGTTTTGCCGTCGATGATTTCTCGGTCGCCTATGTGGCACATCATTCAAATTCTCAGTTACCTATCTTCTTTAAGATCTCGGCCGTATGGGGCGGTCATGAAGGGTCACTGTTATTTTGGGTGTTTGCTTTATCAACTTGGGCGGCTGCGGTTGCCTTGTTTAGCAAAGGTTTAGAAGAAGTGTTTACTGCTCGTGTGCTGGCAGTATTGGCTCTTATTGTGATTGGCTTTAGTTTGTTTATGCTACTCACATCTAGCCCATTTGAACGTTTATTCCCGATCCCTGCCGAAGGTCGTGACTTAAATCCAATGCTGCAGGACGTGGGATTAATCTTCCATCCTCCTATGTTGTACTTGGGTTATGTGGGCTTCTCTGTAAGCTTTGCATTTGCGATTGCTGCGCTGATGAGCGGCCGTCTCGATTCTGCATGGGCTCGTTGGACTCGTCCATGGACATTGGCTGCTTGGACCTTCCTTACGGGCGGTATCGCACTAGGATCTTGGTGGGCTTATTATGAATTAGGCTGGGGCGGTTGGTGGTTCTGGGATCCTGTTGAGAACGCCTCTTTTATGCCTTGGTTAGTGGGTACTGCGCTTGTTCACTCTTTGATTGTGACTGAGAAACGCGGCGCCTTCCGTAACTGGACTGTATTACTGTCTATTTTCGCTTTCTCTTTAAGTTTGCTTGGTACCTTTATTGTTCGCTCTGGTGTATTAACCTCAGTGCATTCATTCGCAGCCGATCCAAGCCGCGGTATGTTCATCCTGTTGTTACTTGGTTTAGCTGTTGGCGGTTCATTAACACTGTTTGCTTTACGTGCCAGTGAAATGAGTAGTCCTGCCCGTTTCGAGCTTAAGTCTAAAGAAACTATGCTCCTAGTGTGTAACGTGCTACTGACGGTTGCCGCAGGTACGGTACTATTGGGTACATTATATCCATTGCTCATCGACGCGCTTGGCATGGGTAAGATCTCTGTTGGACCCCCATACTTTAATGCGGTGTTCGTGCCTATCGTATTAGTACTATTTGGCTTTATGGGTATTGGTCCAATTATTCGTTGGAAAAAATCGAAAGCGGGCGAGCTTAAGCGTCAGCTATTGATCCCAGCAATGATTGCTGCTGCTATCGGTATTGTGACTCCTTTTATCGTCGATGGTGCATTCAATATTTGGGTTGCCTTTGGTATTGCTGCCGCTGCTTGGATTATTCTGGCTACCGCAAGAGCGGCCTATAACATGGTCAAGTCGAAAGAAGGTGATATCAGCATCAGCCGCATGGGCCGTAGTCAGCTTGGTATGATCTTTGCGCATCTCGGTATTGCCGTTTCTGTGATTGGTGCCACTATGGTGTCAAATTACTCGATTGAGAAAAGTGTTCGTATGGGACCTGGTGTAAGCCAAGAACTTGCCGGTTATACTTTTAAGTATCTCGAGACCAAAAACGTAGTGGGTCCTAACTACACTGCACAGCAGGGACAGATAGAGATCTACAAGGGCGATGAGCTACTGACATTACTAAAACCAGATCGTCGTCAATATAATGTGCGAACTATGGATATGACAGAAGCCGGTATTGACTGGGGTCTATTCCGTGACTTGTACGTAACTATGGGTGACCCTATTACCAGCACTGAATTTGCGGTTCGTTTAAACTATAAGCCGTTCGTGCGTTGGTTATGGTTTGGGGCAATTTTCATGATGATAGGTGGATTCTTCGCTGCATCGGATAAACGTTACCGTGCGAAAGTCACTGCAGCCGTCGCGCCTTTGGCCGAAAAGGCAAAATTGGCAACGGCTCAATAATTGGGGAATGTATGAAGAAGTTGGTTCTGTTTATCCCATTGGTCATATTTCTCGCCATGGGGGTGTTTCTATATAAAGGGTTATTTCTGAATCCGCAGCAATTGGATTCAGCACTGGAAGGGAAGCCTATTCCGGCTTTCCAACTGGAACGCCTAGAAACACCGGCTGAGATCATAACGAATGAGCAATTAAAAGGTAAGGTATCATTACTTAATGTATGGGCGACGTGGTGTCCATCTTGTAAATATGAGCATCCTTTCTTAGTGATGCTAAAACGTAAAAATCTTCTGCCAATTTACGGGATTAACTATCGTGATGAGCGTGCTCCTGCGTTAGAAGAGTTAAAACGTCAGGGCGATCCCTACAACGTTAATATCTATGATAAAGATGGGCGTTTAGGATTAGATCTTGGCGTTTATGGTGCACCAGAGAGTTTTATTGTTGATCACAACGGTATTATCCGTTTCCGTTATGCAGGTCCAATAGACCAACGCGTATGGAGTGAAACCCTTTACCCTATGATCCAACAATTACAAGCTGAAGCAGCGAAGGATGGCGCAGCATGAGAACGCTGATTAAAATCATGGGTGGTCTAGTGCTGATGTTCAGCATGACGACTGCCGTCATGGCAACACCAGTTGATACTTACGAATTCAAGTCGCCTGAAAATCAAAAGCGTGGTTTGTCTTTGGCCCATGAACTACGTTGTCCACAGTGTCAAAACCAAAATTTGATCGACTCCAATTCACCCGTTGCTCGAGATCTGCGTCTTGAGGTATTCAAGATGGTTGACGAAGGAAAAGGGGATGATGAGATCATCGAGTTTATGACCAGTCGTTACGGTGAGTTTGTTCTTTATAAACCTAAGATGGAAACCAAGACCTACATTCTCTGGTTAGGTCCTATTGGTTTATTACTTCTGGGTCTAGTGATTGGATTCATCTTCATTCGTAAGCAACGTATTGGCGGTAATGTGCCGAACGAAATTAGCGCAGAAGATCAGCGCGAGTTAGATACCTTGCTAAAGCGCAATACAAAATGAAGCATAAAGTCATAACGGCATTCATGTTGTCATCCATTCTTTTGGTATTTGTTGCTGGGGTCGCGCATGCGTACCCTGGTATGCAGCAAACGGCTAAACCGATGGAATCAACGGTTGATTTGATCAATGTACTGCCAAAGACTTTTCCTATTGAGCCTGTTGCCTTTAATGATGTCGATGGTAAAGCTATCGACTTCAGCCAATTTAAAGGCAAGATCATTATGGTTAACATGTGGGCGACTTGGTGTCCGCCATGTGTCAGAGAGTTGCCTGCAATCGAAAGGTTAGCAACTAAGTTCAAGACTGAAGATTTTGTCGTGCTGCCTATCTCTATTGATGCAGAAGGTAAGCAGCAGGTTCAGCCGTTCTTAAGTTCATTGGGTATGGCGAATTTCAACTCTTACTACGATCAACCACAAAGTCTTGGGAACGTTTTTCCGCTCGACACGATTCCTGCGACCTTTATTCTTGATCAACAGGGTCAATTAATTGCCTTTGTTCGATCCTATGTTGATTGGGATGACGTAAAAGCTGTCTCGCTAATCCAAGGTTTTATCGATAAAGGCAGCAAAAAGCACAATTAATGGGCACTTTGCATGTAAAATAATCGCCATCGTTTAAAAGATCGCCATGCGATCTTTTTTCATTTAAAAAGCCCTTGCACAAAAAGTTTCACTGCCTATAATGCGCATCCACTGACACGGCAGACAGCGTTAAGCAGCCTGATGTGACAGTTCATCGATGAGTTTACTGAT